>CALBPG010000088.1 GCA_937899065.1 uncultured Allomuricauda sp.
ATTATGAAGAAGGCACCTTCAGAAAAACCTTAGTTGCCGGCCATCGCGATTATTTGGGGAATGTAGACGCTACCTTAAAAGACATGAATTATCGCGAATTGGTATTGGGCACCAAAGGGCGGTCTGGGCAACAATGGGATATTTGGGAAGCTACCTATTCGCCCATTGATGAAGAGGGCTATCCCAAACGTATCTGGAATCGCCTTACCGGGGAAGTTGACAAAGACGTAGCGGCGTATTGGAAGGAAAACTATGACCTCGCTTATATCCTAAAGCGGGATTGGGCCAAACATGGAGCAGACTGGGAAAACAAAATCCATCTGTATTGCGGGGATATGGACAATTATTACCTCAACAACGCGGTATACCTTGCTGAGGAAATCCTATCCGAAACTACGGCACCTTATTATAATGGTGAAGTGGACTACGGAGATCGCGCCGAACACTGTTGGAACGGCGACCACGAAAACGGAAACCACATCAGCCGACTGCGCTATCACCGTATGTTCATCAAAAAATATGGTGAAAAGGTGCAAAATGTTGCGCCAAACGGGGCTGACCTGAAAAGCTGGCGGTATTAAGCGTTCAAAAAAGTAATGGCCTGGTCTAATACTTTTTTTGTGCGGAGTATTCTAAAATGACCGGTTCCTTCTATTTCGAGGAAATCAGCATTTTTCCAATATTCGTTTACTTTTTTGGCACGTTCAATTGGAATAACCCTGTCATTGGTATCATGGATGATAAGTGCTCTTTTTACCTGAACGTGCTCGACAAAATCACTAACATTTAATCCCGCAACATCTAATCCGATTTCAGATTCTAACCTTGTGATTAGCTTATTTTTCACTTTTTCTGTTATCCCCACTTGCTGTGCTACATCATCAATCCGTTCCAAGAAGCGATTGGGAACCGTTAGCAAAACATATTGGTCAATGATAATGTCAAGGTTCTTAATCAAGGCATAGGTGGTAGCATCACCTCCGAAGGAATGGCTTACCAGTTTTGTTGCCTTGTATTTTTTGATGAGTACACCTACCAGTTCCGTAAATTCAAAAAGGCTGGTTTTTCCAGTACTGCTGAATCCATGAGAAGGCGCATCAAAGGCATGTACGGTATACTCGTGTTGGCGTAGTTCTTGTATCAAATCTGCAAAGTTTCCAGCTTGTCCCTCCCAGCCATGAATGAGCAGAACACTTTTTGGACCTCCCTTCCATGCGTACAACTGAATATCAAAATCTTGAAATTTGAAGGTTTCCTTTTCTGATTGGTCTAAGACTGTCAATTCATGCTGTCTCAGCTTACGGATTTGTGGACTGGTCAACTGCTGATATGCAAAAGCAACCACCCTATTTGGAAATAGGATGGATGCCATTTTTACAAACCATTTTTTTAGCATAGAGTCCAAGTCTTAGTATCAGTATCTGTTAAAAATACGAGACCAAAACGAATAAGCAAGTATAGAAAGGTATTAAAAAAGGGTACGCATCATGGTTCTGAAAAATCGGCAAAACCACTGTTAAAGCACGAGGTTTCAATTTGATAAATTAAGGTTAAATCCTTCTCATTCGTTGATTTACAGCAAGTTTTTCAGTACCTTAAATGTAAGGTCAATTTTGTTAATTTAAATCCGTCATCATGAACGAAATTACATCGAACTGGAAAATAAAAAGTTGCATTTTAGGAGGTCTCCTCCTATTCATGGCTCCTACTCTTTCGGCGCAAGCCATTGTTTTGGAAAACCGTCCCATGCTGCAAACAGACTTTATTTTGGATGGTTTTGACACCAACAATCGAAAAATCTTCTATAACTCGCAAAAGTCGAGAAATTTTAGAGCACAAAATGCCTTCTACCTCAGTGAATCTTGGGAGAACCAAGTTTCTATCCATTTGGCTTCGGGAGAAGAGATGGCTTATGACCATTGTAATTTCAATCTTGGGAAAAATGAATTTGAAATCAAAGACGAAGAAGGTATTCCACAAGGGCTGCCCAACGATAAGGAAATCACCCAAGTGATTTTTAATGGGACCTCGTTTGATAGGTTTTCTGATGAAAGGAAGTTTTACGAAATGATGCGAGAAGGTGAAAACTTCAGCGTCTACCGCCTTTCCAGTATTCGCATCAAAAAGGCCTTTGTTGATGCGAAAACCATGGAAAAAGTTGGCAAAGACAAAGTGAGTCTACATCACAAATACTTTTTCTTACGGGAATCCGATGGTCTGTTGTTTCGGGTAACCAAAAACAACATTTTGGAAATGCTTCCCGAACAAAAGGAGCGGCTTAAGAAATATATGGAAGACCACAATATTTCCTTAAAAGAAGAAAAAGATGTTTTGAAGCTCAACCAAATCTTAGAAAATTTATACCCAAAAGTTTAGCGTAGTAGGTAAAAACATCAATTTCGAATGTTGGTGATGATACCCAATGTATGCTTCACTAAGCTTTCTAGAGCGTCATAACGCTGGGCGTTGATTACTTCTTTGGTGACCAGTTTTGAACCCATCCCTACGCAAACCACCCCAGCATCAAACCATGCTTTGAGGTTTTCTTCTGTCGGAGAAACGCCACCAGTAGGCATAATGGGTAACTTTGGAAACACTGCTTTTACCGCTTTGACAAATCCTGGTCCTAAAACATTTCCGGGAAAAGCCTTGACTACTTTTGCACCTAGTTCCAAAGCCTGGTGAATTTCGCTAACCGTAGCACAACCTGGTATCCAAAGGACATCTTCAGAGGCACAAAAAGTTGCCATTTCAGGAACCATCCCTGGAGAAACAATGAATTGCGCTCCTTTCTTCAGAAACATTTTGGCGTCTTCAGCAGAGAATATGGTGCCAATGCCTAATAACAAGTCTGGATACTTTTGGGCATGCGCCACCAAAGCCTCAAATACCTCAAGGGCATTCGCTCCCCTATTGGTAAATTCAAAAACACGAACACCTCCTTGATAACAGGCATCCAAAACTGCATTGGCAATATCAGGGTCTGTATGGTTGAAAACGGGTATTAAACCCGATTTGCCCATCTGCACCAAAACGTCTTCCTGGGTAACTTTTTTAAACGCCATACTTTATCGAGCTACACGACCGGAAGCATCCCCGCTCATCAATTTTTCAACCTCTCCCACGGTAACCAAATTCGCATCACCTTTGATGGTATGCTTTAAACAAGATGCCGCCACGGCAAAATTCAATGCATTCTGGTCATCTTCGGGATATTTCAACAAACCATAAATGAGCCCTCCCATAAACGAATCACCTCCTCCAACACGGTCGACGATATGGGTGATTTGATACTCTGGGGATTTGAACATGGTTTCTCCGTCGTACAAAACTCCTGCCCATGTATTATGCGAAGCGGATAACGAACCTCGTAAAGTGGTAATCACTTTTTTGGCTTTTGGAAAGCGTTTCATCATTTGTTTACAAACGGATAAGAATGCTTCGGCCTTTACGTGTTCGCCTTGGGTGGTGATATCAAGTCCTTCGGGTTTGATGCCAAAATGTTTTTCGGCGTCTTCTTCATTGCCCAAAACGATATCGCAGTATGCCGTTAGTTCACTCATAATTTCTTCTCGCTTGGCTTCATCGCAATAGGTCCAAAGTTTTGCGCGATAATTCAAATCGGTTGAGATGGTTACGCCCAACTCACTAGCGGTTTTCACTGCCTCCAGACAGGCATCTGCTGCGCCTTGTGAGATGGCAGGTGTAATTCCGGTCCAATGAAACCATTCTCCCCCGTCGAACACCGATTTCCAATCGACCATGCCCTTTTCAATTTCCGCCATCGCTGAATGAGCTCGGTCATAAACTACTTTACTGCCTCTAGACACTGCTCCAGTCTCTAGAAAATAGATTCCCAATCGGTTACCGCCGTAAATAATTTTATCGGTACCAACCCCCCTCTTTCGCATTTCCATCAGCGCGCATTGGCCTATGTCATTTTTGGGCAAGCGGGTTACAAAATCCACAGGTACCCCATAGTTCGCCAAAGACACGGCTACGTTCGATTCACCACCGCCATAGATTGCGTCAAAGCTATTGGCCTGAGAAAACCGTAAAAATCCTTGAGGGGCCAATCTAAGCATGATTTCTCCGAAAGTCACTACTTTTTTCATTGTTGTGTTTGTTCTTTGATTGCTTTTTTATCATTCTTCTAAAAGGATTCCACCTAGATACCTAATCCTTGTCCACCACCAATCTGGACCGTCTCCGCAGTCATAAAAGCGGCATCGTCACTCACCAAAAATGAGATAACTGAGGCTACTTCTTCCGGCTGACCCAAACGACCCAGCATGATATTGTTCTTCCATGAGGTTAATTCTTCTGGTTTTGTGGATTTATTTTGCGTATGGAAAGGTGTGTCAATTGTTCCGGGTGAGACGGCGTTGACGCGGATATTGTATTCCGCCAAATCTTTCGCCAATGCACGCGTTAGTGTGTGCACCGCCGCTTTGGATGTTCCATAAATCCCAGCTCCTGGCCCACCAGCATTCCATCCCGCATTAGAGGTGTAATTAATGATAGATGGATTATTTCCTTTTTTCAGATAAGGAATGGCAGCTCGGGAAACGAAGAAGGTAGAATCCAAATTCAAGGCCATTACCCCTCGGAAGAATTCAGTGGTCATATCTTCAAAACGAGACCTGCCACCGAGTCCACCAGCATTGTTGATTACAGCATCTATTTTACCATACTTTTCACCAATGTTTTTGATGTTTTCGTTTACGGCATCTTCGTCGGTTACATCAAAGCCATAATATTCGGCAGTAATTCCAGCCTCGGTAAGTTCTTGAATGCGTTCGGCGCCCTGATTATCTTGAATACCATTCAATATGACCGTGTAGCCGTCTTGCCCCAGTCTTTTCGCGACTTGGAAACCGATACCTCCTGTAGCGCCAGTAATTACTGCTATTTTTTGATTTGAATCACTCATTTATTTTCAGTTAAATTTTATGCTTATTTAAGTTCTCCTAAGGGTTCAATTTTTGGACACAATATCCATATGCTTGCCATGGTGATGATGGCCAATGCGGCGCCAATCACGAAGGCTGGCGTATAATTCCCACCCGAGGTCAACCAGGGCACCAGTGCCGTAAGTCCAAAGGCTCCTAGCTTTGCGGCCATTCCAGCAAATCCTGCAAGCGTACCCACAGACTTACCACCAAAGAAGTCACTGGGTAGGGTTTGTACGTTCCCGATAGCGACTTGAAATCCGAAGAGAATAACCGCCATCAATATCACTGCGGTTTCCGGGCCACCCGGATTGGCCATGGCCAAAAGGGTAGGCAACATGATGAGACACCCCAAGGTGATGACAAATTTTCGAGTGCGGTTTACGGTCCATCCCGCCTTAATTCTATTTTGAGCCAAAAGTCCACCAAACCAAGCGCCAATCATCGCACCTACATAAGGAACCCATGCGTAAAAACCAATGGCTTTGACATCCATTCCATACACTTCATTAAGGTAAATGGGAATCCAAAAGATAAATAGCCACCATATTGGATCAATGGCGGCTGAGGCGATAATTACACCCCAACTTTCTTTATGGGATAGCATTTTTCCCGTATCTGGATTGTATCCTTCATCGAAAGTGCCATCACCGTCTTGATCCTGGTTTTGCTGTCCCGATAAAATATATTCTCGCTCTTCTTTACTTATCCAAGGGTGTTTTGAAGGCGGAGACTTTACAACAATCCACCAGGGAATGAGCCATAGTAAGCCTACCAGTCCTACCAAAATAAAGATGTAATGCCAACTGAAATAGACGGACAACAATCCTATGGTAGGGAAGGCAACGATACCACCAATAGCAGCTCCTGAGTTAAATATTCCCTGCGCAAAAGCGCGTTCTCTTGTCGGGAACCATTCCGCGTTTCCTTTTGCCGCTCCCGGCCAGTTTCCCGCTTCAGATACACCTAGTAGCGAACGGAAAATGGATAAGCCGACCACACCTTTTGCAAAAGCGTGCAAAGCTGTGGCAATCGACCAGAAACCAATGGACAAAGTAAAACCAAGTCTTGTTCCAACTTTATCGAAAATCTTCCCAAAAACGGCCTGTCCGAAAGCATATGAGAAGATGAAAAAGGTGGAGATAAGCGCGTAAATACCCTTGCGTTCGTCGGCTGTTTTATCCGGATACAGCGTTTCAGCCATATCTGGCCAAAGTACAGGTAATGCTTGTCTATCGATATAATTGATAACTGTAGCCAGTGCTATTAACGTAATAACCCACCAGCGTAAACCTTTAAGCTTCATGACCTATTCATATTAGGTTTGTAGATTTTGAAAACTCAAAATCTTATTCAGCAAATACATATTTCTAGATGCTCGGTAACAGGTTCTAAACGAGATATTGAATCCCAAATTTGGAAAGTGTCACCTCCCTCCTACGTTATTTAAATCCAAGGAAAATAGAAGCGTGCAATTCTATTTCCCTATCCTTCAAATCTTTAAATGTTGTAACAATATTGGTACAACACGCTAAAGTGTGCTTTCATTTTTGCTTTGGCCTTCCTAGGGTCTTGCTCCTTAATGGCCTCAAAAATCTCTTCATGTTCCTTAATTCCTTTCACAGAAAGATTTGCATCACAAACATGGTGTTTGTTGAAATTGGTAATGATTTCTGGTGTTATAATGAGCATGAAGGTATTCATCGTACTGTTCTTACTTGCCTTGGCAATAGCTAAATGGAACAGTAAATCTTCTTCTACAGCTTCCTGACCCTTTAATACTTTCGCATTGTATGCCTCGAGTGCCGCACCTATTTTTTCAAGGTCCTCCTCCGTTCTTCGCAAAGCAGCCAATCGTACTGTTTTCAGCTCCAAAAGGATTCTCGTCTCCACCAAGCTTTTGAATGAGGGGTCTTCCAATCGTAAAATATCATCGAGCATTCCGCTCATGGCTACTCGACCAATATTCGCGATAAATGTTCCGCTTTGGGGTCTTGATTTCAAAATCCCAAAAAACTCCAACTTCTGTATCGCTTCTCGAATGTTACTGCGACTCACCTCGAAACGTTCTGAAAGCATACGCTCTGAGGGGAGTTTATCCCCTGGTTCCAGGTTCTTGTATTCGATGTAATCGCGAAGCTTCGAAATAATTCCTTGTTGTACGGAATTGTTCTCGTTTTTGGTTAGGATTTCTACTTTCATAACTGTTAGACCAAATTGGTTAACCAGATTGGTTTGTTAAATTTATAAAAAATAAATAGACCTTTTCCAAGATTATTGGTGTTTTTTTAGGTAAAAAAGGCTATCGTTAAAATTTCTTCAACAATAGCCTATTACTTAACTAAACTAACTCAAATTGATTTCCATTATCGTGATTATTCCCAAAGACTTTCAAAGTGTCAACTAACTAATATCCAGGGTTTTGCTCAATTACACCACCACTCGCCAAAACTTCTGATACAGGAATCGGGAATATGTAATAATTCGGATTGATGGTTTCACCCATTTCGGCATCTACCGTTCCTGTGCGAACCAAATCGAACCAACGTTGTCCTTCAAAAGCGAGTTCCAACCTTCTTTCATCTTGAATGGCTTGTCTTATTTCCCCAGTTGTTGCAGCCGTGGAATTTGATAGGCCTGCTCTGGTTCGGATTTTATTTAATTCCGTAAGCGCCGCGGCCGTATTGTTATTTTCGTTTAAAGCTTCCGCATACAACAGAATAACATCTGCCAGTCGTAATTCAATCCAGTCATGGTCAGGACCATTAGCTTGTGGAAATTTAGGAGACGCCAGTAAGGTTTCGTCAATCGTTACCACTCTTCTCAAATCGGTATCTCCACCTGCTTCACTAGCATCAAAGGCAGCTACCAAATCCAAATCCAAAGGTTCCAACGATTTGGTATCCAGTCCACCAGACCAAGACCAAAACTCAGAAAAACCATATTCATCTACGATTGAACTAGATATTTGAGTTGCAAAAATGATTTCAGGATTCAAGTCGTTTTCAAAACCAAAGATTTCGGCAAAATTTGCCTGCAACTCAATCCCTGCGCTGCTGGCTCCGTTCACCACGGCAGCCAACTCTGTTTCCGCAAGAGGAAAATTCCCCAAGTGTACGTAAACCTTCCCTAGAATTCCTTGCGCTGCCCATCGAGACGCTCTACCACTCTCTATCTCATTTCCAAGCGCAGCGATGGCATCTTGCAAATCAGGGATGATGATTTCATTATAGATATTAGAAACTGGTTGTCGCTCTAAAATGGAAGGGTCATCCACTGGAGGAGTTGGGGATAAGTTTACCGGAACATCTCCGAAGACCTGTACCAACTTAAAGTAGGACAATCCTCTTAAAAACTTGGCTTCGCCCACTTGAATGTCATCAGTGGAGTTTTCAATAACATTATTCGCACTCAATATTGATTTGTACAAAGCGGTGTAGAAGGGGCCAAAAAATTGGTCTTCCATGACGGTCAAATCAGGTTTGATTATATCATTCTCCGTTTTAGGTGATTAAAACATTTAGGCGTTGTCAGCTGTTAATGCTCCTATAAACTCTTTTGGCGTTTCAGAAACTTG
>CALBPG010000089.1 GCA_937899065.1 uncultured Allomuricauda sp.
CCCGCCGCCTCTCCTCCAACCCTTTCGACAGCCTCGCCTGCGCATCTTCAAAAAGCTCCGCGGCTTGCTTGCCTACGATATCATCTTTCAAAATGTTGGGATACCTCCCGTGCAAATCCCAACTGCGAAAAAAAGGTGTCCAATCTATAAAATCCTTAAGCTGTGCTAAATTGAAGTCATTCCATACCTGAATGCCCAGTTTTTGAGGTTTGACGATATCCTCATCGTTCCATTCAATTTGGAGTTTGTTTTCCCTCGCCTCATTCAAACTCAAATACTCTTTTTGCTTGGTCCGGTTCAAAAATTTGTCACGGAAGCTTTCATAATCGAGTTTTATGGATTTTTTGTAAAGGCCAGAGGTTTCTTTCTGCAATAGGTCCCCTACCACGGTCACTGCGCGGGAAGCATCGTTGACATGAACTACGGAGTTACTGTAGACTGGGTCGATTTTCACCGCAGTATGCGCTTTGCTTGTGGTTGCCCCGCCAATCAGCAAAGGAACTTTAAAAGCTTGCCGTTCCATCTCTTTGGCTAAAAAGACCATCTCATCCAACGATGGTGTAATCAAGCCGCTCAAACCGATGATATCAACTTGTTCTTCTTTGGCTTTATTGATTATTTTTTCGGGAGGAACCATCACTCCCAAATCAACAATTTCATAGTTGTTACAGGCCAACACCACACTTACGATGTTCTTTCCAATGTCGTGAACATCTCCTTTGACGGTAGCCATAAGAATCTTTCCCGCCGCACTGCTATTGGAATCTTTAGATTCTTCAATGAACGGAGTCAGATACGCTACTGCTTTTTTCATGACTCTTGCAGACTTGACCACTTGGGGTAAGAACATTTTACCACTCCCAAAAAGGTCACCCACTACATTCATCCCTGTCATTAGATTTCCTTCGATAACTTCAATTGGTTTTGAAGCGTGTTTACGGGCTTCTTCTACATCTTCCACGATATATTGGTCAATGCCCTTGACCAAGGCACGGGTAATACGATTTTGTAGTGGTTCTTCGCGCCAGGATAAGTCAACTTTACTCTCTTTGGATTTGCCCACCACCGTTTCTGCGAATTCCAAAAGTCTTTCCGTAGCATCATCCCTGCGATTCAGAAGAACGTCCTCTACATGCTCCAACAGGTCTTTCGGGATATCATCATAAACCTCGAGCATGGCAGGATTCACAATCCCTATATTCATTCCCGCACCGATGGCATGATATAAAAAAGCGGAATGCATGGCTTCGCGCACCGCGTTGTTCCCACGAAAAGAGAAGGAGACATTACTTACTCCGCCACTCACACTACAATGGGGTAGATTCTCCCTTACCCATTGGGTACCTTCTATGAAGTCCAAAGCGTTGCGGCGATGTTCTTCCATTCCAGTAGCAACGGGGAAAATATTAAGGTCGAAAATGATGTCTTCTGGTGGGAATTTCACTTTATCTACCAAAACACGGTAGGAACGTTCTGCGATTTCAATTCTACGTTCCAAGGTGTCAGCTTGCCCAACCTCATCAAAAGCCATAACAATAACTGCTGCACCATAGCGTTTTATCAGTTTTGCCTGGCGTATAAATTCTTCTTCACCCTCTTTCAGGCTAATGGAATTCACTACACATTTTCCTTGAACGACTTGAAGACCTGCTTCTACAATTTCCCATTTGGAGCTATCAATCATGATAGGCACACGGGCGATATCCGGTTCGGCAACAATTAAATTCAAAAACTTGACCATGGCGGCTTTGCCATCAATCAAACCATCATCCATGTTGACGTCTATGATTTGGGCACCCCCTTCCACTTGATGCCGAGCGACTTCAAGGGCTTCTTCGAATTTCTCTTCTTTGATGAGTCGTAAGAACTTTTTGGATCCTGCCACATTGGTCCGTTCCCCAACATTGATAAAGTTGCTATCTGGAGTAATAATTAGGGGTTCCAAACCACTCAATTTTAAATATTTCGCTTTAGTTCCCGCCATTTAGCTATAGTGATATACTTCTGGAAAAGGTTCATAAAAATGATGCAATAACCGTTTCCATTCTTGATATTGGTTTGATTTTCGGAAACCTATTTCGTGATCTTCCAATGTTTCCCAATTCACCAAGAGAATATATTGATTGGGTATTTCCAAACACTTCTTCAGTTGATGGTTAATATATCCGGGCATAGCTGCAATGATAGAGGACGCTTTTTCAAAATTATTTTCAAATTCTGTCGTCATTCCTTTTTTTACATTCAAAACGGCCACTTCTAAAATCATCCAGCACTATCTTAACTCCGAAGCAACTTTAATCTGTCTTGGTTTATAGTCCTTTGCCAAATCAGCAATGGCCTTAATGTGTTCTGGAGTAGTTCCGCAGCATCCTCCAACGATGTTGACCAAGTTTTTTTCAAGATATTCCTTTATCTGTGAGGCCATCTGCTCTGGTGTTTCGTCATAGGCACCGAAGGCATTAGGGAGTCCCGCATTGGGGTGGGCTGAAATGGCGAAGTCCGATTTTGCTGAAACTACCTCTAGGTGAGGTGTCAACTGTTTGGCACCTAAGGCGCAATTAAATCCAACTGATAAAATAGGGATGTGGGATACCGAAATCAGAAATGCCTCAGCAGTTTGCCCTGATAAGGTTCTTCCTGACGCATCGGTAATGGTACCACTAACCATAACAGGAGTCGATATGTTTCGTTCTTCTTTGACTTCTTCAATGGCAAATAATGCTGCTTTTGCATTTAGGGTATCAAAGATGGTTTCAACTAGTAAGATATCCGAACCTCCATCGAGCAATCCTTCCACTTGTTGCTTGTAAGCCACACGCAATTCATCAAAGGAAACTGCGCGAAATCCTGGATCGATTACATCAGGTGACATACTCGCCGTACGATTGGTTGGACCAATACTGCCGGCAACGAATCTCGGCTTATTGGGTTCTTTTTCAGTAAAGGATTGTGCTACCTCTTTCGCGATTTTGGCGGATTCATAATTCAACTCATATACCAAAGCTTCCATACCATAATCGGCCATCGCAATAGTAGTCCCAGAAAAGGTATTGGTCTCTACAATATCAGCTCCTGCCTCAAAGTATTTATGGTGTACTTCAGCAATGGCCTGCGGTTGGGTAAGAGACAATAAATCATTGTTCCCCTTTAAAGGCTGAGGCCAATCTTTAAATCGCTCGCCACGAAAATTCACTTCCTCGAATTGATACCGCTGGAGCATGGTTCCCATGGCGCCATCCAAAACAAGGATACGTTCTTGTAATATGTCTTCAATCAAATGCATAGTCAATGTTCCATCATAAGATGAAAGTATTAGGTATCAAGAAATGTTGTTGGAATTTTCCAAAACGGTTATCCATCCGAAGTACTTTCGGTAGAATGTAGCACCTTCTTGACCTTATGGGTGTCAAGGGTTGCTAAGGCTTCGTTGGGTCTAATCCCTCCACCTTTCTTGATAACGTTTCAATTTTTAAATGAACTAAGAACAAAGTAACGGCACAGCCCAATGAAAACCAAATTTCTTTTAACGGCATAAAAAAACCTCCAAAATGGAGGTTTCTCTTGAACGAATTCATAGTGCATTATAAAATACTTTGCACTACTTCTTTTTTGGCTTCTTTTTTCGTGCCATCGAAACCTTCTACACCGCCCACCGTGGTATATTTCATGACGAAACGTTTGTTCGGGTTGATGATTTGATAGGCGTATTGGCACATAACCGCTGCCTCGTGAAATCCAGAAAGGATCAACTTCAATTTTCCTTCGTAGGTATTTACGTCACCAATGGCAAAAACCCCTGGAATGTTGGTTTGATAGTCCTTAGCATTGTTTACTTTGATGGCATTTTTCTCGATTTCCAATCCCCAACTACCCAAGGGTCCCAATTTGGGAGACAAACCAAACAAAGGGATAAAATTATCGGTTTCCAAATAGGTGTTTTCCCGCGTTTTGTCATTATGGTGAATCACTACGGCTTCTAAGGCATCTCTACCATGGATTTCTTTTACTTGCGCTTCGGTAAAGAGTTGAATCTTGCCCAATTTAGCTAGTTCAGATGCTTTTTCTACCGAGTCCAAAGCACCTCTAAATTCATTTCGGCGATGTACCAAGGATACTTCACTGGCCACATCAGCCAAATAAATGGCCCAATCCAATGCGGAATCACCTCCTCCGGCAATGACTACCTTTTTATCCCGATATACTTCGGGGTCTTTGATGATATACGCCACACCTTTATCCTCAAAATCCGTAAGATTTGAAATCTGGGGCTTTCTAGGTTCAAAAGAGCCCAATCCGCCAGCAATGACTACTACCTTTGCGTGATGTTGCGTGCCCTTGTTGGTGGAAACGATAAAAGAGCCATCTTCTTGACTATCCAAAGTATCAGCACGTTCACCCAACGTAAACCCTGGTTCGAAGGGTTTGATTTGTTCCATCAAACGGTCTACCAAATCACCTGCCAAGATTTCGGGATAAGCAGGAATATCATAAATGGGTTTTTTCGGATAAATCTCAGCGCATTGTCCACCTGGTTGGGGCAAGACATCAATCAAATGGCATTTCAATTTCAGCAATCCTGCCTCAAAAACGGTAAACAATCCTGTGGGGCCCGCTCCAATGACGAGTATATCGGTTTGTATCATGAATTATTTTCTTTAATTTTTTTTGAATTTGATATTTGTTTCGGCAAACACTCTTTTCGAAGCTACAGGTCTGGATGAAACCCAATCACTTCCTTCGTTTGAAATTCGTTTTGAATCTCTTTAAGTTTTTGACGATGGTTTACCACCTCGCCGATGATGATTATGGCCGGATTGGTCAGCTGTTGCTTCTTTGCCTCGTGCTCAATGGAAGCAACAGTGCCAATACCTACTTTTTCATTTGCTGTACTTCCTGATTGGATAATCGCTACAGGAACATTTTGCTTCCCCTCTTGACAGAAAAGCGCTGTGATTTCAGAAAGCTTCGACATGCCCATTAAAATGACTACGGTAGCATTGGATTTTGCCGCCAAAGCCACATCAGTTGAAAGTTTATGAGCTTTAGTTGTTCCCGTAATCACCCTAAAGCTTTCTGCCACTCCTCTTTTGGTTACCGGAATGTTTTGCAATGTTGGAACCGCAACGGCTGAAGATATGCCCGGAACTACCG
>CALBPG010000090.1 GCA_937899065.1 uncultured Allomuricauda sp.
TACCTACCTCATAGGCAGCGTGGTTTTATTTGAAGCGCTTTGAGGTCTATAGAAATATACGGAGACGAGCAGTCATTTTTGGCCTGCCCATTTCCCTGTTTGCTTTGATGATGGTTTCTATTTTGGCATCACTACTCATCATCATCTTTTCGTTCAGCTTTGGCATTATTATCGGCTTGATGGTCTTTAATGGTGGACTTTATGTCGCTTTGACCCGAATAGCCAACAATCCACAGCTCCTCCAAATAGGCAATCCGTTTCCAAAAATCATTAGCAACAAGCGTAGCTCCGGTTTTGATTATGAATAAGATGAACCTTTCGGCATATCAACCCATTGCAGATATTCAGGATAATATCGTCTTTGCCAACAACGGCAATGTCGTGGTATGCTTTAAAGGGAACTTGCCAGAAATCTATTCATTATCTGAAAAAGATTTTGAAGACATACACGGTGCCTGGTTTCAGGCATTGAAGTCATTACCTGTAGGAACAGTAGTGCATAAACAAGATGTCTATTTGAAGAAATCCTATTCTTCAGAAGAGCTTCCTAGTAAATCCTTTCTTGAAAAGGCAACCCACAATCATTTTAAAGGTCGTGGATATATTGAGCACCAATGTTACTTGTTCTTCATCCTTACCAAAAACAAAGCCCTCAACAATTCTAAATATGTGAATCCGTTTCGAAAGGTTTCCAAGGGGATTGTCCAGCAGATGGATGACAATATTAAGGTTTTTGCCAATGCGGTAAGCGATTCGGTATCATTCATCAACAACAGCCGAAAGATGCATTTTGTTGCGCTTCAAACGGAAGACATACAGCAACTCACCACGAACTATTTCAACGGATTTAGTGAGGGATTTGATACTGATATATTACTCGAAAAGAAAAACGTCACCATAGGCGATAACCTTTTTGATGCCCTGGCCATTAATAGCGAGCTGTGCTTTGGCGAAAGTGTACAGAGTAGCAAGACCAATGAGAAATTCACTTCTGACGATTTTGTATTTCACCAAGGGTTTATTGATGGCTTGGGGCTTACGCTGAACGAGAATCATATCGTCAACCAAATCCTGTATTTGGATGACAAACAAAAATGGCGCAAACTACTTGACAAGAAAATCGAGGAACTTAACAAAAGTTCCAACTTCGGTTCGCAGAATAAGGTGGTACTAGGTAAAATCCAGCATATCCTTGACCAAATCAATGCTGATGACAATGCACGGATTATCCGTGGTCATCTCAATGTGGTGTATTGGGCGAAAGACAAAAAGAACCTTGATTCCATAACTTCAAAAATCAAAACCGAGTTTAAGGAACTGGACATCATCCCATATTACCCAAGAGGTGAAGAACGAAAGAATTATATCTTGAACAGCTTTTGCTGTTTCTCTTCCAACTTTTCAAACAACGATTTGTACGTCACCGATTTGAAGCATGCGCTTTGCCTGTTCATCAATAACACCAACTATAAATCTGACGACATGGGAATCATCTTCAATGACCGTGAACATAACATTCCTGTTCTCAAAGATGTTTGGGATGAACGAAAGAAACGTATTAAGGCTCGAAACTTTGCCATTTTCGCGCCCACAGGTGAAGGCAAGTCGTTTTTGGCTAATAACATCTTACGTCAATATTTTGAAAGTGGTGTTCGTCTGGTCATTATCGATTTGGGTGGCTCGTATACCAAGTTCGCCAAGCTCTATCCTGAAAAGTACACCGTGCTTCGCTATGAAAGCGGAAAGAATCTGGGTATTAATCCATTTTTTATTAGTGATAAAAATGACCTAACACCAGAGCGCTTAGAGGATTTATCAGTATTTCTCTTTGAATTATTTGCTTCAGATTTAAAAGTGACGAAAGCGCAATCGGTTTCAGTAAAGAAAATACTGCGCCATTATTACGATAGCACTTCTGAAAATCATTCGCTGGATAGTTTCTACAATTTTATAGAAAGGAATCAGAAAGGCCTTCTGGAAACCTTAAAAATCCATCCCGACTACTTCAATATTACAAGCTTCTTGCACGTAATGTCTGAGTACGTCGGCGATGGTCTATATAGTTTTTTATTTGAAGTCAGCGAAGACCAAACATATAAGATTGAGGACAAACGTCTTATCGTTTTTGAACTTGATGAAGTAAAGGACAATAAGGAAATCCTATCTGTAATGCTCAAGCTCATTAAGTCAGCAATTCAACGAACGATTTGGCGGAATCGTGCCGAAAAAGGTATCATCCTTTTTGATGAATTTGCCAAGCAGTTGAAGTTTGACAACGTACTGGAAAGTGTCGAATTCTATTATCAAGCTATCCGAAAACAGAACGGCGCAATTGGTATCATTCTACAATCCATAAATCAGCTTCCTAACAATTCCACTTCGGCAAGTATTCTTGAAAATACACAGGTCATTTACAGCTTAAATAATGAAAAAGGCTATGACGAACTGGTCAAACGTCTCAACCTATCGGGCCACGACCTGAATCAACTCAAATCCATTAAGAACAATCTTTCCGAACCACGGAAGTATACCGAAATGATTATCAAAATCGGAAAGGAAAGCAACATCTTCCGGTTGGAAGTGCCGAAGGAAGTGTATGCCGCCTACCTGACCGATGGAAAAGAAAACGAGACCATAATGGCCATTTTTAACAAGACAAATAATATGGAAGAAGCCATAAAACAATTCACATCTAAATCACAATAATTATGAAGACAAAAATCTTAATCATCGCAACAGCAATCATCTTTTTATTGCCTGCACGCGCTGCGTGCCAGGGAATGCCTGTATATGACAACACCAACTTTATCAGTTTGGCAAAGTCGCTCATTGAATCGGCAAAACAGACCTCACAATTGCTACAAACCGTCGAATTTCTAAAGCAACAAAAAGAAAATCTCGAAAAAGTAGCAGGCGTCGTTCAAAATCTCAACGCTGTCAGTAAGATTGCCCAAAATCATCAGCAACTTTTCAGTCTGGTTCAAAATGACCTCTCGGATATTCTGAATTCGCCTTATATCAAACCTAAAGAAATCAATAGGATTTCAAACTCATTTACCGAACTCTTGGACAATTCGCTTGAAACAGCACAATTCATTGATGACATCCTTTCCAGCGACTTCCTAAAAATGACCGATGCAGAACGTTCAGAAATCCTTAAAACCAAGGAACAGGAATCCAAAGAAATGATTTCAAGGGTGCGCACCAAAACCAAACGCTATGAGGATATTATTTCCTTCAGGAAACTGCAGGAT
>CALBPG010000091.1 GCA_937899065.1 uncultured Allomuricauda sp.
CCCGACGCTTATGAAAGCGAAAATTGATGAATTTCAGAGTTGTGCAACAGCCACGGCCGTTATTTGGAAACCCCCTAAACCTTTGCAACACAGTTGCACTGTAATTCTTCTATCTTTGCATTGTGAAGTTTCTAGCGGTCATATTGTCCTTCTATTTTTTGGCATTGAATTTCTTTCCATGTTCTGATAATGAACCGGTTAACTATTCTGAACATACGGAAGCGCATGTTGATTTTGACCATGGGCAAGACCATGGCAACTGTGAACTGTGCTCACCTTTCTGCCAGTGCCACTGTTGTCATTCCCACTTAGTGCACTTTGGAATTTTGGAATTTCAACCTTTTGATGAAACAATATCCAATCGGGTATTCACTTACTGTGAAGGTTTCGGAATAAACTTCTCACCCTCCCTTCTTCAACCGCCAAAGAAAACTGTCTGACCCGAAGCGATAAAATTATCGACCGTTACATTATTAAGACAGTTTATCCCAATTTATATGAATAAATACATAATGAGCTTTGGGCTCATGCTACTGTTTTGTGCATTCGGCCATGCTCAGAACACATTGGAAATAAAAGTACTTACCCAAAAAGAAAAAGAACCTTTGCTTGGCGCAACGGTATACATCGCATCGTTGGGCAAGGGCGCGACCACTAATTTTGGCGGAATTGCCATATTGGAGGAAATTCCCGATGGTACCTACAAAGTACAGATTTCCTATTTAGGCTTTAACACTTTGGCAACCTCTATTTCGGTTCCGGTCGATACGGAACTGACTTTCTATATGGAAGAAAGTGCCAACGCATTGGACGAAATAGTGTTACAAACAACGCGAAGCACCCGCACAATCGAAAAAATACCAACCCGAATCGAATTTATCGGAGTTGAGGAACTGGGCGAAAAGGCCATTATGAACCCTACAAATATTTCTATGGTCCTTCGGGAAAGCACTGGTATCCAAATGCAACAGACCTCATTGAGCAGTGCAAATACCAATATTAGAATTCAAGGTTTGGATGGGCGTTACACCCAGCTATTGCGCGATGGTTTTCCACTCTACAGTGGTTTTTCAAGTGGATTGAGCATTTTACAGATACCTCCATTGGACTTAAGGCAATTTGAGATCATTAAGGGAAGCTCATCAACATTGTATGGCGGCGGTGCCATAGCAGGCTTGGTAAATATGGTCTCAAAAACACCTGAAGAAGAGCCAACTTTAGATATTATGCTAACCCAGACACAGGCACTAGGAAGTACTGCCAATGTTTTTTACGGAGAGCGAAAGGACAAATGGGGCTGGACACTTTACGGCTCAGGGCATTACCAAAAAGCTTTTGACCCCGAGAATGATGGCTTTAGTAATTTACCTCTGACTCAATCTATAAGTTTTAATCCCAAACTGTTCCATTACCCCTCAAAGAACACCACGTTATGGTTTGGAATCAACGGGACTTATGATAATAGGTTGGGCGGGGATATCACATCTATTGAAGATGGCGGGAACGGCACCAACGGATATACCGAAGAAAACCTGTCCAAACGTATTAGTACGCAGGCAGTTTTTGAGACCCGTTTGGATTCCGTTCAATCCATTTCCATAAAGAACAGCATTGCCTTTTTTGATAGAAGTTTGGAAATACCCGATCTATCTTTCAAAGGCAATCAATGGA
The DNA here is from genome assembly GCA_937899065.1 of uncultured Allomuricauda sp. Lineage (GTDB taxonomy): Bacteria > Bacteroidota > Bacteroidia > Flavobacteriales > Flavobacteriaceae > Flagellimonas. The sequence continues at coordinate 1,672 of CALBPG010000091.1, forward strand.
ACACTTTTATAGAAGCGGCCTATCAGAAACAGGGGATTAGGTCAGATTGGGTTTTGGGCGCGAACCTTTATACCACATCATTTGACGAGCGGGACAACCCATTGGAGCGCGACCAACAAGATATTACAACGGGATTGTTTGCCAATGCCATTTTTGACATTTCTGAACGATGGATTCTTGAAACGGGACTACGCGCTGATTATGCCTTCGACTGGGGCTTTTTTACACTACCTAGGTCTTCACTATTGTTTAAATCAAATGACAACTTTTCCAGCAGGCTTGGTGGTGGCTTGGGCTACAGGATTCCAGATATGTTTACGGAGGAAGCTGAATTCATCAACTTTAGAAATGTATTGCGAATTGATAAAGATGTGCTGAAAGCAGAACGTTCTTACGGTCTTAATTTGGATTTTAACTATCAAACGAGGGTGACAGACCACATAGGCTTTTCTATCAATCAATTATTTTATGTCACCGCCATTAGGGATGGATTGCTACTCAATTCCAATACTGATGATTTCTTTCAGTTTGAAAACGCATCTGGGGAAATTCTTAGTAGGGGTGCAGAAACGAACATCAAGTTTACCTATGAGGATTTTAGGTGGTTTTTGAACTATGCATTTATAGATACACGGCTCAATTACCTACCGGGCAATCCACAAAAGCCCTTAACAGCTAAGCACAATGCAGGGAGTGTTTTGATGTATGAATCGGAAAAATGGCGTATTGGTTATGAGACCTATTACACGGGAAAACAATTACTGTCAAATGGTATTGAAACAACGGACTTTTTTACGATGGGATTGCTCATAATGCTTAATTTTAATTGGGGTAGTACGTTTGTGAATTTTGAGAACTTTACGGACCGAAGACAGAGCCGTTTTTCACCTTTGGTACTGCCCCCGAACGAAAACCCCACATTCCCAGAAATTTATGCGCCCACGGACGGATTTATTTTTAGTGTAGGCGTTATTTTAAAACCTTTTGGGAACGAGGATAACCATTAAACTTAACAATGCCATGATACCTTCAGATGAATTTTTGGAAAGCAAAGGTATACGGCCAACGGCGATGCGCCTTTTGGTATTTCAGCATCTAACCAAATCCAAAGTGGCAACTACGTTGTCAGATATAGAAAACGCCTTTGCCAAAGCGGACAGGACAACCCTTTTCAGGACACTAAAGACCTTTGAGCAAAAACGGGTCGTCCATCAAATAGACGACGGTTCGGGCATTATGAAATATGCGCTATGCGAAGAAGGCTGTAATTGCGAATTGGAAAGAGACCTGCATCTCCATTTTCATTGCACCAATTGTGGTAAGACCATATGCCTTACCGAACAGAAAATTCCGCATATCAATCTGCCTGAAGGTTTCGTTGCTGAAGATGCCAACTTGGTCCTAAAAGGAATTTGCGATAAGTGCAGCGGTCAATAAATGCACTTCCATTGCATTGCCCTATTAAATATCTTGAGCTTGAAAAAATGAATGATGAAATTAAATACGTTTATTCCAAAGGGCTTAAGAGGTTTTTATCTGAACGAATTGAACCTGTACCGTTCTTCAATGCGAAGCGGAAATCTTCCCCAAGCTTGGCACCATCTTGAACGTTCCCATATTCTCGGTCAGTCCTATCCCTTAGAGCATACCTATTCACATTGGCTCATGCTGAAATTTGGTTTCCGTCAGCAAAATGTAAAAGAGATTTTTGGACAATTGATACGTTTATTGGTTGGGGGTTGGAAATCATTCATTGACCACGTGCCCCTTGGCAATACGGGGGGAAGCAATGTACCACCATTGAAGAAGATGGAACTCCCAAAGGATTTGGCCCTTATCCTGAAAACGTACAAAAGAGTTTAAATGGGACACGATCACCACCATCATAACTCCAGCAAAAACCTAAAAATGGCCTTTTTCCTGAATCTCGGGTTCACCATTTTGGAATTCATTGGAGGAATTTACGTCAACAGTATAGCCATAATATCGGATGCGGTCCACGACTTGGGCGATAGTCTCTCGTTGGGCACATCCTGGTATTTGGACAAAAAGTCAAAACAAAAGGCCAATTCAAGATTTTCCTTCGGTTATAGACGCTTTTCACTCTTGGGTGCATTGATTAATAGCGTGGTGCTCATTGTAGGTTCCGTTTATGTTATATATGAAGGGATTGGAAGGATTCTGGAGCCAGAGCACTCCGATGCAAAAGGAATGATTGTCTTTGCAATCATCGGTGTGGCCGTCAACGGATATGCCGCTTGGAAGGTGGGCAAGGGCAAATCCCTGAACGAAAAGGTGGTTTCCTGGCACCTGCTCGAAGATGTGCTTGGGTGGGTGGCAGTACTGATAGTTGCAATTGTGCTGAGCTTTAAGGATATACATTATCTAGATCCAGCACTCTCTCTTGTAATCTCGCTTTACATTTTATACAACGTCGTGAAACGGCTTAAGGAGACTCTCTATCTGTTTTTGCAAGGTGTTCCAAAGGACATAAATATGGATGAGATCAAGTCGAAAATTTCCAGCATGGAAAACGTGGCATCCCTGCACCACACCCATTTATGGTCCTTGGAAGGCGAAAATCATGTCTTTACCACGCATATCAAATTAAAGAACATAGAAAACCTCGACAATATCATTCAGCTGAAAAACCAAGTAAGGGAGCTATTGGACGAATATGGTTTTGACCATTATACCGTCGAGACCGAATTGTATAACGAACACTGTAAATTGGATGAAAAGGTCATTGTTTGAGATTCCCAAGATGGACTGTCCCTCGGAGGAAAACCTTATCCGTATGAAACTTGGAAGAAGATAATTTCACTTAAAGTCCTAAATAAAATGTCAATTTAAGTAACTGTATATGGTCATTCGGTCCGTTCATAGAAAAGCCCTGGACCATCACAGGCCCGCCAGGTGCCCACCAGTTTCGTTTCTGATTCCAATCTCAGGACTTCACTAGGTTCGTTGGAACAATTGCCGACCAGAACGCTCTTTTCCTGATAGTTGAACTCAATATACTTTCCATCAGACAAGTTGATGATACTGAAAGTACCGCTGTCTTGAAGGTTTCCATCCTTGGTCTTTCGGGTTTTTATAAATGTGCTATCGGAAGATAATAGGTAATGCTCCTGCCAGTCCATATCCTCTCCTGTTGTTGGGGGGACCCCGGCCACCATTCCTGACATGGCCTTCAGTTCCCATCTTTGGGGAAAATCCCCGGCCAGTAGATTCACACTATCATCGTAATCATTGTTATTAGTGGAGCAAGCCAAGAAAAATATCAACGGTAAGAACAAATACTGTATTTTCATTCTATTATCATTTGACTTTAATTAAGATGATGTAAGACCAAAATGGTTGCTGTTCGTTAACTGCAATTTTTTACTTTACTGAGGATATGAGTTTGAAAAATCGAACGATTTTCGGCACCATAAAATTCATTCTAGTTAAAAAGCACTTCCACGGCATCATCCACGATTTCATTGCCCAATTCCTTGAGGTAGACTTGGGTAATCTTTATATCGGCATGCCCAAGCGATTCACCAATGATGTCAGTGGCTACCCCTTTTTGTTTGAGGCAATTGGCATAACTATGTCTGGCCACATAAGAGCTTAAGGCTTGATTGATTCCGCAAAGATTAGCTATTTCCTTCAGGCCCTTGTTGTATTGAGCCAATGTTTTCTTTTTGCGATGGTCTAACTGTAATGGTGTTAAATCGTTGTACAAAAGAATTGGGAAAATGTATTTTGTCCCAAGGGAATTTTCACGATAGTAATCCAAAATAGCTCTTAGAGGTGGATTGATTTTAACGGAAAATGGGCGCTTCGTTTTATTACGGATATACCTAATTCGCTCTCCATGAATGTCGCTCCATTTCAAATCAATCATATCGGCAAAGTTCATCCCTCTAGAATAGAAACTGAACATGAAATAGTTTCTGTGATCGACTAGATGTGGGTACTTGGTTAAATCAAGATTGTGAATCTTATTAACCTGTTCCAAATTCAAGGCTCTCTTAATGCCTTTTCCTTTTAGTCTTGATATTTTATAAACATGGAAGGGATGCTTTTCTACTTTGAAGATATTCCGTTCTAAGGCTTTATTATACATAGCACGAATCGTTCTCATTTTTACACCTATTCCACCATCCGTACCTCCCCGAGAACGCAAAAAGGCATCATACTTGTTTAAAAAAGTAGCATCAATCTCAGAAAAACGAAGACTTTTAAAACCAATGAATCGTTTGATTGAGTTGGAAGCATCGTGATAGAGCTTGGCGTTACCCATTCTGCCAGCGTCGCGCATCTCCTGTATAATCTCGTCCCAAAACCGGAATACATCTTGAGAAGCTGGATTGGTATCTACTCGAAAGTGCTTATCAAAATCGTCAAGAGTAAAATCTTCTTTTTCAAGCTCCAGGTCATAGTAGGTTTTTAAGGCTCTGTCTTTTATTTTCAGAAGCACTCTATTCTTTTGTAAGTAGTTCGCATTTTTTCCATTGAAAGAACCTGTATCTTCGTTCCACTCTTCTAAATTAGTATTCAAAGGAGTGCGGTAATATTTGGTTTTACGGTTTTTAGTTACCCTTAAAAAGATGGGAAATGAACCATTGGCCAATGCTTTTTTTCTTAAAATGACTTTGATTGAAGACATACTTTTCTGGTTTTGGGTACAACATAGGTACAACAAATGGGTACTTAAATGTAGTCCCAAGGAAGCTAAAAGAAAAGCGAAAAATCATAAAATACTGATTTTCAAAACAAAAGAAGTCAAATGCAACCATTTGAAAATCAATAATTTGCGACTGTCACGCAGGGGGTCGCGGGTTCGAGTCCCGTCCAGACCGCTTAGAATTTATTGAATTATTCGCAAAAGCCTGTAAATTAATCATTTACGGGCTTTTTCATTTTATTTGACACCAAAAAATACCATATAAAACCATAAAAAAGGTGCGTGTTTCGGTGCGTATTTATACTCCTTTAAAAGACTCACCGCCATCGCTGTAATTCACTGTTAAAGAAAACTTTACAAAGAAATTTTAACATTTGGTTTTTGTACCTTCTGGTGAGTATTTAAAACACTCACCGATGTTTGGAAAAATATGTATCCTTTTTTATCCTAAAAAATCAGATTCCGATACTGACGGAAAAGCAATGGTTTATACCAGAATTACCGTAAATGGTAAACGTGCTGAATTCAGTTTGGGGCGACGCGTGGAAGAAAAGAAATGGGATTCGCATGGTGGAAGACTCAGGGGTACTTCAGTGGAAGTCTCCCATTTTAATCGTTTTTTGGACAACGTCAAGAACAGGCTTTATGATATTTACGATGCACGTTTGAAAGAACAAAAAGATATTTCGGCCACTATTGTCAAAAACATCTATTTAGGAAAAGAGGGTAAGGAATATATGGTTCTCGAAATCTTTCAAGAGCATAATGATGAAATCGAAAGTTTGCTGGGCAAAGGTTTTACTAAAGGCTCATTGCAACGCTATAGAGCAGCCTACAAGCACGTATCGGCATATATCCAGTACAACTATCAAAGAAACGATATTCCCGTTCGAAGAGTCAACCATAAGTTTATTACGGGCTTGGAATACTTTTTAAAGTCAAAACGAAATTGCGAACACAATACGGCCATCAAATATGTGGTGAACTTTAAGAAGATCATTCGAATTGCTCTCGCCAACGAATGGATAACCAAAGACCCTTTCTTTCATTGGAAGGCCAGTTGGAAGACCAAGGAGAAACAATTTTTGACCCAAGCAGATCTTGACACCTTACAGAACAAGAAATCCTTTTTGCCACGTCTCGATTTGGTTCGCGATATTTTTGTGTTCTGCTGTTATACAGGTTTGGCCTATGCCGATGTGAAACAGTTGCAACAAGAAGATATTATCATCGGTGTTGACGACTACCGATGGATCAAGATGGCGCGGAAGAAAACCAAGGCTATAAGTAGCATTCCTTTGCTCCCTCCGGCCGAGGCCATCATCGAAAAATATAGCGAACATCCTTATGTGTTGGATGGCAAAGGTTTGTTGCCCGTTTTGACCAATCAGAAATCGAATGCCTATCTGAAAGAGATAGCAGATGTCTGTGGAATCAACAAAAACCTAACCACCCACTTGGCACGACATACTTTTGCCACAACGGTCACTTTGTCCAAAGGGGTTTCCATTTCCACCGTGAGCAAGATGTTGGGCCATCGTTCCCTAAAAACTACGCAGATTTATGCCAAGGTATTGGACAGTAAAATTGCAGAAGAAATGTCCGTTTTGAAGGCACAATTGGAACAAGAGGAAGCCCAAAAAGGAAAAGAAGAAGTTCCCATCCAAGATTGATTTTGCATTGTTTCTAAGGACACAATTTGTGACCTTAAAACTTCTTCGGTAAAGATTCTTCCCATTACCATATCCTCAAAAAGTTACGATAAGGCTTCTTAAAATCTGAAAAACCTCCATCAAAAGTAATAGAGGCCATTACCTTAAAAGTAATGGTATTTCGAAGTCCCCACTCGTGGGGAAGAGGAATAGCTAGAGGGTAACGCGCTAAAGCGACGTTACGTTGGCGATTTGCTTCGCAAATAATTGGTTATCCGGTGTTTTGGAAGGGTTTTGAAAATATAGGTGAATCCGAAATTTGTTGAAAAACATCCCAGGAACCCCATAAACATTGAAAAAGTTTGTTGAAAAATGGTTGTAAAAGGGAAATATGAGTACAAATACTTGGCTTTGAATCTCAAGGCATCTGTTGTAAAACGGTTCCGTTCATTCGCTAAAAAGGTAGCAGGTTCGCAATCCGAAGCTTTGGAGAAAATGATTGATTTTTTTGAGTGGCATGGCTTTAAGCCCAATGACCGTTTTGTAGACAGTATCTTGGAGGAAATTCGAAAGAACCGAAAACGCACCGAGGCCAATATTGCTATTCTACGCGATATTGAAGTTACCCAGACCAAACCGAACAATATCATGCTCCTTTCCCTTTTTGGTGAAAACCTCAAACAGCAAGAACCGGTTAGAAGGGAAAAGAAGTTTATAGAAAAATCAAAACCACCTCAGAAGGAAATTGATATTACCGTACCCAAAATTCGATATGAACGTCTACAAGATGAAATGAAGGACCTGTCGCAAGACTTACATTATGTATTGGGCAAAGCACGTTTGGTAAAGAGCAGGTTCGGCAAGCCTTACCTAAAACTTGAGATTTCCAGAAGTGAACTTGCAAGGTATAAGAGAAAGGCAAGTAAAATCATTTCAGGTAATTGATTATTGATCGTAGCATTGTGTAGGTGCGCCCTATTCGATTTTTGCTTCACGCTTATCTGTCGGAACACTACAAAAATCGAACAGGATCCACGCGCAAAGTTTGGGGGTAAGGATTTGGGACTTGCAGCGCAAAACCCTGTTTTGCTTGCCTAAATATTAATTCCATATCGCGTTCATCGCCCAGCACTGATGGGTTTGAAAATACCTTTTGCAACTAGGTTTTGTAAATATCTTGTAGTGTTGCTTGAATTCTGTTTGTACAGCGAAAATCAAAAAAGGTTTCACAAGTGATTCCTGAAGAAATGTCCTATTTCTTTTAACTACGTTTGTAGTTGTATTTTTAATAAACTACTATTTTGATAGCTCAACCTAAAATCTTGATTATTGGAAATGGCTTTGACCTGCAGCATAAAATGCCAACTTCATATTCTGATTTCGCAAACCATTATATTGAAACTAAGATAATCCCTGAAATTGAAAAGATTGTCGTAAACCTTGCAAGGAGAAATGAATTCTTGAACTCCCTATTTGTTGGGAATTTGGTCGAAACCCGAAAAAAAAATCGCCATCATGATAGCTTTATCAATAAAGTGTACATGGATATTGCATCAGGGCAATCAGCAAGTGCAGCACAATATCTAAAAGATAACACTGATAAACTTGATACAGTTATTGCCAACTCATTTCTCGGTAAACTTTATAAAAGTGGATACGACAATTGGTTTGATATTGAAAGGGCGTATTTCCATGAGCTTTTAATCCATAAAGAAACGGCACAAAAAGGGAACAGACCCGCTGCCAAAAAAGGTTTATTGAAGCTGAACATGGAGTTTGACGAAATTAAAAAAGCCCTTGTTGAATATCTCAAAACCATACCCATTGCCAAGGATCCAAAAGTTCAGAGATTTTTTGACACTCATGTCAGAGGGGTAAAAGATGTTTACATCCTTAACTTTAATTATACCTCAACCATCGAAGATTACCTATTGGAGTATCGGGCAAGACAAGATATTGAAGTAAATTATATTCATGGATCTCTGGAAAATAATTGGATAGTTTTTGGATATGGCGATGATACAGATGAAAACTATCAGATTATGAGAGATTTAGAAATCGATGAGCTGATTGAAAACTATAAAAACCAAGCATACAGCAAATACGACAACTACTCTCAACTTTACGAACGTGCGTTAAACAAGTACAGTGATTATGATGTTTTGGTAATTGGCCATTCTTTGGGAAAAACAGATAAAGCGTTATTAAGCGAAATAATAAACTCTTCTAAACTAGGGAAGCTTTATTGCTTCAAAAGAAAGGATTTAGAACACACCCCCGAATTGGTGGAAAAAGAATTTGATGTTCTCAATAAAATGGCAAGTAGGATTTTTTCTAACGAGTTGGACAAAAGAATAAAAATGAATCCCTTATCAAAAAGTTCTTTTTTCCCCTAAGTTGATAGCTCCTTAAGCCCTCTAGTAGCACTTGTATGGAAAATGATGCCTTTTATTTAGAAGGTTACAGGCATGCCCTGGACAATGCAAAATCCTTGTTGGATATTGCAACTTATGCGTCTGAAATTAATAACCACGGTGCTGGCGCATCACTTTGTATTCTTTCTGCAGAAGAATCTATAAAAGCAGTGTTTATATTACAGCAAAGTGTCAATCCAAATCAAAAAATAAGTGATTATGAAGATATATTCAAAAGCCATAAAACCAAACATGAGTATATCGTGGAACTCTTCAAACAAATGGATCGGTTTAGATTCAGAATTTTAGAAGAATATGGGAAAGTTGGGCACGACCGAAAACTTAGAAGAAAAGTAGCCCGAAAAAATCCCAAAATAATGAGAACTGTAGATTGGGCCTTCCAAAGTTTTAAGACCGTACCTGAAATGATGGACACTTTTGATTGGTTTGAAAAAGCTAATGTTCAAAAAAATAATGGCCTATACATAGGTTTGAATAAGCAAAAGAATATCTGGGACATTCCAATTAAAACAGAAGCGATTGTGTTTAAAAGAGCATTGAGAAACTCCAAAAATATCTATGAATATGCACTCCACAGTAAGGAGATATTAACAGACTCTAGTATTATTAAAAAGCACCAAAAAGAGTAGTCACTTAGCCTATTCTTATTTTTAAAGCCGAAAGAATTTAGTAGAGAAATAAAATCACATTTTCGGTTAGATAAAATGAATATCACCAAGCGCAGTAAATTAGTTTGGTAAGTTTTGGGGCTTGCAGCGCAAAATCCTGTTTTGCTCACTTTCTTTGCATATAGCTAGAGATTTATTTCATAGCTAGTACTCCGCCCTCCTCCGATAGGTTTAAAAATCCCTTTTGCTACCAAATCCTGCAAATCCCTAGTTGCTGTTGCTTTGGAAGTTTTTGCAAGCGAAACATATTTACGAGCGCTCATGCCCCCTTCAAAACCCTGATAGCCTTCTTCCAACATTCTGCGAATAACTTTTTGTTGACGCTCATTGAGTTCATCTTTGTGTTTGTCAAAGAATTTGGTCTTTTTTAAGGTGAATTCAATTTCTTGCTCAGCATCGATTTGGGCATCCAAAACCGTTCGGACAAAATAGTTTATCCAGTCTGTGATTTCATTCGAACGTTGCGCCTTTTGTAAGGCATCGTAATAGGCATTTTTGTTTCCCTCAATGGATTTGGACAGACTGAACAGCACGGGACGGCCGATACTTTGCGAAAGTGCTTTTTCCGCCACTGCTCGGCCAATTCTACCATTGCCATCTTCAAATGGGTGTATGGTTTCAAAATAGAGATGGGCAATGGCGGCTCTTACAATAGGCTTCTTGATTTCGGTTTGAGTGGTATTAAACCATTTGATAAAATCATCCATTTCGACAGAAACTCTTTTTGAAGGTGGGGCTTCAAAATGAACCACCTCCTTACCCATACCCCCAGAAACAATTTGCATAGGTTCTTTATGGGTGCGCCATTGCCCTATTTGGATTTGTGTATTGCCTTTCATCAACATGGTATGCCAATTAAAAAGTATTTTGCTTGTCAGCGGTTTTTTAAAATCGTTACGGACTGCAAGCATCAATTCAGCTATCCCCTCAGCCCGTTTGTCTTTCGTCAAGGGTAATTCCGGGTTGAGTCCTAAGTTTCTTCGAATGGAAGACATGACATCGTTTCGGCTCAGGTATTCCCCTTCAATTTCTGAGGTCTTTATGGCCTCAGAAACCATAAGGTTAATCATGGCCTCGGTTTGCTCGGTTTCGGAAAGTCCTTCCAGTACGCCACTGATTCGTCCAGTTCTTTGCGCGAAGTCAAAAAGCAAGTCTTCAATATAACTTGTTTGATATTGAAAATTGGGCCAGTCCTTTTGTTGCCAATTGTAGCGCATGAGCCGATTAGAATTCTTATTCGGCTCAAAAATAATAAAAAAATGAGTTGATTATTAAAAATTATTCAACTCATTTCAAGAATGTTTACAGATTTGCGTAATACCGTGGATACTATTTTTCCATATTTTAGTTATCGACTAAGACAATCAAAGTGAATAAAAGACTCTTTCTTGTACTTCTTCTTTTTTTGTCTTTTAGTGCGTTTTCTCAAAAAACCGAAATTTCACTGATTTCATGGAATATCCGAGATTTTGGGAAAACAAAAAATGGTGCTGAACTTGAAAAGATTGCTGAAATTGTAAGAGATACCGATATACTTGCGATTCAAGAAGTCGTAGCTGGTTACGGTGGAGCTCAAGCCGTAGCTAAACTTTCGGATATTCTTAATAGAAAGGGAGCCCAGTGGGATTATGTAATCAGCAGCCCTACCAATAGTCCTAAATATGCCACCGAACGTTACGCTTTTATTTGGAAAACAAAGAATATCAAAATAAAGAATAGAGGTTGGCTACTTGATGAATTGAGTCCGAATATAGACAGAGAACCTTTTTTATTGGATTTCTACTTAAACAAGCAGAAGTTTACTGTGATTAATTTTCACTCCAGACCCCACGATAAAAATCCTGAAAGTGAAATAGAGGCTTTGAGTAATTTTGTGATGGATTCACTAGGAACACCTTTAATAATTGCCGGTGATTTTAACGTAGATGAAAAAGAACCCGTTTTTGATCTTTTAAAAAGCAAAGGCTACAAAGCAACTATTACCAATCAAAAAACCACACTAAAAAGAACTTGTAAACGTGGAGAGTACCTGAATTATCCAATAGATAACATTTTTTATTCAATCGATGTAAAAAAAATTGATGGCGGGGTTATTGATTTTGTAAAGCTCTGTAATCGGATAGAACAGGCCAGAAAAATTTCGGATCATATACCAGTTTTTCTAATATTTCGTGTTGAACGAAAACAACCATGATTTTTTATTCTAGCATACTTCCCAATGGGAACGTCTCAACATGATATGTGGGTTCTTTTCTTAATAGCTTTACTTCATCAAAAACAAATTCAAATTCTTCCGTTTGGTAAGATGGAAGATAAATCTGTTTGGACTTTTCGTACTTGTTTCCTGCTTGTTCGGCATAAGCCCTAATTATGACATACCCATCTCCGCCCTTATTTATTACCCGCCCCGAGATCTTCATACTATAATTGAATAAAGAGCTTGATGTTCCATCAGCATGAGAATTAACTATCTCAGGTTTTGGCGGCACGACGGATTTGAAAATACGTTGGTAGTTCGCAAAAAGGAATATACCGATAATCAAAAGGATTCCTATAATGACATATTTTCTTTTCATTTTGATGGCCTGATGTAAAAGTTATCGTTTGCAATAAATATAAATTTCAGCTCCAACCTCATAGCAGCTTGAAACCAAAGAGGAAACAAACCATAATATTTGAATAACTTCATTTCTTTCTGCAAAATCATCCGCATTACGAAGTTTATTTAATCTATCTTCCAATTCTATTTTAGAAATGAAATTAATTACAAGAACAACCCGCTTTTTAAGATTCGGATATAATTTTAGTTTTTTGAAATATTCAATTGCATCGGCCACATTGTTGCCTTTTCTTAATCTTGTAATTTCGGTTTGAACTTTGTTAATCTTGAATTTTTTAGCCCATAGATTTTCCTTAATTGGCCATTGGTTATCGGATGGACTAAGGTTTCCTAAATTCTTTTGGGCTTGTCCTATTATTTCTTGAAAGGCAGATGCTGAAAATTTTGAATCTTTATATTTTGAATGATAGAACGAAATACTTTCGTTGTTTAATCCAATGTGGTCTGCCCATTCTTTGCCTAAGTCATCGCAAATAAAATATTCCGATTCAGACAAAAACGTATGCTCTACAAATCCAAAAATGGAGTCATCATCAAAGTTTTTAGAGTTAGCAGTGAAACTCCCTTTTTCAGATGTGACTAAGTCGAGTTTAGGATGCGGAATAAAAAGCTTTAAGAAAGCTTCTATGTTGCTTAAAAGTCTACTATCCTTAAAGAGTTTTCTATTACTGTAAACTAAGTCTGGTGTATCAAACGTAACGATAAAGCTATTTGTCCTATTTATGTACTGAAGAATCGGATAAACTGAATCTTCTGAGAACTGAATACATAGCCTGGCCAATTTTCTTGAACGAAGCGTGATAGAATGAGAGTTGAGTGATACGTACAAATCATTAATAATCTTATTATTTATTTTGTAATTATTAACACCATTTTTTTCTTCAGACTCAATCTCCAAAAGCCGTTCAAAGTTGTTTAAGACTTTAATGATATCAACCTCTCTTTCCTGTTCTTTATTTAGTATGAAGCACCTCTCGATTCGATTGTCTTCGAAATCTGAGTATAATTTGGAAAGGGTGATTAAGATTGCAATTGGTAGTAGATTGTCTTTTTCATTTGAATAATCTATGGGAGTTGCAAACGATGAGAGAAAACTTGACTTTGGTTCGAAATTAATAATTCGGTCAACAATTTTATGTGCCCAATTTAGAAAAGCTTCAATATTGTTTTTAACTCCAAATTTGTTGATTCTCGAAGAATTCAATGAAAGAGACACTTTATTATCTTCATTATTTACCCTTAGATTACTTAGTACATAGCTTTGTAAACCCAAAGTTGAGAGATTTTCCTTTAGATCGGTAGATTCAATGCTTTTTTGACGAATTGACTTGTCTGCAATATTTAAATTATTCATTGAAAATTTCTCAAAAGTTGTGTCATTATCAGTGAATATTGAGGTTAACACCTCATAATCAATTGAAGAGAATAATTTTAAAAAATCTTTAATCCCAGAAATATTTCTTTTTGCAATTACTAAATGGTTCTGAAAATCAACCAGGCATATATAAGCTAACTTTTTTTCCTCCCATCCTTCTATAGATTTCTCTATGAATGTTGGCTTTTTTTCATATTTGAAAACAGCGATGGAATAGTAGACAAAATCGTTCTCGTTAATCTGGTATTTAGTTTTTAATTCTTTCAAAAGAAAGTTTCCTTTCTTTTCTGCAGAAGCTTCTTTAAATGTATTTTTTATCAACCTCTTGCTTATAAACCCTTTCTTTTCTTTAAGGAAGAAATAAGCATTTTCATTAAGAATAATGTTTTGAATCAATTTGTCTTTCTTCACACTATATGTTTTAGGGATAGAAGGACCATTAGCAACAAAAGCCATATAGATAGCATACATCCGCTATTTTTTGATTTAGAATAAGTCTTTCGATAGGTTAATCCGGGTATTCCTGTTTTCAAGGAATATCCCTTCGAACTTAAACTGCCTCTTTTGTTTCTATAACTAGGGGTAATACCTGATTTACTCACATTTATTCCCAGTCCCTTGCCTAACTTAATACGCTTGTTAAATCTAAATGCCATATTATTCGCTCAAAATAAATTCCGCTATTATCTTCTCCATATTAGAAGGTAAATCTGCTTGTTTGATTTCGAAATTTTTAACCCCCATTTCCTCAAGCCACTTATTCCAGTAAGCTCTAATAACATCTTCTTCATAAGGGTTTTTATCGCTCGGATTAATCCCTAGAACTAAGACTTCCAAATTCGATAACTCTTCATTTGCTTTAATAAACCCAAAATCCTGTTGGTCAAATTTTTCTTTCCAACCAGTATTATTGAAACCAAAATGCTCTACATCCTGTGGTGTTAAATATGTGGCTCTGTTACCTTCTTTGATTCTTGTGTTCTTATGAAATATGTAGCCATCAGTTAGAACTACCAAAATATTCCGAGCCTCATCTTCAATGCAATAGTCATTTACTTTGTTCTTGAAAAACCTCCAAGTGTCCGAACCAACATAATGGTCATCCTTTATTGCAGCTTCATAAATCAGCTTTGAAATACTGTCGTACTTTTTACACGTATTTAAGATTTTCTCCTTAGTAACATTGTCCTTATTAAGCGATATTTTTAAGTTGCTCAGTTTCTTGTTGAGAGTATTATCCGAAGGTTCAGGGTCAATAAAAACTTGGATTTGATCATTTATCCTTATCATTTTCTTGTTCATCACATGGGCTTCAAAATTTTTTGCAATTGATTTTAAATACCCTACATCCCTCAAATAGAATTCCATTGCTGGAGATGGATATTTTTCGGGATTTATCCGATCCGACAGGTCTAAAAGCACACTAATATTCAAGTTTTCTCGATTAGGCGATAACTTTGGGATTTCATGGTCATGAATGGATTTCTCCTGATTGGAATCTTCTTTACATGAGCTGAGGAAAGTTGATATCAGAATAGATAACAATATGGCACAGAAATACTTTTTCATTGGACTAGTTTATCAGTTTATACAATCGTCCTTCATAGCTTTCATCTGCAATGTCATGCTCTTCTAAGTGCCTTTTTTCTTCCACAGCACATTGAGATAATAGCTGATCACGTCTTTTCAGAGAATCAAAATTATCCGCGATGGCCAAAAACCAACCTTTGACATATTCAGCATGGTAGGTGAGGTAATGCCTGTTGGAAAAAACAAAACCGTCAATAGTTCTTTGTAAATCATTTATCTTTCCTTCAATCCCAGAAATTTCTTCTTTTATGGGATTAAGTTTTTCTACCTGATTGGCTATCTCTTGTTCGCAATTCAGAATATCTTCTCTTTTGGATTTGATAAATGTTTTGATTTTATCAAAGTTGTCATACTCCTTCATAATAAAATCAAACACTAACCCCCAGATAATGTAGACTACAAATCCGGCAAATATTATTCCCCAAAATTCTGCTTTGGTGAAAGCAATTTGAACATTGAAATCAGGTGAGTTTAATGTTTTCTCAATATCATATATCTTTTTTTCTATTTGGTATGCTAGTATCGCATCAAAAATGAAAGTGACGATAAAAAGCGTTCCTATCTTGATATAAGAAATCCAGTTTTTATGTTTTTGGAACATGTGGATAAGATATCCTAGCCCCATAAAAGCGAATGGTATGGTAGAAACGAAAATACATTCAAGCCACCCATCTTCAATGGCCTTGGTCAAGGCATTGGCATCAAAAATCGCATTGGTCAATTGGTTGGTATCAAACACTTTGAAAAAAGCGGAATACGATGCCGATATATAAAAAACCAGTAGATAGAATGTAATCGGAATCAATACAATTAAACCTAAGTAAAATTGAGCTTTGGGCTTTTTATCTGCATCCTCAACATATTTTTCAGGGTTCTGTTTTACATCGGTTATTTCATTTCTATATTTTGAGATTTTTTGTTCCAAAGCCGAAATAGACTCTTCTACTATAGCCCTAACAGTTTTCCTTTTTTTTAATTCAATCTCATACTTGCTTTTTTCCTGCACATAGGGCTCTTTCAATTCTTTTTGTAGCTTCTCGTTTTCCCTGCATTTCCCCTTATAATCCATATACACATCTTGCAAGCAGGCTTTAAAAATCATATGATTTCCTTCTGCTTGTTTTGAAGAACCATAACCGCTTTCAAAAAATGTGAGCTTTATTTTTTCTTCTTCGTGCTCTTTTTCCTCTACTTCTTGAGGGACAGTCTTTTTAATCGAAAATTTTTTTTTTAAGGAGCTCATATTATTCTTCCATTTTGGATATCAATTCTTTTAGCGGAATATTGGCCTTTGCGTTTTCTAATAGAAATTCACAGATATCTTTAACATTCTCTTTTTCGAAATCAAATTTTAGGCAGTACTTTCTTAGAGTATTTACCTCATCATCTGTTACGATGCCATCGGCCCAAATCATCAAGGCCAAATCATATAGGTATTCAATTTTTCCCTCTAGTGATTTTGGTATTATGGAATCTTGTGAAGGATGCAATAAAATATCGTTTAATTGATCTCTACTTATTCCTCTTTCCTCAGCAAATTTGTAGAGCATCTGCAATTCCAGTACATCAAAATTGTCATCAGTAAAAGCTATCTGATAAAGTCTCAAAAAATGACTTTTCAATTCGGTGGAAATATTCATTATGACAGCATGTTAGTTATTATTGTTTTCACAGGCTATTCCATCATTGTCTCTATCTAAATTGGAATAGCAACTTCTATTACTTTCAAAAGCGGATTGGGCTGCAGCCTGAGACGAAAAATCAGAACAATTGCTATCGCAATCTGAATCGTTTTCACATGATATGGCTATTAAGATTATTACCATAAGCATAGTGAAGCTAAAGCAACCTTTTTTCGTTTTCCTTCCTTTTGATTTTTTAGGTGATTTGGTCACAAAATGGCCTTGAACGTATGTGCCATCTTTCTTGTAATAGCCCCTTCTATAACTCATTGCTTAGTTTTTAGGTTAAGTCCTCAACTTGTGCTACAGGCGCATCTCGTTTTACCGCTTCAATTCCGTTTTTGCACGATTGTTTTGAGTTATACATCTCGCTAGTAGCGATGATTTCGCCATTGCCTTTGGAGCGAAGGTTAAAATAGAATTTACCGTTGCTGCTCTTTTTGATTTCAAATTTTGGAAATGCCATAATCTTTTTTGGTTTTTATTTTGTTTACCCAAACCTAAAGGCATTCAAAAAGAATTCCTTACAGATATCTGTAAAGCAAAGAAGTAATGTCAAAAAGATTTTTAGATGCGCAGTGTTGTTGTTGAAATGAGAACCAATCTTCCCATCCGCAAAGCGTTCTGCCCATATTATTTGCCTCTTTCAAAGTGACCTCATGGATTTTGGTAGAGCAACGGGAAAGCCCTCGGCAATGCTTGTTATAATGATATCGCTTACTTCCCTTGCCCTTGCAGATGTAGACTTTGTTTTTCTCAATATTTGAAGAATTTATACCAACAAAAAGTATGCAGAGATATATGGTAAATGATTTCATTAAGAGCAGTTATAATTCAAAAGAAATTCAAATTGACAGTCACTCATTCCAGAGTTTTGTTTTCCATTTTTTAGGCGAAATCTTTTTGTTGGTTTGAGAGCGGTATAATTTGCCTTTTATCTAATTGCTTCCGAAACAGTCCAAACTCTTATGTCATAACCTTTCGGTCTTATGATGACCTTACCCCACGAACTTTTTACTAAGTAAACTTTAATACCTGCTTTAAGTTCGAATATTTTTCCTCGGTTAATTAACAACTGCAAGGCTTCCTTATCATCATCTACAATGAAGTCCATCATTTTATCAAAGGACTCTTCATCTATAGCTGCGAAATAACCAGATTTAGTAGTATATATGTTTTGATTATTATCATCTAATGTTGAATAACTCATCACTAAAAATGACATCAATAAGATGAAAGAGTTGGTGAGATTAGCCTTGACTATTTTGACCATGCTATAGCTATTTTTTCTTTTTTGGAGCTCTTTGAGAAAGAGCACTTCCTGCTGCTTTTTTACTATCCTTGCTAGTTCTTTTGTCTTTCAATACTTTGGATGCTGATGAAGCAGCGTCCTTACCTGTTCTTCTTTGTTTTGCCATTTTAATAATGTTCTAAGGTTAATAATACTTCAAACCTAACCCTATTAAAAAACAATCCCTTACAGGATTCTGTAAGGGATTTAAATTTGTTTTGATAATCGGGTCTCAGGAAGAATTAAATATCAAATTTTACCTTCCTTTGCGAGTTTAAATAGCAGGCTTGTGGTATTCTTTGCCTTGTATTCATCATATAGCTTGCTTATTCTTTTGTCAATTGTACTCTCGCTATTTGGAGTCCTATTTTCTTTTTTAAACTTGGCGGAAACTTCTTTCTTGGTGAGGCCGTTTGCTAGTTCTTTTAATATGGCGCGATCAAAAGCGTCCAATTCAACAGTATTATTGGCAGCAGTCAAATTTAGTTGGGCCGATACAAAAGTTCTATTATGAAATACTTCGTTAACGGCATTGACCAACTCAACCATTCCTCTTCGGCCCTTGCAGACATACCCATTAATTTTATGCTCTTTAAAAAGGGCATTGACATAGATAGGATTGTTTTCCATAGAGTGGACAATAATTTTTAATCCCGGTTGCTGTGCTCTTGCTAATTTAATGAGTTCCCTTCCGGAAGTGAGCTTTCGGTCGACATGATCTTTTTCGAAAAACAAATCGGTGACCATTAATTCGTACGGCTCATTTTTTTTAAGGGCCACTTTCAAGCGATTAAATGCTTTGTCACAATAAAACTCGCTTTGCAATTCTTCGATTGCCAATTTTTCAGTTAAGGTTTCGGCAATACCTTGGTTTTCTCCCTGAAAATCTTCTACTAATACTACCTTTTTGAACATGTCGGATTCAACTATTTGGGGATTCGGATTTCGGCGCGAAAGCCTTTCTGTTCTTCTGAATCAAAAGTAATGCTTCCGCCTAGGGCTTGAATACGCTTTTCTGTATTCCGTAGTCCATTTTTTCTTAATAATGATTTTTTTGATGCTCCGACCCCGTCATCTTCATAGTAAATGGAGAGTTCTTTTTTTTTGTCTCTGAATAAAATCACAGTTTGTTTGGCCTTACTATGCTGCGACATATTCTTAACCAACTCTTGCAGCACCTTAAAAATTATTGTTTTGGCTTGACGAGACACTAATGACCAATCAAGTTCTTTGCCACCATCAAAAACCATTTCAACTTCTACTGGTTTGAGATATTCCAATGTCGCTTTCAAACTATTCCAAAAATCAGGACCAGTATCTACTGTATTAATCTCCCGTGAGAAACTTCTAATTTGATTATAGACTGTTTCTAATTTATCTAAAATTGCAGATTTGTCTGTACCTCTTTGCAACATTAGCATGGTCTGATTGATTTTACCACCATAGTCATCATGTAATCTTCGGGAGAGTTGTGCCTCGGCTTCATAAATAGCCTCTAACTTTTCAACTTTGCTTTTTTGTTTTAATCGTTTGGTACGTTGTCTAAAACCGTATAGTGAAAGTCCCAAAATGGAAGTAATGAAGAGCAGACCGCCTAAATATATAATCTTCTGATTTCGTTGCCGACTGGCTTCTAACTCTTTTTCAGTGTTTTCTTTTTCCAAACGCAGAATGGACTCTTGTTTGAGTTTGTCATCATATTTATACTTAGCAAATTGGGTCTTGACTTTCAGTCCCTGAGAATACAAACTATCTTGCAAAAAGATGTATCGGTCACGTAAACCAACATTTTTTGGTTCCAAGGACATCAAAAATTTTAGAGCATCTTTTTCAGCCCTTGGCATTTTTATAGCCTTTGAAAGTTGGATTACTGTATCGAAGTATTGTTTGGCTTTAATAGGGGCATTTTTGGAGTAAAACTCTCCTAGACGGGTATAACTTGCTATTTGGCCCCTTTTGTCATTACTTTCCTTTCGTATTAGTAAAGGGTTCAAAAAAGCATGTTCGTTTAATTTTTCACCTAAGAGCCATTGCGCATAAGCCATGTTATCTAATGCACGAGCGTATTCTTTTTCATTGATTATTAGCAATGAGTCTTTGGTTATTTTTTGAAGCAACTGAATAGCAATATTGAACTGTTTATTATCAATATGGGTAGCTGTTAAATTATTTTGATAGATAAGTTTATCGCTTGGAGAATTGGTCGTTCTAATTGCCTTTGAATAATATTTTAAGGCGTCCTGTAGGTTGGAAAGCTTTCTATGATTGGTCGCCAATATATTATAACAAGACGATATATGCCTGTCATCTTTGATTGGTTGCAAATACTTTAGGGATTCAGTAAGAGTTTCTTTGCTTCCAAAAAAATCACTTTGATCTTTTTGAATTGTGCCCATGTTTAAGAGGTTTCTCCCAACCCAACTACTATCGCCAATTCTTTCATAAAAGTTTTTGGATATAGTATAATTCTTAAAGGCGCTATCCGAATCTTTAACTATTTGGTCATAGTAATATCCCATTAAATAGTACTGCTTTGCGGCATAATATGAATCAACTTTTAAGTCAGTTTTTAAAAAGAATTTCCTATGAAAATGGGCTAGGCTATCGAACTGCCCTAAAGAATAGTGTAACCGATTTTTTTGGTAGGCCAATTGAGCATAATTTTCCAAGGTCTTATTCCTAAGTGCCTGATTTAGCTCTGATAGTTTATCTGACGACGTTCTTTCTAGATTATTGGAATCTGACAAATGAGTTCTATGACTATTTACTTTGTCCGCTCTAATATCAACTTCACTTTGTACGCAACAGCACAATATCAGGGTGATTAGCACTAATGTAATATTCTTGAAATCCATGACTATTGAAAAGCTGTGCCAAAGCATTTGACACAGCTTAAATTAAAACAAATAATTCTAGTATCCCGTTCTTATTTTGGAGGAGGTGGAGGTGGAGCATTACCATCATCCCCTTCAGTCGCCTGAGTTTCAAACAGAGTTTCTGATTCTGCTATACTGCCCTTTTCACAAGAAAACAAGAACATATTAAAAACTAGGGCCAATATGGCCAAAAAAACCTTTTTCATCTTTAAAATATTTGTGATTAAACAATGGGGTGGCTGTCTGGGATTTTCCCAGATTTTTGTTGTTTGCCAGCCACCCTTGAGTGTTGGAGTACTCCTTGTTTTTTGGAAAGTGAAATCGGCAAGCGGTCGTTCTCAGCTACTTTCCGATTGGCCAAAACCAACCGCTTTACAGATTTGCGTAAAATGATTTTTCTAGAAGAGCTATGTTAGCAATGCATAGCGGTAATCATTTACGAAGACAAAGGAATGAAGATTAAAAACCGGTTAATGGAGAAAATGAGGAAAAGAATTTCCAGAATATTTATTCCATGGAATTTCCATTTTTGCACTAGTTTTATATTTAAATATCAGATAGTTAAATGTCAATTGAACTTTTAATACTTGCATTTGATAAGGCTGAAGAAGAAGTTGGTTCAAGTAAAAAAACTCATCGTGCCCAATACCTTTCTGATTTGCTCCAAGAGAATTATAAATATTCTATAAGCGAGCGAACCCTACGTGACTACTATACCAATTATAAGAATGGTAACATTGGTGCACAGGATGACTTAAAACCTAAGCTTATAACATGTTTATGTGATTATTTGGGGTATAAGAATTATGCCGATTTTATAAACCAGAATCAGGATGGAAGACCAGAGAACTCCGAAGAAGAAGGAAGACTAGGTAGAATTAAAGAAAAAGAAGAAGAAAAGAGGAAGCTTAAGGGGGAAAGAAAGAAGAGTAGAAGAATATTTATAATTTCAATCAGTATTTCTTTTGGGGCTGTTTTATTTACAGTACTCACGTTAAACTATCCAATACTCTTTAACAGCCAACCTTCTGAATGTATGACTTGGGCCGATTCAATTTATGTCAAAGTTTCCTGCAAAAGAGGACCCTTCTCCCAGTACGGAACCAAAGTGGAACCATTAATCGAGACCAAACTGAAAAATATGAGGAAAGTATCAGTTGATGCAGCCTATCAGTTTTTTTCTGAAGATGGTAAACCCTTGATTTGGTATTTTAAGAATGAAGATAATGAGCACGAATTTTTCACCTCACCAGGTTTGCATCCGGTAACAGGAGAAACGTTGCGAAAAATCACACCCTATATTATTCAAACATACGTTCCCCTTCATAAGTATAAAAAGGAATCATTTGTCCAATGATGACTTATCTGGCATTATAATATGTTAAACTTTGTTAAAAGGTGAGCCGCGCGGTGAGCCCAAAAAACGGCCCTTTGGCAGGCCTTGTATACAGGGCGTTTTGAAGAAAAGTTCGAGTCCCGTCCAGACCGCAAAAAGCTCCGATATTTCGGAGCTTTTTTTATACACTATTGTGAAGTATATGAAAATCCAAATAGCTTAACCAAGAGACATCGACTTTTTCTCAAAATCCAGCAACCATTTTTTTCGTGCCAAGCCCCCACCGTATCCGGTTAGGTTACCATCCTTTCCGATTACCCTATGGCAAGGAATTATGATAGACACTCTATTCATTCCATTCGCACGTGCCACTGCCCTAACTGCATTTTCGTTTTGTAACGTAATGGCCTGCTCTTGGTATGTAGAGGTACTTCCATAGGATATATCTTTAAGCATACCCCAAACCCGTCTTTGAAATGCTGTGCCAGGAGTATCGAGCGAAACTTCAAATTGCTTTCGGTTTGCATTGAAATATTCCTCCAGTTCCTTTTTCAATTGTTTGATATGCTCATTTTCTCCCCATAAAATCACTGCATCCAATCTTTTCTGCAAGTCCCTAAATTCGGTTTCGAGCATTTTTCTATCGGTAAATTCCAATAAGCAAATCCCTTTATCCGTAGAACAAACGAACATTGGGCCTAAAGGAGTAGTCAACCGATTGATTAGGATTACATTCCGATTACCTGACTTGGACGGAGATTTCCCAAGAAGTTTCTTATAGGTATATCCAAATCCGCTCAACGAGTCATAACCTGAATCGAATGCCGTATGTGTTGAAGGAACACCATCCTTTAACTCCTTAAAAGCATTATTGATGCGGTACATTCTCTGGTAGGCTTGAAAAGTCATTCCATAGTGTTTCTTGAACCATCTTCTGACCATATAAGGATCAATACTTTCCTTTCGAAGCATTTCATCACTTATTCTTTCTTTGGGACGCTCTTTCACTAGGTTCAAGGCAGAAACTATTTTGGTAGGTATTTCGTTCGCGTTTTCTGTCGGTTTACAAATCTTACATGGGCGGTAACCGTTGATTAAGGCTTCCTTAACCGTTGGGAAGAACGCAACATTTTCTTTTTTCGGCTTACGGGCCCTACAGGTTGCAATACAAAAAACAGAAGTGGTTTTAACACCTACAAAGAAAACACCCGTGTATTGCGGGTCTCTCGCTAGCAAAGCACGGTAATACTCGTCGAACCTTTCTTTATCCTTCATGTTCTATTATGAAAATAGCGTTCTGAAACTTTGATATGACATGACTTCTGTAAGGGTCGTTTCAAGTACTTTGTCCATATGCTCAAATACGAAGTTACCCATT
Organism: uncultured Allomuricauda sp.; assembly: GCA_937899065.1. GTDB lineage: Bacteria > Bacteroidota > Bacteroidia > Flavobacteriales > Flavobacteriaceae > Flagellimonas. Next base: position 25,250 of record CALBPG010000091.1, read on the forward strand.
GAAATGCGTTTTACCCCTAGTTCATTCAGGGTGTCGAAGTTTGGGAGGTTGGGCATACACATAACATTTATAGGCAAGTCCGTTGCTTTGCAAACCTTTTCAATATCATGTTCTTTTTCAATACAAGAGACGAACAAACCATTTCCCCCTGCCTTCTGGTATGCTTCAGCCCTGACCAATGTTTCTCCAAGGGCATTGTCCAAACCCTTTAGAAACGTATCGGTTCTTACATTAATAAAAACTTCACGTCTATCCAATTTAAGTTGAGATGTGATATCCTTCAATACTCCGCTAAAAATATGGTAATCCATTAGAGACCTTTGTCCTTGGCTCACCTTACTGTCTTCCAAGTTGATGCCTACAACACCAAGTTCTATCAACACGTTTATATTGGGTAAGATTTCTTCAGCGGTAGAACCATACCCCGCCTCGAGGTCAACAGATAGAGGCAAGTGAACGTTTTTCACAATGCGCTCAACGACATATTTCAATTCTCTAAATGAAATTTCTTCGCCATCGGCATATCCCAACATAGTAGCAATCGCTCCACTAGAGGTAGCGATTGCATCAAAATTCAAACGTTCCGCAACCTTTGCGCTGGCGACATCCCACACATTGGCTATCAAGAGCGGGGATTCTTTCTTATGCCATTCTTTAAAATTCATATTCTCGTAATGTTTAAAAGAAGTTTGTTTACATCTATGGTATAATATCATCCTATTAATAGTCAGCAAGCAAATAGATTACTCAGTTTTTATACTACAAAGGAATTCGTGCAACCACTACCATGCAACCGAAAATTTGGCAAGTATTTTTTTAGCTCTAGTAAATGGAATACAACCATCTACTGAAACGGTAGGTTCATCGAAATATAAAGTCAGCAAAGGCATCCGTGAATCTTGGTCCTTGATTCGTTAATTATACCCTTTCAATTTTTTGATACCACCTTACATTTGAACTGTGTTTAAAAACTCCTTTAATCAAGGATGTTACATTCTAACTAAGATGCAATAGTAGTTAGTATGCACTTTTGAGACGTTTGGTCAAAAGTGTTTAGTTTAGTTGAGGTTTCAATGGCCTTGGAGATGGAAATCTTCAGGGCCGTTGGTTTTTAGGACCTTTCCAAACCGGTGGTGCAATTTTAGGGCGTCCAACCCATAGATTAAAACTTGGTCAGTTAATCCATACCTATCATCCGTCAATTCAAAGCCCTTGACGGTCCATCCTTTTATCATTTCAAGCGCAGTTTACCCTCTCTTTGCGGCGAATCCCAAAATCCAAGAAGATGAGCTTCAAAAATCATTTGATTACAATTTTATTTCTTTTAAGTCTGACAACAATGTCCGCCCAATCCTTTATCGGATATCAAACGGACAATTACAATGGTGTACATGGAGTATTGACCAATCCCGCCAATATTGCTGATTCTCGTGTAAAGCTAGAAGTTAATCTCGCAGGCGTTAGTGCTTTTTTTGCAAACGATTATATTGGTTTCAATCTATCTGATGCTTTTGACGACATCAGTCGCACTTTTGATGAATCCAAAAGGACCCCAAAAGAAAACAACGCCTTAGCGTTAAATGTAGATGTCCTAGGGCCATCAGTTCTGGTAACCTTGAATGAGAAAAGTGCTATCTCCGTTTTTACCAGAGGTCGTTTCTTCTTCAATGCCAACGACATTAATGGCGAAACCATAGACAAAGAAGGCGGTTTTGACGAAAGTGAAGACTTTTTTATCGACGAAGGAAATATCACCGGAGCCGCAAATCTTTGGGCTGAACTCGGTGTAAGCTATGCTCGGGTATTGTACAACCGTAACCAACATTTCGTAAAGGGTGGTCTTACTCTGAAATACCTGCAAGGCTTCGGAAATGCCTACGTAAAAAGTAGTAATCTAAGCCTTGATTACGACGCAGATTCCCGTTTGATTACCACCCAAGGTGAGGTAACCTATGGCAATACCGATGATTTGGATGAAGCCGGTAGTGCCGGAGATTTTTATGATTTCAATAGTGGACAAGGTTTTGGTACTGATATTGGTTTTATCTATGAATGGCGACCAGATTATGCAAAGTACAAAGGTACCGACGCCCAACAGAACCCTATCAATAATCGGGGAGCCAATAAATACAGATTGAAATTAGGCCTAGCTATTACCGATATTGGAAGTATTCGCAATACCAATGGTGTAAACCAAGTATATGATGTAAATCGCACACAGAGTATTGACAATTTTGACGGGGATGCTTTGGAAGAAGGTATCGAAGAGAACTTTGATTTGATTTCGGAATCAGGTTCACCCAACTCTATTTTGCCTACTACATTACATCTCAATGCCGATTACAGTGTTATTCCAAAACTATATCTGAACTTGAATGCGGGGCTGCCCTTAACGTCTCGTTCAAAAATAAACGCCCAAAGGACGGTAACCCAACTAGGGCTTACACCAAGATTTGAAACACAGTTTTTAAGTGTTTTCAGTCCTATCACTTATACCCAAGGTTCAGGGGTACAATGGGGAAGTGGCTTGCGTGCAGGTCCGCTTTACATCGGTTCCGGTTCTATTCTTTCAGCACTTTTGGGCAGTGAAACCCAATCTTTAGATGTATTCGCGGGATTAAAAGTCCCTATCTACCAAAGAAAGATGAAAGATAGGGATGGTGATGGTTTGAAAGACAAGCATGATGCCTGTCCAGAAGTGTATGGCCCGATAGAAAATGAAGGCTGCCCTTGGAAAGATAGTGACGAAGATGGCATTTTGGACAAAGACGACAACTGCCCTGAAGAAAAAGGACCCTCAGAAAATAAAGGCTGCCCATGGGAGGATACCGACGCAGATGGTATTGTAGATAAGGACGACTTATGTCCATTAGTACCAGGAATAACCGCCTTGCAAGGATGTCCCGACTCGGACGGCGATGGCATAACGGATACCGAGGACCGTAGCCCTGAAGCAGCAGGAAAATTGGAATTGAAAGGGTGCCCCGATACTGATGGAGATAATTTAGTGGATGTCGATGACGCCTGTCCGACCGTTCCGGGAACTAGTGAAAACAATGGTTGTCCCGAAGTTACCGCAGCAGTGCAAAAACAATTGAATGATTATGCGCGAACTATTCTTTTTGACACGGGAAAGGCAAGCATCCAATCCGAATCCACCACAACTATGGTGGATATCCTTCAAATACTGAATGAGTACTCTTCTGCTCAGTTCACCGTGGAAGGCCATACGGATAGCGTTGGAAGTAATACGACAAATCAAAGACTTTCCGAAGCCCGGGCGAGTGCCGTCCGCGATTTTCTGATTGATAAGGGTATCTCTTCAAACCGACTAACCGCTGTTGGATATGGAGAAGAAAAACCGATTGCAACGAATAAAACCAAGCAAGGTCGAAAACAAAACAGAAGAGTGGAAATTAATTTGGTAAAACAATAGTCGCACCCTTCAAATACCCTATAAAAAAGGCTCTCACTAATAAAGGTAAGGGCCTTTTCCCGTTTATCACTTCAAATTACAAAATGCAAATTGGGGTAAGTCATTGTACTTCAACATACAAATAAGACTATTCCTTCAAAAAGGGCATTGGTCAATTCCTAAACCCTATTCATGAATTGACAACCCATCCATTCGAGCAAATTCGGTTTTTTTATACTGCCAAAACTTACCTCGCCTGGCAAGTGCAATCCCAAATCGTACGCTTATGACCAAAAAACTACTTACCTACGTATGGTCCATTCTTTCACTGGAAAGAATAAAATCCTTTTTTGTTAAGAATCCTATATTGGGTCGTTCACATATGAAGGCAGTCTTTATTGTATTGCTTTTTTCTGTAAGTTCTAATGGGATTGCACAACATTTAGATACTTGGTTTACAGCCGACAGAGCAGTGAATACCCCAGCAATTAATCCTATTTCTTCCTTCTTACCTTATCCCCCATTCTTTGATGTTGACGTCGATATTTGGTATGACATAATAGATTTTGAAACTCAAGATGCTGTGCCTCATCCATTTCCAGCAAACGATGCCACATATCAATTGGCACCTCCCTTTGGATTTGATTATCCCTTTGGTGATAACGGTATTGATTACTTATTTCCTACCGGCTCCGTCCCTGGACAACCCGTATTGAGGAGCAATATATTCAATTTTAACCCCGCTATTGAATTCAACGGTAATGGCGACGGGCAAGCCTTACACTATAGGTCAATATCAAGAAATGAGACCACCGTTTTCATCGTTTTTTCGGGAAATGGGTCGGGCAATTCAGCAGAAACGCAACGTTTGCTATTTGGAGGAGACGTTAACAACCACCCCACAACCTCCAGAGCCACTAATTTATCTCTAGGGATTTCCGATGGGAATCGTTTTTCTGTCGGAAGAACTCGAAATGGCCTTGATGCAAATGCAAGCATGTGGCAACAAGGTAATATCGACCTATTGGGAAGGCCTACAATCGCTATGTTCGAAAGAGACACAATAGACGGTCAAGTTCAAGAGAGGCTACGAACCCGGGTAAATGGTATTGATGATATTGACTGGATAAGAGATGAAACACCAAACCTTATCGCAGACACTCAACTATTTCCCTTTAATCGCATAGGAAAACATTTTAATAGTGGTAATGCCGATTCCGATAGAAATTTTACAGGTCATATTGCAGAAATATTTGTGTTGGATACTCCGGCTGAAATCAATCTTTCAGATGCTGTTGAACGAATTGAAAGCTATCTCGCCATAAAATATGGGATTACCTTAAATAGCTCCGGTCTAGGAAGTACAGTAGGGAACGACTCCTACAACTATTTGGCTGCGGACGGTTCAATTATCTGGGATTTTGATTTATCAAACCCTTATATTTTTGTGATTGCAGGAATTGGGAGGGTCCGTTTTCGAGATTTAGAAGGTTGTCCTACTAGTTATGATGATTCTAAACTTCGATATAACCTGCACCAACGCATTTCCAAAAGTGTTAATTCAGAAGCTGTTGTTACCATTTCAAATAACAATGATTTCAATCCTGACAATTTGGACGATAACAGACCTGATATTGATGGACGCCTTTTTAGCCCTCATTTTGAATACAATTATCTACTATGGGGAAACGACCATGGAAATCTCAATCTTACTGCTTCTGAAGTCCCAGCAGGTGTTTCCGATATGATTGGACGGGAATGGTTAGTATCTAAAACTGCTACAGCTCTAAATCCAATAAATAATGTTAGTGTAAAAATAGAGCTTGGGGCATCCGATATTCCGTTAGCTTCTACCTGCGATATCTTTCTTATTATTGATTCTGATAGTGATGGTGATGAAGGAGATTTCACCTCATGCCCAGTAACCTATATCCCATTATCCTCAGTTGACGAAGGAAATAGAATCGTTTATTTCGAAAATGTAAACTTTGAACACCGCGATGTATTTACCATTGGCTATGGGGATGTCATAAACCCAACAGCAAGTAACCCACCTACCCAAGATTTATGTGATGTAATTGCTCCGCCTATTCCAGACATATCTGTTGTCGCGGATGCTTCTGATAATTGCATGGTTGCTGGCATTACCCATATGGGGGACATGTCTGATGGCAACTCAAACCCAGAGATTATAACAAGAACTTATCGAGTAACTGACCTCGTAGGAAACTTCATTGACGTAACACAAATCTTTAACTTATACAATTCTCCTGAAGCTACTCTAATTGTTTCTTCTGCGGATGACCCAATTTGCGAAGGTAACAGTACCACTATCAATGTTGATTTCTCAGAAGTCGGAGTGAGTTATCAACTACGTAATGATTTAGGGAATGTTGAAATAGGAGCACCTGTAATTGGAACAGGAGGAACCATAAACCTACCCACGGGCAACTTAACCACAACAACCACATTCAATGTTTTGGCTACTTCTGGGACCTGCGCTCCAGTGCAGCTCACGGATTTGGTCATCATTACTATAAATCCCACCGTTTTGGCCGATGCACCTAGTGACGAGACCACATGTGTTTCCTATACATTACCTGCGCTTGCCAACGGTAACTATTTCACGGGACCGGGAGGTACGGGGACAGCACTCTTTCAGAATGATGACATTACCAATGTAGGTGTGAACACGATATATGTATATAGCCCGGCCAACGCAAGCTGTCCCGAAGCGGAAAACTCTTTCACAGTCACCATAAATCCTCCTGTTATGGCTGATGCGTACGAACCCGATAACACTTCTGTATTCAATGAATGTGGACCCACCCATCATGTATCAGCACTTCCAGCAATGGGAAATGGCACATGGACCCAACAAAGTGGACCTGGAGTATTATTTTTTGAAACAAACGCCAATGATTACGACCAAGACCTTAGCGTAACACAGTATGGGACCTATGTCTTTAGATGGACCGTTGACAACGGTGTATGCTCCGACTTTGATGAAATAACCGTTAACTTTTATGAGTACGCCACAAGTTCCGAGGCGGGACCTCACATTGAGCAATGTTCCAATCCCAACTTTGTGATGGCGGCCAATACGCCTGTAGTAGGTACGGGCGAATGGACACAAGAGATTGGGCCACCTGTAACCATAACGGATGTGTACGATCCTTTGACCACGGTTACCGGCGTACCTTTCGATCAGGTTATTGTATTGCGATGGACAATTACCAACGGAAGCTGTTCAAGATTTGATGATGTAGGAATCATAAACTATCAACAACCGGTAGCCGATGCCGGACCTAGTATTGAGCAATGTTCCAATCCCAACTTTTTGATGGCGGCCAATACCCCTATTGTAGGTACGGGCGAATGGACACAAATACTAGGACCACCTGTTACCATAACTGATGTCAACAATCCTTTGACTACAGTTACTGGATTACCCGAAGGTAGTATTGCCACACTTCGGTGGACTATTACCAATGGTAGTTGTTCAAATAGTAATGACGATGTAACAATCACAAATGACATACAACCAATCATAAATCTTGATTCTACAGATGAAACATGTGGATTATTACCTTATGTAGTTAATGGGGTTTCAGTGAATAGCTATGGGTCATTGAATTGGTTAGAAAATGGTAATGGTTCTTTCTCTGACCCCACAATTCTTAATGCAGAATATATTCCAGATATATCTGATATAGGCAATACGGTAACCCTTACTCTTACAACTTTAAGCATCTATGGGAATTGTGTTGACGTAGGTGAGCTGGTTTTGACCATTAATCCAACACCAGCCATAACCGCAGCCGTGGGGACCGACCCAACCACCTGCGCGGGAAGCGACGGACAGATACAGCTCACATTCACGGGCGTGCCCAACGGCAACCAGACCATAAACTATGACGGGGGGAACTTCCCCGTGGTCGTGGCCGCCAACTCCGCAACCATAACAGGGCTCAGCGCGGGCAGCTACGACAACCTGGCCATAACCGTTTCAGGATGTACCTCCACCGAAGACCCCGACGTGACCTTGACCGACCCGGCAACACCAGCCATAACCGCAGCCGTGGGGACCGACCCAACCACCTGCGCGGGAAG
>CALBPG010000092.1 GCA_937899065.1 uncultured Allomuricauda sp.
ATCATGAAGCGTCAACAGCATTTTGCGAAAGTTCTCCGCCTGCTGACTGATGTCTTTGTCTTTTTTGAGGTGCGCAATCTTGGTCAACCCGTCAACGATTCTTGCTACCGTTTCACCGAACATACGCTCAATGTCGTCCAAGGTGTATGGTGTATCTTCAACGACATCGTGCAAAAGGGCCGAAGCGATGGAGACGGCATCCAATCCAATTTTTGAAGCTACGATTTTGGCTACGGCGATGGGGTGGAAGATGTAGGCTTCGCCAGATTTTCTACGTTGGTCTTTGTGGGCATCGACCGCGACATCAAAGGCGGAGCGAATTAATTTCTTGTCCGCCGCTGTAAGATTTTGATAGCTGATTCGCAACAATTCCTTGTACTGCTTCGCTATCTCCTTATTCTCTTTTTCAATCGCCGCTGCTGTCATCCTATATTAAAAATACCATATTCCCTTTAGGAATACAACAAAAATTATGCTTTGAGATTCCGTATGCGCTGTACCAATGCAGGGTGGGAATAGTGCACAAACACATAGGCTGGGTGAGGGGTAAGGTTGCTCAAACTGTTCTTGGAGAGCTTTTTTAAAGAGGTAATCAAAGGTTGGGCCGCAAAAGTGCTTTTGGCGTAATTGTCTGCTTGATATTCAAATTTTCGAGAGATGTAGTTCATGGCTAATCCGGTGAGTTCCGAAATAGGGCTATACAACAGCATAAACCCGACCAAACCAGCATGAAAACTAGGTTGATTCACCCCAATGGCAAGTGAAATATCTGGGTTGTTGATGAACAGGGAAAGCACGAAAAGCGTGAATCCAGTTAATGCCACAGAAACGAATAGGTTGAACAACACGTGTTTTTTCTGGTAATGGCCTACCTCATGGGCAAGTACTGCTACAATTTCCTCCTCATCCAAATCTTGAATCAAAGTATCGAATAGGGTAATGCGTTTTTCTTTGCCAAATCCTGAAAAATAGGCGTTGGCTTTTGTAGATCGTTTAGACCCATCAATCACAAAGATTTTATTGAGTTCAAAACCTACCTTTTGTGCGTAGCTTTCAATAGCATTTTTAAGGCTACCCTCTTCCAAAACAGTTTGCTTGTTGAATATGGGCACGATAAATCGACTGTAAAAAAGATTGATGCCCATTATGAAGACCGCAAACACTATCCAGGCATACCACCAAAAATCTTGTCCCGCCCATTGATAAAACCAAATAAAGAGGGCGAGTACGCCGCCGCCCAATAACACGGCTAACAGCCATCCTTTTAAAATATCGGTTGCAAAAGTGCCTTTAGAGGTCTTGTTGAACCCGAATCGTTCTTCAATGACAAAGGTTTTGTAGTACGAAAACGGCATGCTCAGCAAGCTACTGCCCAAAAGGATGATGCCAAAAAATACTAGCGCTACCGGGATGGTTCCGCTGACCCATGAGCGTGCCAATTGGTCCACCCATTCAAATCCTCCCAAAAATAGAAACAGCAGAGTAGCTCCCAAGGAAACGCCATCTGAAAACAGTCCAAAACTATGATTGGTTTTTTTATAGGCTTGGGATTTGCGATATTCTTCTTCGTTGAATACATCGTTAACTTCTTCGGGAATGGCTTCGGAGAAGCTTTTGGCATTCAATACATCCAACACAAAATGAAGTAGATATTGCCCTATTAAAATGAAGATGATGATGTAGAAAAGTGTAGTTTCACCCATAGGCACTATCCTCTTTGGCGCTTGGCTTCAAAGATAAGAATTGCTGCCGACACGGATACGTTCATGGAGTCGATTTGTCCTTCCATGGGGATGATGATATTGCTATCTGAATGTTGTAACCAATTATCACTCAATCCCGTAGCCTCCGTACCTACAACAATGGCAGTAGCTGGGCTAAAGTCTGTTTCCAAATAAGCTTGTGAAGCGGTCAAGGCTGCACAACGAATTTTAACATTTTTGGACTTTAGAAAAGCAATTACCTCCTCAGTGCTTCCTGTTGCAATGGATTGGGTGAATACACATCCCAAACTCGAACGGATGATGTTAGGGTTGTACAAGTCACTATTTGGGTATGCTATGATGACAGCTTCAAGGTCGGCTGCGAC
>CALBPG010000093.1 GCA_937899065.1 uncultured Allomuricauda sp.
GCATAGACCGTAAATTCTTTAGGGATTTTGTATAGTATGCAGTGTATTGGGCTACATTTTCAGGGGTAGGATTTTGTAGTACCTCTTTCAAATAGGGTAGTTCCGAAAATTGAAAAAAATCTGTATTTATTTTTTCCTCAAGCATTAAAGAACTGACTTGTGACAATTTTTCCTCGGTAGTCGCCGAGTTGTCAATACCATACTGCTCCATGACCAACTGCTGCATGGTTTTAGAGCGTGTAACTTTTTTATTGTTTGAAAGAGAGACAGTCTCTACATCGAAGTACTTCGGTTGGTAAGAAGAATTGGCTTGCACGAGTGCCTTTTGCATTTGGTTCAATACCGATTGCATTTGCACTATTTGTTCTGACAAGTCATTGGAATTGATTCCTACAGCAGTATTGATAAAGGAAAACAAATCGTTGCCATGGTACTCACTCCATGCAACTCCGATTATGCGTTTATAGTCATTGACACGCATTTGATTTGGATGGATTGCAATGGCCATACCGTCTCCATTTCCAGAGGGCAGAATGTAGTCCCCCTTATTGACCTATCCCAGAACTAATACCGGAACTTGACCAATGAAAGCGACCCTTTTGAATAGGAAATTTACGCCATCCTATGGCATTGCTCCAGAAACAATAGGGTTCTTGGAAATGACCATGAATTTATCCGCATCTATAAACTTTGAAGAGATTTCCCCAGCGCGAACACCAACGATATCACCATAAGACAAGGTTTCTTCAGAATCGTATTTTTTGAGCCATTCGGCATAATCCGCGCCCCCGGATTCAAAAGCTACGCCTACATTAGTCTCATTATACCTTACAAAATAGGTCAGCTGCACACCTTGTAAATACAGGGATAAAGCTGACCATACCACATCATCACAATCCCCGGCAAGTCCAACACCTGCAATACAGGCACCCAGATTGGCCCCAAAGGTTGCTGATGCTTCCCAAAGGTCAATCGTCTCTATAAGCAACTCCATGTTGTAGGTGTTTGTCGCATAGACATCCAAAGCAGCAGGGGCTTCAGCGGGCGGAGCTAAGTCATCATCCTCTTGTCCCTCCGCCTCCTCTTGGGTAGGTTCTGCAAATAGCAAAATATCGACAACGTCTTCGAGGGTAAAATTGGCAATTGCCCGGTACCCTTCAATTCGTCCTATGGCTTCGTCATTGTTGTTCCAAAAGGAAATGAAATTATCACTTCTAGTAGGTGTGGCTCGATTCAATTGAATGGCCATCCCTTGGCTATTTCCACTTAAAAGGAGCGGATACGCTTCGATATCTTCCTCATTGGTTACTCCTGTTCCCGCCTCAATGGACACTCGACCAAAAAAGTTGGCATTGGCATTGGCCGTGAATTGCTCTTGCACCAGCACATCACCACTAAACTGGGAACTACTACCATTGTTCACGAAGAGAGCATTGTTCAGGTTGGTCACCCCATCGGCAATTAAGTTGCGATGTCTTACGTAAGGCACGTAGGTCAAGGCTTGTTGACTGAATGGTGTAAAATTGGTTCCTGCTTGCAAATCGATGCCAACCTGCAAAGTTTTTGGGCCATCCCAATTAATCAAATTGAAACTGGCACTCCCCTGCCCTGTGCTTTGCCCTTCGCCAATGGTCAAATTGATAGTGCCATAAGCATCGGTCTGAGTCATTTGGGTTTCTTGGTATTCAATATTCCCAAAAGCGTCAACAATAGTAAACTGAAGGCGTAATTCTTGGTTGGGTATATTATTGGAAGGGACGTCAATACCCGGTATTTCATCCGGATTGTTGTCCACTATCACGGCTTGATAGGTAATACCCTCAACTTGAGCCATGGCCCATATGGGCAGTAACATTAGCCCTATTAAAAAGTACTTTACTTTCATTTTAAAAGGATTTAAAAGCACAATTGCAGCCTGGCAATTGGATGACTATCCCAATGCCTACCATGTGCGAATTAATATTTAGTTTTTCATTGTCTTCAGGACGAGCCTTTGCTAGCGAAAAACTTCGTCCGTACCCGTAGTTCAAGTAGAGTGCTGCCTTATTGGAAATTGGATATTGTAGGCCTATACCCACTCTGGGCACCAGTAGCAAATTGTCGAATTCGTCTTCCCCTGAAAGATTAAATACTTGATTGTTTAAGGTTTGTGTACCTCTAACCAAATACTCCAAAGAGACGGTGGGCTTGACATAGAATAATAAGGACCGGGACCTCGCGAAATAGTAAGTTAACCCCGTTTGAATTCCTGCGTATGTCACATCCCACTCAAAATAATTATCCAATAGCACATCGCTCGCTACAGCCCCATAGGTATTTAAAACACCGCCGAGGATAAGTGTCGTTTTATCTCCTTTTAGCTGGACTTGGTAACCAGCATTGAGATATGAGGCAATCTTAGGTTGTAAATTTTCCAACGTACCTCCGGTGGAGTTCTCATAGTCAAAATTTGAGATGGTCTGTCCCCACTCGGCATAAACCAATTGGGAAACCGAAGAATGTGAAAAGAAAAACATGCCCAGGAGGATAGTGAGCCGTTTCATAGCTTCAGTAATTGCTTCACCGCCTGTTGCCGCCCGGAGCTTAGCTGTAAAAAATAACTGCCTTGGGATAAGCCTGTCAACGGAAGTGTCAATTGGTTAGTGGCATCATAAGTATCCGATTTAATCAGCCGGCCACTAGCATCAAAAAGTTCCACTTTGATGTCATTTTCAAGACCTTGCTCAAGATTTACGACCACTCCCTCCGTAAAAGGATTGGGAAACACCACAATTTCCAAATCGTTAGGATTACCGCCCAAAACAATTGCTGGTAGGGGTTGGATATACCCCTGTCTTAGCATTTGGCTATCAACTGTATACGTTCCTATCACACTATGCTGCCCAATGCTTTGTTGGATGAAGTAGCTGCCTGCGACGTTGGTAACCAATTGACTACTCCCCGCGGCGGATAGCATTTGGCGTTTTAGTTGTTGTGCCTGTATTCCCTGCACAATTGACAAGGAAAACAGTAGTATTACTATTTTCATTTTGATTGCTTTAATGGTTAATATGTAGCAGTATGCATTAGAAATGGAAATCCAATGCAATGTTGAAAAGCGACCAATGCCAAGTTGTTGAATCTACAACTTGAGGCACCAGCCGCTCATACAACCATTAAAGTCTTGTTATGGTAAACGTTACAACGGAAGTTTGTCCAGGCGTGTCTGAAAATGTTAGTTCGACATCTTGGCTAACGGTGATGGAACCCAATGAGAAAGTACTGGATTCTTCTCCTTGGAACTGGGTAAAGCCACCACCATCATTTTCTTCCAATTCTCCAAAGCACGTAATACTACTGTTCGCAAGGTCATCCGCTGCGATAGTAAAGGTTGTTGCACCTGTTAATTGGGTATCATTCTGACCTACACTGAGCGCATCATCGAGTTCAACCATTAATAAGCTTCGGGTGTCAACAGTTGTTCCAATAGTTAAAGAAGTGGAGAGTTCTCCATAAATCTCTAATTCAGTGTTATCGGCATCGCCCTCTCCAGAAGTATCGGTCGCCCTGATTTTGGTTAACCTGACCTCATAATTGAATTCTTGCGCTTCTGGCGTCTCTGGTGGTGTGTCCTCTTCGCTACAAGAAATTGTAGTCATTAAAGTCATTCCTAATAAGAGAAAAGTCAGCATCCTTAGGTTTTGGTTAATTGCTTTCATAATTCTAGTTTTTATTTAGATTCAACACTCCAAAACTAGAAGCGAAATGGAGCCACGCCTAATTTTGAGCATGGACAAAGTATGGACAAGTGTTATGGATTGGGTTGAAAACCACCATGGACAAGTTCTATTTTTAAAACAGCAGTAAATCTCTTTAATCTCAATAAAATCAATCTATTATAAACTTTTTTATTTCGTCTTTCTCTCAAATATTTTAGAGTTTATATGGACAATTAAATTTTTACCCATGGAATCTGTCTTTCACAGACGGGAATTAATCAATACTTTGTAATACAATCAAATATTATGAAAATCCGCTACGTACTCTTCCTATTAATTTTGACAATTCCCATTTTCGTTGCCGCTCAGCTTCAACGCCAAGACCGCATTGATAGCTTGGAAAACCAACTAAAAAAGAATGGAGCAGATTTGAAAGAGAAGGATAAGTTGCTCAACCTACTTTGGGAAACAGCTGTTGACACGAATCCCGACAAGGCCATGAATTATGCTAACGAAATAATAAAAAACGCCAAAGAAATCAAGAATGACACGGCATTAGCATTGGGTTTTACGAGAAAAGGTATTTGCTATTCTTATTCGACAAATTACAAACTATCAAATCCTGAATATAGAAAGGCTTTAGGATTATATAGAGAACTTCAGGATACCTTAAAAATAGGATACATTTTTTTGAATTTAGGGTTGGATTTTAGCGAACAAGACATAATGGACAGCACATTATATTTCTATGATAAAGCGCTAATAAATTTTACCGCAGTCAAGGATACGGTTCAGATATCTAAAATAAAAAGGTATATAGCTGACACCTATGGTAAAAAGGGATATTATAAAATAGGATTACAAAAGGCTCTTGATGCAGCGCGGCTGTTGGAAAAAAGTCAGGATTCTTTTGAAATTCACATGTCATATTTTGGTATTGCGAGCTTTTACCATGAATTAAAAGATTCGTTGAGCGCAGAAAATTATTTAAGAAAAATCAACTCATTTTTCGAAAAAAATAAGAACCCACGCTGGGAAAGTACGGCCAAATTGAGGTTAGCGGCTTTGTTTCTTGACAGTCCCGATAAGTACAATGAAGCATTGGCACTAGTGGATAAAGGTGTTGATTTATCAAAAGATTTAAATTTTAAAATCAACATTGCTGATGGTTTGCTTACAAAGGGATTATTGTTAGCCCGAATGGGTAAATATGAAGAAGCCGAGAAAATTACCAAAGAAGCTTTGACATATTCAAGACCAACCAATATTAATCATAGTATTTCTCGTTCTTTAGTCCTTTTAGGAGAACTATCGCTACGAGAAAAGGATTATTCAAAGAGTCAAGCGTATTTTAAGGAAGGTCTAGAAGTCGCAGAAAATGCTGGTCTTCTTACCCAACAAAAAGACGCTCTAATGAATTTGGCCAAAGTGAATCAGTCGATGGGCGCCAATCTAACTGCCTTAAAATACCATCAGTTGTTCAAGGAAATTAACGACAGTATTTTTCAAAAAGAAAGAATTAACAAGGTTGAGGAATGGAAATTGATTTATGAAACCGAAAAAAAGGAAGCCGAAATCGCCCTTCAGGAAGAAGAAATCAAAACTTTAAATGAGAAAGCAAGAGGTGATAAACTACAAAAAGGACTATACGCAGGTGGTATGGCCTCCGCCCTAGCCCTATTTGGTCTTTCTGTATTTGGGTTCAGACAACGGATTAAAAAGAATCGCATCGCTCGAGAAAAACAAGAAGAAATCTACAAACAGGAAATTGAGCACAAGCAAAAAGAACTGGCAAGCCAGACGCTACATCTAGTTCAGAAAAATACTTTCATTCAAGAACTAAAGGAAAATTTGGAGAACTTAAAGAACTCCCCTGAAAAATTCAAAGCGGAGTTTCGGCGCATCGTCATGCTGCTCAAAAAAGAGAATGCATCAGATAAGGATTGGGAGGTGTTCAAAACCTACTTTGCAGATGTCCACAATGACTTTGACCAAAAGCTCAAAACCCTTTACGCAGACATTTCTGAAAAGGAAATCCGGTTAGCGGCCTTTTTGCGCATGAATTTGACCACAAAGGAAATCGCCGCCACCTTAAATGTATTACCCGATAGTATCCTAAAATCCAAATACCGTCTCAAAAAGAAATTGGGATTGGATAAGGAAACGGATTTGAACCGATTTTTGAGCACTCTGTAAAAAGCGTTTCATTTTATCAATTTGGTTCAAAGGGCTATCTTAGGCTAATCCATGAGAATCTTAACCGAGGGCACCTATTACGGTATCAAAAAAAATGAAATCCATAGTAATGGAATTTTGCTGTCGGAGTATGATTACAACGCACCCCGTACTGGTTGGCATTTTCATGAGAATCCCTATTTCATGTATGTTTTGCAAGGGGATGTCTACGATGTCAATCGAAAATCCAAAAAAACCTGTCCGCCAGGCAGTTTGATTTTCCATAATTGGCAAGAGGCACATTACAACACCAAGGAGACCCCTTACGCTCGTGGTTTTCACATTGAGTTCCGCAGAAAATGGTTTGAAGACAAACAACTGGATATCGCTCTTTGGGAAGGTAGCGACCTAGTAAAGCACCCCATGGCGCATCACTTGCTGGCGAAGATTTACTTTGAGTTTCGGTTCCAAGATGCCATTTCACCCCTTTCGATTGAGTTATTGATGCTGCAATTTTGCGAAGGCATACAAAAACACCAATTTCCTGAAGAAAAAAGGCCGTCCTGGACCAAAACACTTCAAGACCTTTTACAAACTGATGTTATTCCAATGAATCTGGAAGGTTTATCCGATTATTTGGGCATTCATCCCGTGCATCTTTCTAGGGCCTTTCCAAAATACTTCGATTGTTCGTTGGGAGATTACTTGCGTAAACAAAAAATTCAGCGCGCCCTCCCCTACTTATTTGAAGGGAATTTTAGTTTGACTGAAATCGCAAACATTTGCCACTTTTCTGACCAAAGTCACTTTACCCGCACCTTCAAAGCCTATTTAGGACAAACCCCTAGCGCCTTTCAAAAGCACATTCGGTAGTGTTTCTGCCCATCATGTTAATTTCATTCTATTTTGAAAAAGAAAGAGCGCGTACTTTCGAGCTTTAAATCAAAAAACAAAATGAACAAAACACTCTTAACCCTATGTTTGGCGGTCCTATCACAAGTCGCTTCTGGTCAACTTGATTTTTCTAAGGTCAACACCATTGAACATCCCTTGCTTACCAAGATGGATAGTGCGATTACCGCAGGGCAATACGGTAGCATCACCAGCGTGGTCTTTGCCAAAGACGGAAATGTAATTTTCGAGAAATACTACAACGATAAAAACATAGACAGCAAGCATAATACCCGTTCCGTGACGAAAACCATGGGGTCAATTCTTACAGGAATCGCCATTAAGGAAGGAAAAATTGGTTCTGAAAAAGATAAGATTTTCGATTATCTCAAAGATGAGCTACACGTAGCCCACCCAAATCCTCGAAAAATGGAAATTACCTTGGAAGACTTACTGACCATGAGTTCTTGTTTGGAATGCAACGACTTCAACAGCTTTTCTAGAGGACATGAAGAACGGATGTATATTATTGAAGATTGGACCAAATTCTTCTTGGACCTTCCGGTTCGTTCCTATCCGTTTGAACCAAAACCAGAAGACCAACCCTACGGACGGGCTTTTAGCTATTGTTCTGCTGGGGCTGCGCTAACGGCGGAAATTCTTCAACGCGCTGTTGGACAAAAATTAGATGCTTTCGCGGCAGAACATCTCTTTGACCCTTTAGGCATTGAGGATTACACCTTACATTATAGTCCAGAAGGTACTTTGAATACTGCTGGTGGCAGCGAGTATCGCAGTCGCGATTTACTAAAGCTCATTCAAATGTGCTTGAATGATGGGCAATGGAATGGAAAAGAAATCCTGTCCAAAGATTGGATTCAAAAAGCCTCTACCCCTAAAGCCCGAGTACAAGACGGTTTTGAGTACGGCTACTTTTTCTGGTTACATGCTTTTGGGGGCGAGAAGAAATACCCTGCTTTCTATATGTCTGGCAACGGAGGACAAAAAATACTGGCCATGCCCGAATTGAAATTAACCGCCGTAATTACGACCACTAATTATGGTATGCGCCAAGCACATCCCTATACCAATGACTTGATGGATATGTACATCGTTCCTGCGATGGAATAAGTTTTTTTAATGGAATAGATTCTGAATCCAGTTCAAAATCACCTTTCGACTGTCATTCCGTGCTTGATACGGAATCTATTTCCAAAAAATCAGAACGTGAATTCAAAAAAATCTTTGACCTTTATCAAAAGGTAAGATTTGATGAAAACCCATGGCAATGGAATAATAATTGCCCTTTTGGCTTTAATAAAGTTTACGATTCAGATGGTCGGGAATCGCAACTACGGTTTTCACCGAGACGAACTGCTCCATCTTTCCGTAAGCGAACACCTGGATTGGGGTTTTATGGAGTTTCCGCCTTTAATCGGGGGATTGGGAAAGCTCTCGTATCTGTTTTTTGATTATTCCCTAATAGGCACGCGCCTATTCTCAACCCTTGCCGGAGTTGCCATTCTTATTATCTGTTGTTTGATGACAAAAGAGTTCAAAGGAGGTAAATTTGCCATTCTTTTGGCGGGCGTTGCGGTATTGTCTTTTCTTCCTTTCTATCGGAACCATACTTTGTTTCAACCGGTTGCCTTTGACCAACTTTTTTGGACGTTGGGATTTTACTATATCCTTCGATTCATCAATACAGAACAGCGCAAATATCTTTTGCTCACTGGGCTTGTTCTGGGATTAGGACTTCTAAATAAGTATACCATGCTAATTTGGGCCTTCGGTGTATTCATAGGTATGCTTTTTTTCAACAAAGCATCGGTATTTAAAAACAAGTGGTGGTACCTATCGGGTTTACTAGCGCTTCTACTGGTTTTACCCAATATCATCTGGCAAGTAGAGAATGATTTTCCGCTCTGGCGGCATTTGCAAGAGCTTAGCGAAAGTCAACTCAATGAAATGGGACCTTTTGACTTTGGCATAGAGCAATTGAGTTTTCCATTTACCCTTATTCTGAGTGTTTTTGGTGTCTTTTTACTATTTCTAAGCCAACCCTTTCGGTCTTTGGGCATCGCTGCGGTATTGATTTTCATGACCATGTGGGTGTT
>CALBPG010000094.1 GCA_937899065.1 uncultured Allomuricauda sp.
TATGGTATGCACTTTAAACACTATTTGTTCCAAACTTTCAGGAATTTTATCCCCGGCACCCATGATATATCCGATATGTTCTCCTGTTTTTTGGATATTGGTTCTTACCACTTTAGCTTGGGAAGGCAATAGAACCGTTTGTTTTGGAATGTGGTAGTAATTGATTTCAACCAATTCACGGTCTATTTTCTCTCCGGAAACTTCCGCAACAGCTTTCAAAAATCCATTGCTATCATCAATTGATGGGGTCACGGTGAAAGTCAAATTAATTTCCTCTCCGGTTTTTTTAATATCAAATGGAATTTGTTGAGGCAACACCGTCCATCCCTCAGGATGTTCAAGCGATAAGGTACCCTCGAGATTATCTTCAAAAGCCTTAACCTTCACCTGCACGGTCTTGGGTTTGGAAGAAGGGAAAACCACTACTTTTTCCGTGAATTTTGAGGATAGTTTAGGCGTTATTACAAAAGGTTCGATAAGCTCACCTTCATCAGGTTTCGAAAAACGATGTTGCACGGGTCGCGTAAATGAAATAGTGGTGCCATCAATTTCCATAACGGCCTCTAATGTAAAAGCATCTGGTGTTTCGGGCTTACCAATCAAATTTCGGTCCTCAACCTCGTACATCCCTAAAGTTCCTTCGGATTTTAACCAATACGGACCCGACACCTCTATGTCAGCTGGAACATCCAATTCTAACGTGAGTTCATTTTTCTGATTCTCTGCCAAAACCAAATTTGAGACCATTGAACTTTCTGCCACTTCATTAATTTGAAGCGTTTTTAAGTTTACCGGAACCGAACTTCTGTTGATAGCTTCTATTTTTAAGGGTACGGTAGCCCCAGCGGTAATAAAGGAAGCCTTGCTATTGGCTTCCAAGAAAATCCCGGCACACTCTAAGATGAGTTCTTTTAAGGGCTCGGATTTCATTTTTTTCCAATGTGCATCACTGCTCTGTTGCAATAGGGCATAGGCTTTAACTAAATCGGGTACGTGTACTGAGGGGTCCGCAAAATTGAATTCGTTTTCAACTTTATATAGAATGTCACCGATGGCAGCTCCACCTTCCATACGGTCCCATCGGGTGTTGATGCCTTCAAATAGATTATTGCCGTTGGGCATATCTCCTTTGAGCAATTCTACATATTCCTCTTGAGAACCGCGCTGCGTCAAACGACCGAATCCTTGACAAAGGTGCTGGCTACTAGCCAAAGAGGCAATTTCATTATTTGAAATTCCCAAAGCAGGGTAGTAGACGCCAATGTCCATGGAAACCAAGTTGGATTTGTCGGCCTCCGCAAATTTTTCCCTGCTACCATAAAACCACCACGAGGTGTTGAAAAATAGTCGTGAAGGCTGCCAAGTTTCCGTATAATTCAACTGGTCCGCATAGGCATCGGTACGATTCGCCAAATCAAAGGCTTCGACACTTAACATGGCGGATGCGGTATGGTGTCCGTGGGTGGTACCTGGTGTTCTATGGTCAAAACGGTTGATGATGATATCTGGTTTTAGCTGTCGAATGGCCCAAACCACATCGCCCAAAACTTCTTTATTATCCCAAACGTTTAGTGTTTCATCTGGGTTTTTGGAAAATCCAAAATCATTTGCTCTCGAAAAAAGTTGGTGTCCTCCATCAACTCGTCGCGCACCTAAGAGCTCTTGGGTACGCAAGACACCCAATAATTCTCTGAGTTCGGGTCCAATAAGATTTTGTCCGCCATCCCCTCTAGT
>CALBPG010000095.1 GCA_937899065.1 uncultured Allomuricauda sp.
TGTAAACTTGTTCTTCGGTAGTATTCTTTTGCTCTAAAATCATTTCTTGTTTCTTTTCCTCCGACAATTGCTTTACATCATCCTTAAAATTAAGAGTTAAGGTCTCTGTCGTAGTAGTGCCACCATTATATTCATTGGGCACGCCATCCAAAGATTCAGCAGCTGCGGCCAGCGCCTCCCGATAACCGGTTTTGAAGTCTTTTGCCTTGCTACGGCCTTCCATGGTACGAAATACTTCTTCTCCCCTACAATTCTTGAATAGGATAATCACTTTGGTAGCAAACAAAGTAGAATTGTCTTCCACGTCCGCTTCAAGACCTAAACAACGATTCATAAAAAGGTCGTTCGGCATTACATCATCATAAACTGGATTAAAACCTCTTTGTTTTAGCAAAAACTTGATTAAAGTGCTGGTTTGATGCTTGTTTTGTGCATCATACGCATCGAATTGTTTGGGTATGATAATATACTTGTAATCCGTAAACTGACTATATCCGGAAACCGAAAAAAAGGTCGTGAAAACGATAATAAGTAACCAATGCTTCTTCATGTCAAGGTAGAAATCAATTATCGTTCCAAGATAGAATATTAAAACCAAACTGTAAAGATGCATAGTTTGAGTCAGCAATATTTTGGTAGGATAAAAGATTGTCTCCAAGAATGTAAAATTGCACAGGGCCAGCGTTTAAAGCAAGCCCTAATCCTACATTTGAAAAAGAGTATTTATCAATGGTATAGGAAGTTTTTACAGAGAAATTTCGACCAAACCGTCTTTGATAGGAACCGGTCAAGGCTGCTTGAACGCCCAACGGACGTTTTATCATGTACAACAATCCCCCTACACGATTGCGATAGTATTGTTCCGAACTACCGCCCCTCACATTGATGGCGCAACCGCAGTTTTCTCTTCTGGTTCCGCTTGCACCCTCACCCCAATCATGGGTTATGGAACCATAGAGTTTTACAGGGCGTAGCATAATGTAATTATCTTCATTTTCTTCAAATGGAAGGGCCGCTTCGATTTCATCTACCAATTGTTGCCAACGATCTTCTCCTATGCTATTGATATCCTCTGGCAACAAAACATTTATCCCTTCATTAACGGCACTACCTTCTAAGGTATAAGAAAGCACGTCCTTGGAATTATAGATAAAGCCCAAGTCTAACACACTACCACTAATTTGGGTTTGTTCATTCAATTCATAGGTAAAACCCAAGTCCAAACCTAAGCCCAAATTACCACCCAAAAGTAGGCGGTTGGTGAACAAGCTAGTCAAATCCTCTCTAGTCGTATCGGTATCATCACGAAGGATATCACGTATCTCATTCAGCCCAGCGGTTTGGAGTCCCATATCTGCTGTGATGCTATTGGATAGGATATTGTCTTCACCCTCTGTGGTCAAAAAAGTTCCTTGATTGTTGGTCGATTTAAAGTTGAAAATATTGGAATACAACTTTGCTCGGAAGCCCAAGGTTAGATTATCCTTTACTTTTTTACGTATGCCAAAATGGAAAACATTGGTCATTTCCCCTCTTAGATTCAAATCACCCAAGTCGAATTGCCTTCCAATATTGGGACCTCCGTTTCCATCAAACGCAAGTCTAGCCAAATCTTCAGGCCAATACACAATGATATCGGTCTCCCCATACATTCCAAAAGAGTAATAGTTTTCAGGTCTGTTCTTTCCCTGAAAACCAACATAAAACGCCTCTATTTGACTGGTTATGCTGAAATCGTCTCTTGAATTCATGCCGTCGAGCATGCGCTCTCTGACCTTTAAGTTGATATCCACTCCGTCATCGGCAAAAATATCGTTTACGGTTACTCCGCTAGTAGCACCTTGGACCATGAAACCAGAAATAACCGGAACCCCAACATGCCATTTGTGGTTGGTATCCGCGCCAGGATTGACCATCAAACTTTGAGGAATTTCATCAAAATCAAAGAGTAGTTGCCGGTTTTGACTGCGCATCAATACACTTGAAAAGAACAAAAAAATGAGTATCCCGTAAAACTTCATTTGACCTGCACTAAAAATTCTGCTGCTGATTTTAGGCTGATTTTGGGTTCGGTCTCAGTAGAAGTACTGGTGTTGTCACCAAGATTTACCCCTGTGACTCTAAGGTCTGTGGTGTTGATAAGAATGTCCAATGCTTTTCCGCCAGCTCCGTATGCCACATCACGGGTCAATAAGGCTGTAGGAGCAGCTGGAATATCAAACCGTTCGGCATCCAAAGCATTGCCACCAGCATCCAAAAATTCAATGACCAAGGTTACTGGTTTACTTGTGGTGTTTTCAATTTCATAAGAGATGGTGCCCTCTAATAAACTTTCAGCAACAAAACGTTCGGTAAAGGCATCAAAGTTGAATGTTTCTGAATAAAAGGCATTTACAGCGGGAATGGTATTGATGAAGGGTTCGGTAACTTCTACCGAAAAAAGGCTGGAAGCCACCAAAGGTGTTATTTGGAGGTCATCAAACTGGTCAAAATTCTGCTTATCAGAACACGCTTGAAAAGACAAAAAAAAGGTTATCCAAAGCCATGGAGATACCCCTAATTTCTTCATCATCATCTACCCATTTAGTTATTGTTCTAGGGATAAACCCTAAGTACATTAACTTCATAAAATGTTTTTTATTTCACCTAAGGTGTTAATGATTTTACCCAAATCGTGAAGCGGTTCTTGGGAATCTTGCAAGTGAATGGTTTTCAATCCTAAATTAAACGCCCCTTGAATGTCTGCCTCTAAATTGTCTCCAACCATAACTGAATTGGAAGGTGCTGCGGATGCCATTTGCAAGGCTAGTTCAAATATTTCTGGATTAGGCTTTTTTACCCCGGCCATTTCAGAATTGACTACTACATCAAAAAACTCCATAATTCCAGAATTCTTAAGCTTTTTGTCTTGTATTTCTTGAAAACCATTGGTAATGATGTGCAAATTGTATTTGGGAGCCAAATATTCCAAAACTTCCTCGGCTTGTGGGAGCAAATTCCCAAATGATGACAAATATCCAATATACTCATCAGAAAGTTTATTGATGATTTCGTCCTTTACTCGAATACCCATGGCGTCAAACGTATGCCGTAAACGATTATAGCGCAAGGCTGCTTTGGTTATCTTATTTTCCCGGTATTCCTTCCAGTACGCAAAATTGATGGAACGATACTTTTCCATAAACCCATCCAAAGATGTTTCGATTCCATTTTGTGGTAAAATACGTGCAAACGTTAACTCGGAATTCTTTTCAAAATCCCATAAGGTATGGTCCAAATCAAAAAAAACATGGGTTACTCCGGTCTTAAACATAGTATCGTTTTAGTAGGGACTCATAAAGCTTGAGATAATCCAATCGCTTTTGCGTACCCAAGAGTTCATTGGAAAAAACTAGGTTTAACTCACCATGAAGTCTACGAACGCTATCGAAAATAGGGTCTAACTTTTCAAATACTTTATCGCTTTTCTTGAATTTCTGCAATGCGTAATCATGCATAACAAAAGGGTGGACGCGAAGCGGTTGTTTGGCCTCAACTCCAATATCATAGAATGGAAAAGGGGTGCAAGTACCTGCGCGAAACCCAATTTGATGGGTATATCCCATACTAAAATCAGAGGTAAACTCTGCTTCAATTAATGTTCTATAGGTCGTGGGTACATTTACGCGGTTGTAGCGCAGCCGTGCAAAATGTATGGGACGATGAATTAATTCGCCCAGCCTTTTCTTTTCTTTTTTTAAGACCTCTAGATTTGTGGAAGATGCAAAAGAGGTACTTAACGAAACCACCGCCCTATCCGCTACGGCCTTGATAAGATATCCAAATTTTAAGTTGTTCGGGGAGATATTCTTATCGTGTTCACCATAAGCAGCAAACTGAAAAAAGAATAGTGGTTTGGCGCGGTATTTTTCATGCAGTGCCAACAAATGTTCAAAATTATCATACGGGTCTTTTTGCATCCCCAATTGAACTGCAGTTCGTTTCACTAGACTTTTGAGTCTTAGCCTACTTAAGTCGAGTAAATATCCTCCCAGCGCTCGAGAAAAACCCCTTCGTGCATATTTATGTGAAACAGTAACATTGACCATGGGGGTGAAACGATAGGGTTTTGGCGAAGCCTTTATTTCAGGAAAACGAACTTTTAGCAATTCCAACAATTTGTACGCCCATAAATCCACTACAGGCAAATGCAAAAAACCCGATTTAAAACCAATGCTTTCCTTTGCGGGAAACCTTCCCAATCTATCCTTAACATGGGGTAGATATTCTTCATAACGACTCAACATAAAAAAGCTAGCCGAAAACACATCGTAAGGAACCGAGCTGGTTTCGTCACAGGCAAAAAAACACGGGACATTATCCCAATTGGATATGCTTATTTGAATATCATTAATCCCTTTTTCAAAAAGCAAATCGTTGCTCCGAATGAAAAACTCATTCTGCAATGGCTTTTTGGTGTAGGTAAGCTTTGGACCAGTATGCTTTATAAAGTCTTCGACCTTACTAGTAAAACTTACTTCTATCCCTAAAATTCCGGTAAAAAGATGTTTGCCAACATAAGTAAGGCGATTGGTTATTTTGTGCGTATATATGAGCAACATGGTTTAAAGAATTCCACTATCGGCGAAACTAAGATACGAGTCGTTGGCCATAATAAGGTGGTCTAGTACTTTTATATCGAGTGCATCTGCAGCAAGTTTGAGCTTTTGGGTAAGTTGTTTGTCTGCAGAGCTGGGTTTTAAAGCGCCAGAGGGATGGTTGTGCGCTAGAATAAGCCCTACAGCACCCAATTCCAAAGCCTGCTTGAGGACCAAGCGAACATCGACCAAAGTACCCGTAATACCACCTTTGCTCATTTGCCCTTTGTGAACTACTCCATTCGCGTTGTTGAGATAAACAATCCAAAACTCTTCATGTTCCAGCTCTGTCATGGTCGGAAATAACAATTCAAAAGCACTTTGGCTATTGGTAATATAATCGGGCTTCGGTGCCTGGGTAATTCGTCTTCGCCTACCAATTTCGAGCGCCGCAGCAATGGTCACGGCTTTTGCCTCTCCAATGCCATTAAACCGCATTAATTGATTGATGGATAGTTTTCCCAATAGGTTTAAATCATTTTGCGATGCAGACAAAATGCGTTTGGATAAATCCAAGGCACTTTCGTTTCGGCTGCCGGAGCCAATAAGTATAGCTACAAGTTCTGCGTCGGAAAGCGAAGAGCGTCCTTTTTGGACGAGTTTTTCTCGAGGTTTGTCATCATCGGCCCAGTTTTTTATGGACAAGCTTATGGAGGATTCAATCATGAAAAAAGATTTGGGCAATTTACCTTGCGTTTCTTCAAATGTATAAAACCCTACATGGCAATTACATTTACAAATACTTATCTTTAATTAAATGGTTACAAGCGTTTGGAACCACTTACAAATGGTTAAAATCAGACGAATTGCAAAAGCTGGAAACCTTTTTTTAATTATCTATACATATCGGACACAATGGCTTAATCCTTTTCTAGTACTACCGTATTGTAACCTTACTATCCTTTTTTACCATTATTGTTTAACTAAGCAACTATCAATAGTTTTGTAACTATAATTAGTATAGCTTTTGAATTTATGTTATGAAATACTTTTCAGTACTTGATATAACGTCTAAAACAGATGAATGGATTCCAGATTATTTGCCTACTGCCAATAAACTAGTTGCAAAACACGGCGGCAAATATCTTGCGTGCACTGCTTTCCAAAGAAAGATTGGTTTTGGGAGTAGCCTCTGGAGACCGTCCTATTGAATATCCCGCGTTCAATCAAAATCTCCAAGATAAAGCAGCATTGTTTCAAGATAGTTTCTATTATCTTAAAGCGTTACAACGAGACTACCCGCGCTACCAATCCAAGTTTTATGGCGCCACTACAGGAACCATAGACCTAATGCCCAAGTATGCCCTGAAAACACCAATGTTGGTAACTGGACACTCAGGGCAGTCCCTAGAATGGATAGCCGAACATTCGGATGGTTGGCTGTATTATCCAAGAGACTTTGGAACATTGCGAATGGTGATGCACCAATGGAGGGAAGCACTTTCAGAAACCAGGAGTGAATGGAAACCGTTTATGCAATCGCTGTACGCGGATTTAACAGCCGATTCGAGCACTAAGCCTTCACCTATCCATTTAGGTTTTAGCAGGTAGGGAATATTTAAATACGCACTTGAAACTTCTTGAATCGCATGGGGTTAACCATGTGATATTGAATTTAAAGTACGGTTCGAGACCGGCTGATGAGGTCATAGAAGAAATTGGAGAAAAAGTAGTTCCAAACTTCTCCTAACAAACCAATGCGCTAATGTTGGATATCATTTTGAGAGCGTTTAGGAAGCCTTACTATCTTTATGAAGTAAAAATGATTCATCAAAACCCAGCCTCTTTTCTATGTTCATTGTAAATCTCATCTACAAAGTTGAACTCCAAAAAATTGACGAACACCTTGAAGCGCATGTTAAATTCCTGGATGAACAATACAAAAAGGGATACTTTCTAGCTTCTGGTCCCAAAGTACCAAGGAATGGTGGCGTTATCTTGGCAAATGTTGACGATAAAGACGAATTGGAAAACATTATTGGCAAGGACCCTTTTAAAAAGCATGATTTGGCCCTTTACGAAGTGATTGAATTTATCCCCAGAAAAACTACTGAGGAACTTGCTTTTTTAAGGAATGGGTAGCTCACGCCATAAAAGGCCATTCTAAGGGTTACACGAAAGGATATTAACTTGCAGAGAGGAATATCCTCCAATCAATGCTTGAAATCGAACAAGTTTTTATTTTCACTGGGGTTGTTTTGACCCTTTTTTTTGCAGTGCTTTTACTTACTGTGAAGCGTTTAAGAAGCAAAGCGAATGCCTATCTTGCGGTTTCCCTTCTATGTATTTCCCTGATTATGTTGAAAATCAATGGTGTGCTAGAAGACACTATCGTAGACATGCTATTTGATTTTTTCAGAATCGAATATCTTTTTGCTGTTTTACTTTACAATTATGTTTCCAAGGTTTTAGAGCAATCCATTTCCAAAATTACCCACGTTTTACTTTGGCTACCTTTCCTTCTTTTTAGCGGGTTGTATACGCTTGTAGCGATTGAAGATAGATTTAGTTTCGAAGGTGTTTCACCTTTGCTTGAAATAATCGAACCTTTTGAAATATATCTCATCATAGGGTTCAACAGTTTAGTGGTTTTGCTTTTTACTCGAAAAGTTCAAAATAACAATAGTAGCAGCAGCTTCAAAAAATGGATTTATCTCATCTCCTTCGGTCTTATCGGTATATTACTTTCCTTTTTCATATTGGAAATCATCGAGTTGTTTTTCAATGAATATTATGGTGGATATCTTCATACCGCTATGGCCTTGTTCTTTATTATACTAAGTTATTTCGGGGTGCAACGTCTACAGGTCGAGAACGAGAGACAACAAATTCATGCCCTACAGAAAAAGAAACAAGTCACGAATCAAAAAACAAAATCCAAAAGTGCCCAGAATCATTTTGAAAGGTTGAAGCACCATATGATTGAAAAGGAACGCTTTAGAGACATATCGTTGAATCGTGAAACTATCGCCGCAGAGTTGGGATTTAGTCCTAGTTCATTGACCCGCATTCTAAAAGAAGAAGGACAAATCAGTTTCAATGATTTTGTCAATTATCATCGCGTGGCCTTCGCAAAAAAAATGCTTGTTGATGAAGCCTACGATATGTTTTCTTTGGAAGCTATTGGCAAAGAATCGGGATTTAAATCAAGAAGCGCTTTTTATAAGAGCTTTCAAAAAATAGAGGGGGTTTCTCCAGGAGTCTTCAAAAAAGACACCACTTTGTCCTGAATTCTCTCAAATACCACAATCCGATACACACATAGCTCCTTCACCTGCACTATTTCCGTAAAACCTACGTCTTTTTAGCAAACGCATATGTAATCTTTAATTATTTGAACATGATGAAAAAAGTCAAAAAGGTTTTAACACTAATGGTTTTGGGTTCACTTCTTCCCACCCTTATGCTATGCAGTAGTGATGATGAAGGCACTATGAATACCAATAATCCCCCAAGTAGCTCAAAAAACAAAATCATGCCTTTGGGAGCATCGCGAGTAGCTGGTGCGAGACCCGAATACGAAAGCTATCGGTACGAACTGTGGAAACTATTAGTTGAAAATGATGTGGAATTCGATTTTGTGGGTACAGAAACAGACAATGCCATTTATCCAGATTTTAACGGACAATCTTTTGACCGCGACCATGAGGGGCGTGGCGGAATCTCTTCCGGAGGCATCCTAGCCGAAATTGACCTTTGGCTGAATGATTTGGGAACAGCTCCCGATATTGTCCTCTTCAGCTCTCCCGGAGGCAACGACGGTATTGACCAATTGCAACAATCTGTCTCGAATATCAACGCCATTATCGATATACTCCAAGCGGCGAATCCCAATGTGATTGTCTACTTGGAACTCCCTGCGCCACCCCTAGTCAGCGAGCAGACTACAGAGTTCGTGGCGTACTACAACAATGCGCTCCAATTGCTCGCTACAGTTGCGGAAGAACAAACTAGTACAACTTCACAAGTACTCACCATCGACATGTCCACCGGTTTCAATGATTCCTTTTTAGCTGATGATGTGCATTACAATGAAGCAGGAGCTCAGTTCATTGCCAATAGGTATTTCGAGACGTTGCAAAACATACTGAACTAACTTGCAGTTGAACTTCGCTTTAGCAGAGTAAAAGCCAATTTATTCCCTGCAAAATAGGCCACATTTAAGTACCTTCAATCCCTGGTTTGAAGCAAACATTCTATGAATAAAGTAGCGATTTTTGGAGGTACTGGCTTTATTGGTTTAAGTCTTGCGAATCATCTCAAATCGAAAGGTTTGCATCCCATTTTAATTGCGCGTAATGCCCCAGACAAATCGGTTGCACACGAATTCGTGAAATGGGATGCAAATTCGCTGGGTGATTGGACGGAAGTTCTTGAAGATAGTATCGCCTTAGTCAACCTTGCGGGACGTACGGTGGATTGCATTAAAACACCCGACAATTGCGATGTCATTTTACGTTCACGCGTGGATTCCACCAAAATCATTGGAAAAGCGCTGGAAAAAGCTCAAAATCCTCCAAAGGTTTGGGTTCAAATGTCGACAGCCCATATTTATGGCGACCCTCCTTCCCAAATGTGCACTGAAACCTCTTCGTTTGGTTATGGCCTGGCGCCTTTTGTGGGTAAGGCTTGGGAAGCCGCTTTCGAAGAGGCATTGCCGAAAACCATGCGCGGGGTAAGATTGCGGACGAGCTTTGTCATTGGAAGGAATGGCGGAGCTTTGAAAAGCCTCAAAAAAATCGTAAAAATGGGCCTTGGCGGCACGGTAGGCACTGGAACACAAGGGATGAGCTGGATACATGAATACGATATGAATGCCATCATCCACCGTGCTATTGCTGACGAAACCTTTAACGGTGCTTATGTGGTCAGTGCGCCAAACCCGGTATCAAACAAGGTGTTCATGCGCCTGCTACGAAAGAAAATGAAGATGCCTATTGGTCTGCCCGCTCCTGAATTCTTGGCGCGTCTCGGTGCTAGACTGTTGTTCAGAACAGACCCTGAACTCGCTTTATATGGACGTTATGTAAAGTCCGTTCGACTGGAAAAAGAGAAATTTGTTTTTAAATTTCCAGTATTGGAAGATGCTTTGGACGATTTGTTGGACTAAACTTTAGACTTTGATTACGGACCTCATCAGCGATATTGCCAAAATCACGGTGTTTTTGTTGCTCTTTTTAGCAATATTCCTATTCACCGTGAAGGGAAAAAATAGGCGTTCGAATGTGCTTTTCGCTTTGTTTTTGATAGTGACCTCATTCGATATGTCCGTACTGTTTTTAAGCGATTTTTATACCGAAAACCTATCTGCAAATGACTTTCGGGTAGCGTCAGTACTTCTTCAAATGCCTTTGTTTTATTTCTATGTAAAAACCATCTGCTATCACAATTTCAAATTGCACTGGCAAAGTCTTTGGCACTCACTCCCATTCTTGGTTTTTATTGTGCTTTTTAGCACTGTAGGGATGACCGACCAAAACTTTTATTGGTATGGAATAGCAACCCAACTACAATACTACGCATACATTGTTGCGGTATTGTTTACACTACACCGCTATAAAACCCTTAAACTCCAAAATCACTCGCTTCATGATGAAACCTACACCTGGTTAATGACCACTACACTCTTGTTTCTTAGTGGTAACTGTTTGGTCTTGTTTCGAACGGTATCGGAGTCCTATTTCGATTTGGTTAATTTAAACATCTTGAACCTTCTTGTTTCACTTTTTGGTTTATTCGTCATTTGTTGGTTTGTTTTAAAAACCATGCGTACACCAGGTCTTTTCAGAGGCATCGACCAAAAAATCAAGCCATTGAAGAAAGAAGTCCTGGAGGACAAAACGGAATATCAAGAAGAAATTCAACAGTTATCTGAATTTATGTCTTCCATAAAACCTTATCTGGAAGATACGCTGACCTTGCAAAAATTAGCGGAGCAGATAGGTATTCCTGAAAAGCAACTATCCTTTTTAATCAATCGTGTTATCGGGAAACACTTTTTCGATTATGTGAATGGGTATCGAATTGAAGAAGCCAAAACGCTTTTGAAGGATAAAGAACGAAATATTCAGCAAGTAATGTATGATGTCGGGTTTAATTCAAAATCTTCCTTCAATACCGCTTTCAAGAAAGATACTTCACTTACCCCATCCGCCTACCGTGCGGCAAATCCATAGGAAAATAACCCTCATTCTTCCCCTTATTTCCCAGAAAAAGGGTTCGACTTCAGAAAGTGGAACGTTTTGCTTTTTGAACTATAGCAAATTTGCTTGAAATGCAAAGGAGTTATGAAGACAAGACCAAACCGAAAAGAAACAGTTCTCGACAAATCACTTTATCAGTTACAACTTGAAAAACTAAGGGCGTATATGTCCCAAAAAAAGCCTTATCTGGATGACACCCTGACCTTGCAAAAGCTGTCGCAACAAACGGATATCCCCAAAAAACAGCTTTCTTTTTTGCTCAATCGAATTATGGGCAAGCACTTCTTCGAATTTGTGAATGCATATCGCATTGAAGAAGCCACCAACCTTTTGAGCAACCAAAAGCTGAACATTAAACAGATTATGTATGCCGTAGGTTTCAATTCAAAATCATCGTTTAACACCGCATTTAAAAAACATGCGGATTGTACACCCACTGCCTACCGAACTACCAATCTTTAAGTAGGTTCGACTTTTTACTCATACCCCTTTCCCAATAAAAAAAGGTTCGACTTTCTGAAGTGGAACCTTTAGTAGGTTTTCTTGAAACAAATTTGTTCTCAAACAAAATATCATGAAAACAAGACGAAATCAAATCAGTTTAACCTTTTTATTATTCCTCCCAACCATTCTTCTTTTTGCACAGCAATTCAATTCTAAGGTATTGGCTAAGGTCGACTCTATTTTCAATGCTCAGTTCACTAAGAATGGCCCTGGCGGTGCTTTCGCAGTTTTAAAAGATGGGGCGGTAGTATATAAAAACACCAAAGGTCTGGCTAATATGGAGTATTATGCCCCTATCACCGACACTACCGTATTCAACATTGCCTCCAACTCCAAACACATGACCACATTCTTGGCATTGCAAATGGCTGATGAAGGAAAGTTCTCTTTAGAAGATGATGTTCGCGACCACCTACCAGAATTAGCGCATTTGAAGCATAAAATAACGGTGAAGCAGCTCACCAATCATACACATGGTCTACCCAACGTAGACGAGTTGAATCAGTTCAAGGGAAAAGATCGAATGACAAACTCGGAGATTTTAGAGATGTTGTTTGAAATCCAAACCTTCAATTTCAAACCAGGAGAGCACTATGTATACAGCAACACCGGATATGTTCTTTTGTCTGAAATCATTGCACGAAAAGGCGAAAAACCTTTTGAGGTGCTTCTAGATGAATACCTTTTCGGCAAATTAAACATGAACAGCCACGCGATTGGAAATTTCAACCAAATTGTGTCCAACCTAGCGGACTCTTATGGGCAAACCTCAAAGGGTTTTCAAAAGAATCCGCTTACGTCAAGTAATATGGGGGCTTCGGGTGTACATGCAAATTTCAACGACCTTATTGCTTGGGCAAAGCACTT
This sequence comes from uncultured Allomuricauda sp., assembly GCA_937899065.1. Classification (GTDB taxonomy): domain Bacteria; phylum Bacteroidota; class Bacteroidia; order Flavobacteriales; family Flavobacteriaceae; genus Flagellimonas. The sequence goes on from CALBPG010000095.1 coordinate 12,212, forward strand.
CTATAATCCCCAGATAGGTAAACCTTCTTTTTGGAAAGAAATGGTAAAACCTACAGTTTTGAATTCAAAGAAGACCATCGAATATGGCATGGGCCTACAGTTTGAAAACTTCAAGGGTGTTGACATTGTTTTCCACGGGGGAGGTACTGTTGGGTATCGGTCTTACATACTACATGTACCCGGAGAAGCCCTATCATTTGTTTTTTTGGCCAATGATGGTGGGTTTTCTGGTTTGGATGTGGTTTATGGAAGTTTGGAAGTAATCTTGAACGATTCGATTGAAGAAGAACAATCCACTTTTGAAACTCCGCTTACTCAGTATGAAGGTACCTACGAATTAAATCCTGGGGCATATTATACCATTTTTGCTGAAAAAGACTCCCTGTTTTGGAAATCTCATGGGAGTTCTGAACGATTGTTCCTTCCTCGCAAGAATAACAACGCTTTCACTTTTTCTCCGATTCCTTACTCCAAACTTACCTTCTACGATGACCGTTTTGATTTGCGCATCGCGGACTTCAATTATCCCTCTCCCTGAATAAACCCACCATCTCTGGAAATTAAGAATGAGTCATTGAAAAAATAAGTTGGAATATATCAGAACAAAGCCCACGATGTCATATACGAATTAGCTTGGGAAAAAGATAAGTTGGTCGCTTATGTACCAGGTGATATACGAATTGTTTTGGACCCCTTTTCCGAAAACAGTGTGTATGGCAAAAACAGTTTTTTCGGAAGACTCATTTTTAGCTTCGATTCAGAAAACAAAGTTTCTGGTTTTATCTTGTCAAGACAAAATTTAAAGAACATCCCTTTTGTGAAACGCTGTGAAAATGCGAAATAATATCCTAACTTTACGCGTGTTGGTGTTTCAAGTTTCTTGTATGACTTCCCTAGAAACTTCAAATGCCAATCAACCATCCAAACTTTCCGTTACGCAAACACAAGATTCGTTGTTGAAAACACAATTGGAACACATTGCCATTGCAGACCAAACCTTATAACAAATAAATCACTAACTCCTAACACCTATACCATGAACAAAACACCCATAAACCGAGAACATGCAAGAATGGACAACGCAAATAGACCAAAACACCCAAGCATTTGAAACCACTTTTAGAGATGTAACGCTTGAAACCTTAAATTGGAAACCCAATGATGAAACCTGGAGCATAGCACAAAACCTAGACCATTTGATTATTATCAATAGCAGTTATTTTCCAATCCTTGAGGCCTTACACGAAGGAACCCATAAAACACCTTTGGCGGGCAAGCTGGGGTTTTTGGTATCTTTTTTTGGTAAAACCGTCCTGAACGCCGTGCAACCGGATAGAAAGAAGAAAATAAAAACCTTTCCGCTTTGGGAACCGCAAAACAGTACCATCTCAGATACCATTTTAGATGATTTCAAAACACATCAAGAAGAGTTGAAAACCGCTGTTTTAGATGCATTGCCTTTTGTGGAACGCGGAGCGGTAATCGCATCACCGGCCAATAAGAATCTGGTATATACTCTTGAATGTGCTTTTGATATTATTGTGACCCACGAGCAAAGACATCTGGAACAAGCTAAAGAAGTATTACAAATAATGAGCGCCACAGCCAACAGATGATGCAAAAACAATTGGTTTCTATTTTCCTAATACTCCTTTGTGTATACAGTGCACATTGCCAAAAATTTGCTCCAAAAACAGGCAAATGCCTTGTTTTCATTGGGCAAGATTTAAGTGCTACTGGAGGATTAGACAACTATTCCCAGGGCTATTCCGACCATTTTGAAACCCCAGCAGGTGTAACCGTTTATACCAATTTATCGCCTGGCGCAGAGTCCTACGGCTATTACAACAAAGGATTGGATGGCTTAGAGACCAAAGCCAATTGGGGTGCGGGAGATAGTTGGGCAAATGCTTATCTACAAGACAGCACATACACCAAAAGTGCTTTGGCAATAGGTTTGTCATTGGTCAACCATGAAAAAAAGATAGGCAAAGGTTTACATGATGACTTAATTACTGAGTTAGGAACATGGATAAAGTCCATAAAAAGACCGGTATTCTTGCGAATTGGTTATGAATTTGATGGTTGGGACTGGAATCATTATCAACGCAAACCCTATCTCAAAGCATGGGAACGAATCCATACCATATTTAAAAAGCTACAAGTTGACAATGTGGCTCTGGTTTGGCAATCCAAAGGAACCGGTTCCGACCAAAAAATACTGGAAGCGTGGTATCCCGGTGATGCATTAGTGGATTGGTGTGCCTACTCCTATTTTGGATCGCCAGACACTGAAATGATTCATTTTGCCCGAAAACACAAAAAACCCGTTTTTATTGCAGAAGCTACTCCGTTGCGTCAATCAGAGAATCTTTATTTTGAAACCGACCTCAAAAAGGAAAATATGGGTCCAAAAATTTGGAAGGAATGGTTTGAACCCTTTTTTGCCACCCTCGAACAGAATGCTGATGTAATAAAAGCTTTTAGCTATATCAATGCCGATTGGTCATCCCAACCCATGTGGATTACGAACCCAGTATTTCAAAAAGTGGATGGGCGTTTACAGGTGAATGAATACATCCGTAAAAAGTGGAAAGCTGAAATGGAGAAGGAGCGTTATTTGAATGCAGAAGATATTTCAAATCGTTTCACAAAATAAGGTGGTGTTACAAAAACAAAGATGATTTGCTAAAAACTCTATTTCACTCGGTACTTACCAAAAAATAAATACGCTTTTTTGAACATACTCTTCTGAAATGGAATATTTTTCGCTTATGATTTCCAAAAGAATTCCTTTTTCGCTCATCACCTTTACTTTTTACCTTTTTTCCTGCAACGCCCAAAAACCAATAAAAACCATGTATCCTATTCTTGAGAATATCTCCGTGAACGCCAATATTCCCTATAAAACCATTGATGGGACGACTCTTGAATTGGATGTGTACTATCCCGCAGAAAAGTTGGGCGAAGAACCTTGGGATAAGTTATCGGAAACCAAAAAACCAACCTTAATCTATTTTCATGGAGGTGGTTGGGTTGAGGGCGACCGGACATCTCGTTTTCTGAACCTACTTCCTTATCTAGAAAAAGACTGGTGTGTAGTAAATGTTGACTATCGTCTGTTAGACCAAACCCATGTTTTAGGCTGTTTGAATGATTGTATCGACGCCATCAATTGGGTCAAAGAAAATGCTGAAAAATACAAGTTCAATCTTGATGAGGTATACCTCTCCGGGGAATCCGCTGGTGGACATTTGGCCCTTTTGGCTGGAATGCGCGATAGTTTCGAAGACGCTGATGATTTTGTGCACAAGAAAGAAATCCCTATCGCTGGAATCATCAATTGGTATGGTATCACCCACATGCAAAGTGCCATCGATTTCTGGAATGACAGCGGGTATACAAAAATGATTTTGGACCCTTGGAAGGGCGATGGCCAAATCTATCTGGACCTAACCTCGCCCATAAATCATGTAACGGCTTCTACTCCACCCATTTTGACCATTCACGGTGATGCTGATGTAAACGTCGAATTTGAGCAAGCTAGTTCCTTTCATAAAGCATTGGAGGCGAAAAAAGTGAAAAACGAGTTAATCCGAATCCCTGGTAAAAAGCATGGTAATTTTTCCGCTGAAGAATTGGAAATGGCTTTTGAAAGCATTTGGAAATTTTACAGCATTGACTAATCCAAACCATACCCACACCCAAAAACACCAAAAATGAAAGACAAATTCGCGCCCATAAAAACCATCCATTTCGCACTATGCACAGGTGCCGCTTTAGTCTACTTTTTACTCGGCGAGGTCTACAAGTTGGATTTTCTTGATTTACCTGAAATCGATACTACAACGCTGATTTACCTTATTGTACCTTTTTCGGCATTGTTTGCCAGCAATTTCATGTACAAGAATATTCTAAGGAAGGTGGACCCAAAACTACCTATGGAATCCCGAATTGGAACGTACCAAACCGCAGTAATTGTCCGATTGGCCATTTTGGAGGGAGCAGCTTTCGCAATCCTTTTTTTAAAAAAAGAACTTTTGGTCATTGGTCTGTTTCTGATTATCTACATGGCCTTTTTAAGACCATCAGAAGACGCCATGAAACGTGATTTCCATTTAATGGGAAAGTAAGACAGCCTATTTTAGCGTATTTTTTAGAAGGGCAAGTTGTATTTTTAAGACAAACCTATCCTTATGATGCTCACCAGTGAAGTAAAAAAGTATGTCGACCAAAGCGTTTTGTGTTGGTTGGCCACAGCAGCGATGGACCATATGCCCAATGTCTCCCCAAAAGAGGTTTTCACTTTCTTTGATGACCAGTACCTTATTATCGCGAATATCGCCTCTCCAAAAAGTGTTAAGAATATTCAAGCCAATCCAAAGGTATGTGTAAGTTTTATTGACATATTGGTGCAAAAAGGGTTTCAACTAAAGGGAGCGGCTACTATAGCTTCCAAAAAAGATTCCGGTTATTCTGAAATGGAAGCCAAATTGCTTGAAATCACCCAAGGCAACTATCCCTTTTCAACTATCACGAAAATAAAAGTGGAAGAAGTGCGCCCGATTATTGCGCCGAAATATCACCTTTACCCCGATACCACAGAAAGCCAACAAATAGAGAGCGCTAAAAAAACCTATGGTTTTTAGTAGGATAAGCTGTTGTAACATTAACCTAAAAGCATGGAATTCAATCTGAACAAATCCATAAGTATACTGGAAAGGACCCCATCAGTACTTCGCGAACTATTGACGGGTTTGCAACCGGAATGGCTTCACGGTAACGAAGGAAAAGATACCTGGAGCCCATATCAAATCTTGGGGCACTTAATTCATGGTGAAAAAACTGACTGGCTGGTACGTGCAAAAATTATTTTATCAGACCTCCCAGACAACACCTTCCAACCCTTTGACCGTTTTGCGCAAGACAAAGACGATTCCAAACCTGCTCTTGATTCGCTATTGAACACCTTTGAAAGTATTCGAAAGGCAAATCTCTCCGAACTCAAAACCTTTGGAATTGATAAGGCCGCCTTGGTAAAAACAGGAATACATCCAGAGCTGGGCATCGCCACTTTAAAGGAATTACTTTCCACTTGGACCGTACATGATTTAGGTCATATCGCTCAAATAACTCGAGTGATGGCAAAACAATATCAAGGAGAAGTTGGGCCTTGGAAAGCCTATTTGGGAATTCTAAAACAGTAAAAGCTACGGCAATTCACCCGCTTTGAGCAAAAGGGCTACTTTCTCATTCCATTCGAGCTGTTTTTCCCGGTTTCTGGAAAAATTGGTCTCCCAGTCATAGAGTTCTTGATAGTCTCGAAGTTCCCTAAGGATGTCTTTGTAAATCTTTCGAATTTCTGCTTTTACGTTATCTGAAAAAGAGGTCCGTTTCAGTTTATCACGCATCTTGCGCGCGAACAGTTCCGCGATATCAAAATGCAATTGCTCGTGTCCTAAAATAAAGTCATCGCAAATATCCGGTTTGTACCACGACTCATTCGGATAGAAAAAACAACTCACGGTAAAATCAAGTTTTACTTCATGATGGATAAGGTTCGCGGAATACTTATAGCTGATTCCACTAGCCGTAGTGGCCGCAGGAACGGCGGCTGGAGGTACTTTTCCCTTAAAATCAGACCACTTGAGTTTTTTGTTAGGTTTCCATTCAATAGTTTCCTGAATTTCTTGTCCGAAACTAAGGGTACAAATAAACAGAAACCCAAAAAGCCAGCTTACTTTATCCAATGGAACTCAATTAATTTCTCGATATCGGGGTGTAAGCTTTGATGTACAGGACAGGTATTTCCAGTACGTTCCAGTATTTTTTTGTCCTTTTCAGAAACATCGGAAGGCAATTCCAAACGCACTTCGATTTTAGAGATTCTTCTAGGATTGGAGGCCATATGTTTGGTCACTTCAGCTACAGAACCTTCTAAATTGACGTCCATATCACGTGCTTTGATGCCCATCACGGTTAACATACAACTTGCCAAACCCGTGGCAACCGTATCCGTAGGCGAAAAAGCCTCTCCTTTACCATTGTTATCTACAGGGGCATCTGTTATAAACGTATTTCCGGAACGTAAATGTTCGCTAGTGGTTCGTAACGCACCATTATAGGTTACTCGCGACGTCATCTGATTTGATTTGTTTGATTTGTAAACTATCGTACTCCATCAGGTATACCGCGCGGTTGTGATATCCTGAAGACCAATCCTTGTGATAATCAAAGCAACTGCCACTGTATTCGGTTACCCCAATGATTTTTGAGGTTTCAAAAAGATTGTTTTTATGTGCCAGTTTAAGCAGCACATCCATGGTCATGTCAAAACCACGAGCAGCATAACGGTTGGGCGCGAATCCATATCGGGATTCATACTGCTTTGTAAACGCACTTTCATCCGGAAGCTTCAAGAATGAAGGATAGGTAAACCGCAAATTAGATAAATGTGTTTTTGAAATAGATTCGTTCTCAAACGCATTACTGTAACTCGTGGTAATCATTTTCACTTTCACATCTTCTGTATTGGAAGAGTTCAAAATAGAACTAACACTTGAAATCAAACTAGATTGCGAAGTCTCCAAAAAGACCCAATTATCTTTTGTTTTTGAAAGTTGTCTTTGGAACTCAACCAAGTGCAACGACTTATCCTTTATGATTTTTGCGATTCTTGCCACGGGAAAGGCGGTAATTATAGAATCGTAGGCTTTCTGATGGGCAGCATCTGCTATAATGATAACATTTTGATCTTTGTACTCGGCTTTCATGTGCGCCAAGACCTTTTTTCGCAAAACGTCATTATTGGGCACGGAATAAAATACATTACTATGTCCTAAATCGCTATCTGAAGCCGTGGGGGATATCACGGGTATGCCCAAAGTAGACGTTTTCAGCGCAACAACATCGAGAGCTTTGGCACCGACAGGACCTATAATGGCACCAACGTCATTAAAATCATATCCATTTACAAACTGGGCAACTTTGGCTTCGCTCAATTCCGTGTCAATCGCCTTAACATTCACAGAAACTCCCATTTTCTTAAGGGAATCCAAGGCCACCATGGCTCCTGAATAGAAGCCTAAACTTAGGCCAATATCATTTCGGGTTGCAATTTGATTGTTCGTCTTTTTGGTATCGTTCAAATTGATACGGTCTAAACGGAACGGAAGCATATAAACGACCTTTAAGGTGTTGTCCACATTGATACTATCAACCAAATTGACCTTATCCAGAATCAAAGCATTTTTAACCTGCAAACCGTTGGATTTGTTCTTGGGCAATTTGAGCACCATTCCTGCTTTCAATCCATTTTCCAGTGCCGGATTAAGGGCAAAAAGCTCTTCGCGAGTAATATTTAGATTTTGGGTAAGCCTGAAAATATTCTGTTTGGGCTTCACCTCGTAAAAAATGAAGTTGTCCGTATTGACCGCTCCAGCATCCAATTTTTCTTTCGGAAGTCGAATCACCATCCCTTCTTTTAAACCACCCAATTCCATGATTTCAGGGTTTAGCTTAACAATAGAGTCGGAAGGAATTCCATATTCCTTGCCCAAACTATATAAGGTCTTTTTAGGCGGAACGGTGTAGGAAACAAAAAGGTCCACTTTTTGTTCTTTCAGACTATCCCCTTTAGGTCTCGGCACCTTTAAGCTTTGCCCTGTCGCCAAATAGTCTACACTTGAACTTAACTCTGGATTCAATTTTACCAAGCTGTCCACTGAAATATTGAATTTGTGGGCGATACTCCATCGGGTCTCCTTTGGGGCAACGGTATACGTATCAAAATCCAAGTCACGCTCATCATCAGGGTCTGGTTTAGCGTATTTCGGAATTTGGAGTACCATGCCTTTTTTCAAAGGTTCAGCATAGAGTTGCCTGTTATAGCGTTTCAATTGCTCTTCGGTAATCTCATACTGTTTTGTAATGCCAAACAAGGTTTCCCGCTTCCGTACGCGATGTCTGGTATACCCAATAGGCTTTTCTTCTTGGAGTTCCTCTTCGGTTTGTTCCGTTTTGGTTTCCAAAGGGCCTTGGGTAGGAATAATCAAAATCGTATTGGCCTTCACGTCGGCGGCAGTTTTGATTTCCTTGTTCGCTTGTAAAATACGGTACGGGGTAACGCGGTATTGCCGAGAGATGGACTGAAGTGATTCTCCTTCGGCTACGGTGTGCGTGGTATACTCTTGCCCAAAGCCTTGAAATACCAAGGCAAAAAGGGCCAAACATAAAAGTGCAATAGATTTTTTCATTCCCATTCAATAGTTGCTGGAGGCTTCGAACTAATGTCGTAGACTACTCTATTAACGCCTTTTACCCTATTTATTATTTCATTTGAGGTCTTTTGAAGGAATTCGTAGGGCAAATTCACCCAATCTGCAGTCATTCCATCCGTGCTTTCCACAGCGCGAAGGGCTACACATTTTTCATAAGTACGTTCATCACCCATAACCCCCACACTATTAACGGGCAACAACATTGCTCCTGCCTGCCAAACGGAATCATAAAGGTCCCATTTTTTCAATCCTTCAATAAAGATGGCGTCCACCTCTTGTAAGATAGACACTTTTTCTGGGGTAATGTCACCCAAAATCCGAATGGCAAGCCCAGGACCAGGAAAGGGATGCCTGCCTAAAATATCTTTCGGCATTCCCATGCTAGCCCCTACGCGTCGCACTTCGTCCTTAAAAAGAAGTTTTAGAGGTTCAATGACTTTAAGCTTCATGTAGTCAGGTAAACCTCCCACATTATGATGACTTTTAATTGTTGCGGATGGCCCTCCAGTTGCAGAAACCGATTCGATAACATCCGGATAAATCGTCCCTTGGGCCAACCATGTGGCATTTTCCACTTTTTGGGATTCATCATCAAAAACATCGATAAATACGCGACCTATGGTTTTTCGTTTTTTCTCAGGATCGGATTCGCCTTTCAAGGCATCCAAGAAACGTTGGGACGCATCTACACCCTTCACATTCAAGCCCATACCCTGATATTGTTCCAAGACCATATCAAACTCATTTTTCCGCAACAATCCATTGTTTACAAAAATGCAATGGAGTTGGCTTCCAATGGCTTTGTGCAATAACAATGCCGCAACGCTGGAGTCTACGCCCCCAGAAAGCCCAAGAATGACATTTTCATCTCCAATTTCCGACTTCAACGAAGCTACCGTGGTTTCCACAAAGGCGTCTGGAGTCCACTGGGCGTCCAAGCCTGCGATATTCACCAAAAAGTTCTTTAAAATGTCCTTGCCTTGGGTCGTGTGATATACTTCCGGATGAAATTGGATTCCGTAGGTGGTCTCTCCTTCCATCTTAAAGGCTGCGTTCTCTACATCTTTGGTACTTGCCAAACGTTGTGTATTCTCCGGTAAGGTTTTTATGGTGTCGCTATGGCTCATCCACACCTGTGAACCGGTATCAATTCCTTTTAAAAAGGCATCTGAACCATCCACGAAGGAAAGATTTGCGCGACCGTACTCGCGGGTCGCTGACGGCGCAACATTCCCGCCATGGAAGTGAGCTAAATATTGAGCCCCGTAGCAAATGGCTAACAAAGGCTTTTTCCCTTTTATTTCTGACAAATCTGGATGGGGAGCACTCTCACTGCGCACCGAAGAGGGTGAACCCGAAAGGATTACCGCCCCATATTCATCGAGGTTTTCGGGAATTTTGTTAAAAGGTTTGATTTCAGAGTAAATGTTCAGCTCTCGAACGCGACGTGCTATCAACTGGGTGTACTGAGAACCAAAATCAAGGATGAGTACATTGTTCTGCATGGGCAAAAATAGCAATTTGCACCACTTGAAAAACTATCTTTTTCGGTATATTTATCACCAATCCTAAACCTACCGATATGAAACATATCACTGCTATTATTTTTGGCATTGCCATCGTTTTAGCTGCCTTTTTTTTAGGAGATGCCTACGTAAAACGAGCGCATCCACCCCAAATGATTTCGGTTACAGGGCTTGGAAACGAGAACTTTACGTCTGACCTGATTGTTTGGGAAGGTCGTTTCTCAGCTTACAGCCCTTATTTGAAAGATGCCTTTGAACGTCTCAACGAACAAAAGGACATTGTTAAAAACTATTTGGTCTCCAAAGGCATTCAAGAAGACAATTTGATATTCAGTTCGGTTCAGACCTTGGAACGTCGCGACAACCAATATGAAAATGGGAATTATGTAGGGACCATTTTTAGAGGTTATGAACTGAGTCAGTCCGTACAAATTGAATCGGAAGACGTCGCATCGGTTGAAAAAGTATCGCGTGAAATCACAGAACTACTCAACAAAGGCGTACAGTTCAATTCATCACCACCCCGCTACTATTATACCAAGTTGGCGGATTTAAAAATCGAAATGATTTCAAAAGCCACCGAAGACGCGCGTATTCGTGCAGAAAAAATTGCGGAAAACGCCGGAGGTGCTTTAGGGGAATTGATTACGGCCCGGATGGGTGTTTTTCAAATCACTGGGCAAAATTCTGGGGAAGACTATAGTTGGGGCGGTGCGTACAACACTGCATCCAAAAATAAGACGGCCTCCATCACCATGCGACTCGAATATAACATCAAGTAGCTTTTTTCTTAACATAATTCATCATTTCTTTGTCAGCCAAAACCGACCTATTATGATCAAAGGTTTCATTTTTGATTTGGATGGGGTCATAACCGATACAGCAGAGCAACATTATGTCGCCTGGAAAAAACTATCAGACCAAATGGGTTGGCAGTTTGACCGGGAGCTTAACGACCAACTCCGCGGAATCTCTAGATTGGATTCCATCAAGGTAATACTCGACCATAACCAAATTGAAATCTCCGAGGAAGAATTGAACCACCTTGCCACGGAGAAAAACGAAAAGTACGTGGAAAGCTTGGACGAAATCACACCTACGGATTTTCTACCCGGTGCTGAAGAGTTGCTTACCCATTTACGCCAAGAAGGATTTAACGTAGCGCTGGGAAGTGCGAGTAAAAATGCCAAAAAAGTACTGGAACAGCTGAACGCTGTGCGCTACTTTGATGTTATTGGGGATGGCAACAGCGTTTCCAAAAGCAAACCAGCCCCAGCCATTTTTCTTAATGGCGCTGAAAAAATGGGGTTACAACCCGAAGAATGTATTGTTATCGAAGATGCCGAAAAGGGAATTGACGCGGCAAAAGCAGGTGGATTTTATAGCGTTGGTATTGGACCGCAGGACCGCGTTGGCCATTCTGATTTGCGTTTTGACGAAATGTCACAGGCCACATTATTTGAAATAAAATCTTATTTTAAAGACTTGTTTTAAAAGGTCTTTACAAATGAAGAAAATACTTTGTAGCATTCTGCTCTTTGCAGTCATGCTTAATGGTCACTCTCAAGAAGACGGTTGGATCCTATCTGCTGGAAAAGTTGACAAATACACGGGAATCGTTGCTGCTAACGGAAGGATTGGCATACTGCCTGAAGACAAACCCTTCCAGACCAAATCCATCATTCTCAATAACGTCTACGACAAAGAATCCCCTTTAGGTGTTAGTAGAATTCTCCTTGGAATGAACTTTGCCAAATTGGCGCTTGAAATCGATGGGGAACTCATTGACGAAACCAATGTATCCGATTGGAAGCAAACCTTGAACATGAAGACCGCTGGCTTTACCACTAGCTTCACTTTCAAAGATAAAGCCAAGGTTTCCTATACCATTTATGCTTTGCGTAACATTCAATATTCAGGGTACATTGATATTAGTGTAGCGCCACTGAAAAATATTTCCCTAAAAGCAACTGGGATTATTGAAACCCCAGATGAGTATCATAGTCCCAATAGTACTTTTAGAATATTGCAAGATTTGGAAACCACCATGCCCATTTTGCAAACCGTGGCCGAGAGCCGTTTGGGGCGGCATATGGTTGGTACTTCAGCAACCTTTATTTGGCACGCCATTAATTCCACTCGTGAACATCAAAGGCCTGAATTGACCCATGAATTGGAGTCAGCGTATGACAACCGATTGTCTTTTGAGCAAGAACTGAAAAAAGGCGAAACTTTTGAGTTTGCTTGGACCGGAGCAGTATGCAGCACCCAGGACTTTGAAGACCCACAAACCGAATCTGAACGCTTTGTGATTTTCAATTTACTAACACCAAGAGAAGACCTGTTGAACCAACACAAATCCCTTTGGGAAGACCTCTGGAAAGGAGACATCGTCATTGAAGGAAATCTCCAAGACCAACTAGATGTGCGTTTAGCCCTATATCATCTATACGCTTTCTCGCGTGGGGACTCTGATTTGAGCATCGCGCCGATGGGATTATCTTCCCAAAATTATAACGGTCACATTTTTTGGGATACCGAACTTTGGATGTTCCCTCCTTTGTTGATGCTGAATCAAGATATTGCCCGTTCGCTAGTGAATTACCGTTCAGACCGATTGGGGAAAGCCTAAGAAAAAGCCATCA
>CALBPG010000096.1 GCA_937899065.1 uncultured Allomuricauda sp.
TTTTGGGATTTTGAAGAGCTTCCCAGTCAAATCATGGAAAACTGGTGCTACGAAAAAGAAGCTTTGGAACTCTTCGCGTTTCATTACGAAACGGGTGAAGTAATTCCTATGGAATTGGTTCAAAAGATAAAAGAGTCTTCTACCTTTCAAGAGGGAATGGCTACCCTGCGCCAATTGAGCTTCGGATTTTTGGACATGGCATGGCATAGCACTGACCCAACTCACATTTCATCCGTTAAAACCTTCGAAACCAATGCCTTTCGTGATACCCAATTGTATCCGGAAACAGAAAGCACCTGTATGAGTACTGCTTTTGCCCATATTTTCCAAGGTGGCTATGCTTCGGGATACTACAGTTATAAGTGGGCCGAAGTATTGGACGCAGATGCCTTTGCTTATTTCAAGGAGAATGGGGTGTTCAATAAGGACATCGCGAAAAAATTCAAGGAAAACGTGCTTTCCCAAGGGGGAACCAAGGACCCTATGCTACTTTATAAAGCTTTTAGAGGTGCCGAACCCAAGCTAGATGCTTTATTGGAACGCTCGGGCCTATTGAAAAAATCGGCTTAGCAAAGCCTGTTAATCTTATGGTAAAGTAAAACGCCATGAACATTTTGTGATACTTTTTGAAGTCGTTTGTATTTGACAAAACATGTGATGATTAACTAAAATCAAGTATTTTTAGTACTTCAAACAAATATGGCAGCTTACAAACTCAATCCCGATAGTTGGGTAGATTTATATGCAGACTACCTTTTTAACTACGCCATCGCAAGGGTAAGCGATGCAGAAATCGCAAAAGATTTGGTGCAAGAAACATTTTTTGCTGGATTAAATTCCGCCAAGAACTACAAAGGAGATGCCGCCGAGCGCACCTGGTTAATTGCAATTTTAAAACGGAAAGTAATAGACTATTATCGCAAGAGCAATTCCAAAAAAGGAAAGGCAGAAGTACGCATGGGATATAATACGGATGCGGAATCTGAAGGCGATTGGTTGGAAGAACAAGTGGCCGACCCCTTCAGCAAGGACGGTGATAGCCGTATGGAAAATGAAGAGTTGGGTCTTGCCATTGAAGAGTGTATTGCCAAATTACCCAAAAAACAATCCTTGGTTTTTAAAATGAAGACCATTCAAGGAATGAGCACCGAAGATATTTGTAATGAATTGGGAATTAATCCGTCCAATCTATGGGTTATGATCCACAGGGCGCGAACATCGCTTATGGGTTGTATGAATCAAACATGGTTTTAGAGGAATGAAAATATCTCTTGAAAAAGCAAAACAGATTTGCACCAAAAGTCAATATGGTGAGGCTACATGGTGGGAATTACTTCAGCTAAATGTGTATTTGTTCTTTAGCAAGGAATGCTCCGATTTCTCAACAAAGAATAAGAAATTGACCTCGCTTTGTGAACGTGCTGGTTTGGACACCTTGTCTGAAGACGATAAAGAGAATATGAAAGAGTTGCTCAAAAAACGTCAGTAACCCATCTTTAGGAGCAATAGCCAAATCAGCATCCAAAAAACAGGAATGCTTTCTACCCAAAAGGCAGCAAAATACTTCGAATCATTTCGTTTCACTTGAACCAGTATTTTAATCAGCATTGCCATTAACACTACATTCATTAAAATCTCCCTTAGGGAAAGGTTATCCTTCAGAAAAGTCATAGCCATAACCAAAAGAGACAGGGCAATCCCAAGCCAAATGGTCTTTTGAACCCCCAAGCGTTGCGGGATGGTTTGTAACGAAGGGGTGTCTTTTTCCATATCCCGAACATCAAATGGCAGTATTAGCACAAATACCAATACAAACCGCTGGATGGCAACTACACCGATATCCCAATCAAAACTCAAATTCGCTTCTAGTACGGGCAACATTACGGTGAAGCCTGACCAAATCAAACTCACCATAAAAATCTTAAAACCACCCACATTTCTAAGATTCTTGAAACGACCCAAAAAAGGAATCGCATAAAGCAAGGTCAAAAAGCCTAAAACAGCCACCCCATACCAAACTGCGGGTTTAAGCTGTACCAAGAAAAAGATGCTACCTAAGAAACAAAGCACACTGAAAAATCGAATGTAACGGTAGTATTTTTTAGAAACCAGCCAGTACTTTTCAGCCTCTACGCCATATTTAATGAAGGAATAGCCTACGACTGTGGCCAAAATTTGAAAAAAAAACAAATTCCAAGGCAGTGGAATGTTTAACATAAAGGAGGTAACTACTGTCATGGAAGCTACGGAAAACCCAACATGAATGCTGGAATCCAAATAAAATTGAAACAACCACGAAAAAGGCTTCATTAAACAGAATTTACCAATGCCTCCAAAACGTTAATTTACGGTTAACAACTTTGGTTTGGACACTTCCAAAAATGCTTATTTTCACTGAATTATTACCTAATTTTGCACAATATTTAAGGTATTATGAACACTGAGAATTTCGCTGCAAGACACATCGGTATTACAGAGGATGACGTAACGCAAATGTTGCAAACCGTGAATGCCGAAAGTATGGAACAACTCATTTTTGAGACCATTCCCGATGACATTCGGTTAAAACAGGATTTAGACTTACCCCAGGGTATCAGTGAACATGCCTTTTTAAAACATCTTGAAGAACTATCCCAAAAGAATCAAGTATTCCGCTCCTATATAGGATTGGGATATCATGAGTCTTTGACACCTTCAGTCATCAAACGAAATATCTTAGAAAATCCTGGATGGTATACGGCCTATACGCCCTATCAAGCAGAGATTGCCCAAGGACGTTTGGAGGCCCTTCTCAATTACCAAACTATGGTATGCGACCTCACAGGAATGGAACTGGCGAATGCTTCGTTATTGGATGAAAGCACCGCAGCTGCGGAAGCCATGACCATGTTGTTCGATGTGAGAAGTCGCCAACAAAAAAAAGCAGAAGTGACCAAGTTCTTTGTGGATGAAAATGTACTACCACAAACCTTAAGTCTCTTACAAACCCGTTCTCAACCCTTGGGTATTGAATTGGTTATTGCACATCCTGATGAATTTGATTTTTCACAAGATTTTTACGGTGCGATACTGCAATATCCCGGAAAGTACGGTGAAGTTCAAGACTACTCCAATTTTGTTGCTAAGGCGCACAGCTTGGATATTAAAGTCGCGGTTGCAGCGGATATTTTGAGTTTGGTATTGCTTACTCCTCCGGGAGAATGGGGTGCTGATGTAGTCGTGGGAACCACCCAACGTTTGGGTATTCCTTTAGGGTATGGAGGACCACATGCCGCCTTCTTCGCTACCAAAACAGAATTCCGTCGCAATATTCCAGGCAGGATTATCGGTGTGACCAAAGACACCGATGGCAATCGTGCGCTGCGCATGGCGTTGCAAACGCGCGAGCAACACATTAAACGAGATAAAGCTACCTCCAACATTTGTACGGCACAGGTACTTTTGGCCGTTATGGCTGGAATGTATGCTGTATACCATGGACCAAAGGGCATGGCCTTTATTGCGAACGCCGTACACCAAAAAACGAAGCGATTAGCAACAAGTTTAGGTCAAATTGGAGTTGTCCAAGAGAATACGCAATACTTCGATACCCTTAAAATCAAAATATCAGACGCAGAAAAACTTCGAGAGTTGGCGGTCGCGAAAGAAATCAACTTCAATTATGTAGATAACACTACGGTAACATTATCCATAAATGAAGCTACTATTACAGAAGATTTAGAAGATATTCTGGCTTGCTTTGCTGAAATGGCAGGCGTCCCAACACCTTCGCTAGTAGAAGATTCAGAAGCTATTTTGTCCTCAACTGTGGAACGTACTAGTGACTACTTGACGCATGAAGTTTTCAATTCGTACCATTCTGAGACGGAATTGATGCGCTACATTAAAAAATTAGAGCGAAAGGATTTGGCTTTGAACCACTCGATGATTTCCTTGGGCAGCTGTACCATGAAGTTGAACGCTGCTAGCGAGATGCTTCCTTTGAGCTGGGCACAATGGGGCAACATCCATCCATTTGCGCCTGTATCGCAGGCAGAAGGATACCATGTGATGTTGAAAGCTTTGGAGCATCAACTCAACATTATTACAGGTTTTGCTGCTACTTCGCTACAACCCAATTCCGGTGCGCAAGGCGAGTATGCTGGTTTAATGACCATTAGAGCATATCATAAATCGCGAGGAGATTCGCATCGTAATATTTGCATCATTCCCTCATCTGCGCATGGAACCAACCCTGCTTCAGCAGTAATGGCGGGCATGAAAGTGGTGGTTACTGGAACGGATGCCTATGGAAATATTGACGTGGTAGATTTAAAAGAAAAAGTAGAAGCCCATTCAGAGAATCTTGCGGCTTTGATGGTGACCTATCCCTCCACACACGGGGTTTTTGAGTCATCCATCCGTGAGATTACTTCGCTGATACATGAACATGGCGGACAAGTGTATATGGATGGGGCCAATATGAACGCTCAAGTAGGCCTTACGAATCCAGCTACAATCGGTGCTGACGTGTGCCACTTGAACCTTCACAAAACGTTTGCCATCCCTCATGGGGGAGGTGGTCCGGGAGTTGGACCTATATGCGTAGCAGAGCAATTGAAACCCTTCTTACCTTCCAATCCCGTTATTGAAACAGGCGGAAATCATTCCATCACAGCAATTTCAGCTGCACCTTGGGGCAGTGCTTTGGCTTGTTTGATTTCTTATGGCTACATTAAAATGTTAGGAGGAACTGGGGTTACCGACTCCACAAAAATTGCCATTCTTAATGCGAACTACATCAAAGACCGCCTTAAAGGGAAATACGACGTGCTTTACACAGGCGAACAAGGACGTGCTGCACATGAGATGATTATTGATTGTCGACCATTCAAAGCGAAAGGTATTGAAGTAACCGACATTGCAAAGCGTTTAATGGACTATGGATTCCACGCGCCTACGGTATCATTTCCTGTTGCTGGCACCATGATGATTGAACCCACTGAAAGTGAGGGTCTTGCTGAATTAGATAAGTTCTGTGAAGCTATGTTGGCCATTCGCGCTGAAATAGACGAAGTTTCTGCTGACGACCCGGATAACGTCTTGAAAAACGCGCCGCATACCTTGACCATGGTTACTCAAGATGAATGGTCGTTTCCGTATAGTCGTCAAAAAGCTGCTTTTCCGTTGGCTTTTGTTTCCGAAAATAAGTTTTGGCCTACAGTTAGAAGGACAGATGAAGCCTTTGGCGATCGTAATTTAATCTGTACTTGTACTCCTATAGAAGCCTATGCGGAGGCCTAAGAAACCACAGTAAACATTAAGGTTAAGCTTCAATTCGTAAAATGGATTGAAGCTTTTTTTTTGATGAAAACTGTTAAAAACGCCCTTGAACATCGTAGCGGTTGCTATGCATGCATAATAGTAAGGTGTACCTTGTCGTATTTTTATGAAAACCTTAACAATGCGAATTGGAATCACGGGAACTGGTAGTTACATTCCTTCAGTAGTTACCAAGAATGAAGACTTTTTGGAAGCCGAGTTTTTTAGTAATGATGGTATAGCCATTGCACAAGAGAACCAGACAGTAATTGAAAAATTTCAAGCCATTACTGGAATATCTGAAAGAAGATATGCCAAACCCGATTATACTACCTCCAAACTAGGTCATCTTGCCGCAGAAAGTGCTATCCTTGACGCAGGAATCGATAAAGAGGAACTGGATTACATCATCTTTGCGCACAACTTTGGGGACCTTACCGTAGGGCATACCCAAGGTGACACTTTGCCTAGCTTGGCCACTCGTGTCAAGCATCTTCTCGATATTCAAAATCCGTATTGCGTAGCGTATGATATGATTTTTGGATGTCCTGGATGGGTTGAAGGTATTATTCAAGCCAAAGCTTTCATTAAAAGCGGAATGGCCAAAAAGTGCTTGGTCATTGGGGGTGAGACCTTGTCCCGTATCATTGACGAACACGACCGTGACAGCATGATTTTCTCTGACGGTGCTGGGGCTGCGATAGTAGAAGCCAATCCAGAATCAGTGGATATTTTGAACCATGCCTCGGTAACTTATTCGAACCAAGAGGCCTTTTATCTATTTTTTGATAAGACCTATAATGCAGAAGGCACTTCTGATTCACGCTATATTAAAATGCACGGCCGTAAAATCTATGAATTTGCTTGTACGCATGTTCCCAGAGCCATGGCAGATTGTTTGGACAAGGCTGGTGTGTCCATCGACAGTGTAAAGAAGATTTTCATTCATCAGGCCAATGAAAAAATGGATGAAGCCATCATCAATCGTTTTTATCGTATTTATAAAAAACCGGTCCCCGAAAACATCATGCCCATGAGCATTCATAAATTGTGCAATAGTTCCGTGGCCACCATTCCTACCTTATTCGACCTTGTGCGCAGAGGTGAAATGTCAGAGCATGATGTCCAATCCGGAGATGTGGTCATTTTCGCCAGTGTCGGTGCTGGAATGAACATCAATGCCATCGTTTATCGCGTTTGATTCCAGAAAAGACATCCTCATAAATTTTAGGATTTATGCTTTCATTATTGGAAAATTAGCGGATGTACGAAAACAACTTTCACAATAAGCGGTACAAGCATACCCTGGAGTTTTTACAAAAGCACATATCCCGAGAAGAATCCATTTTGGATTTGGGCGTGGATAATCCTTTCGCCAAAATAATGAGGGAACAGGGATATTTCGTTGAAAATACCTCTGGGGAAGATTTGGATGTTGATTTCCAAACGGTACAAAATTCCAAGGCAGAAGTAATCACTGCCTTCGAGATTTTCGAGCACATGTTGGCACCGTTCAATATATTGCGCGAAATCAAAGCAAATAAAATAGTCGCCAGTATTCCCATGCGACTCTGGTTTTCCACAGCCTATCGCAGCAAAACCGACCCATGGGACCGACATTACCACGAGTTCGAAGACTGGCAGTTCGATTGGTTGCTGGAAAAATCAGGATGGACCATAAAGGATTCAGCTAAGTGGACCAATCCCACCAAAAAAATTGGTTTTCGACCGTTATTGCGACGATTTACCATGCGGTATTACATCGTTTACGCGGAAAGAAATTGAACCATTTTGGGTTGTCAAATTCATTTTATGGAATTTTAGAACATGCGAATAAGCATTATCATTCCAGCACATAATGAGGAAAAGCATTTGCAACAGTGTTTGGAGAGCTTTGTGAACCAGACCCAGCCTCCTGAAGAGCTTGTACTCGTTGATGATGGGTCTACAGATGAAACCTATGCTATCGCCAAAACGTTCGCTGAAAAGCATTCATGGATAAAGGTATACCAGAACAACGCCTTATCGGGACATCTTCCTGGCAAAAAGGTCGTAGCGGCATTCAATTATGGTTTGTCCAAAGCTTCAGAAACTGAACTCATTGGAAAGTTTGATGCAGACATTGTTATTCCGAAGAATTATTTTGAACACATGCGAAATCATTTTCAAAGTAATTGGATGTTGGGTATGTGCGGTGGACTGCTTTATATTGAAAAAAATGGGGAATGGTTGTATGAAAACATAGCGGACCAAAACCACATTCGAGGACCTATCAAACTATATCTCAAAGCCTGTTTTGAAAAAATAGGAGGCCTTCGCGAGGGAGTCGGTTGGGATACGGTAGACACCTTACTTGCCAAGTATCACAAATTCGAAACCTTGACTGACCCAGAGTTAAGGGTCAAACACCTGCGCCCAACAGGACAAGAGAAATCTATCAAAAAGCGACAGGCGAAAGGAGAGGCCCTTTATCGAATGCG
>CALBPG010000097.1 GCA_937899065.1 uncultured Allomuricauda sp.
GCATGGGGTGCCGCTCCAACCCCTTTTCGATGCTCCACATTGACAACATTCCAGCCCCGCTCCATAATATGAATGAAGATCCAAGTGTCGGTTTCCTTATTTCCATAGCGCCAGCCCCCGCCGTGAATCCATACTAAGGTTGGCCTTTTGTCTTCGCTTCGTTCAAACCAGTTGGGTTCTCCTATGTATTTTCCGTAAGTATAGACATCCACGCGTTGGTCAGGGTCATCCCCATACGACACGTCCATAACCATATTATAATGATGTGCCCAAAACTGTGGAGAAGGCACGCTGCTTTTCTCAAGCGTAAGGGTTTGACTATTTTCATTTGCTTGTTTGCAAGCAACTTGGGTTAGGAAAATGCCTAATACTATGATGACCGTTCGAATTCTCATAAAACTTCTTTTAGCTTGAAACAAAGAAAGAAGCAAAACGGCCTACGATTATGGTCAATTTGAAGTATTAATGGTCATTTCGAATGGATAGTCCTAAAATCATTTGGGGTATGCCCAGTTTGATTCTTGAAAAACCGAATGAAGTTTGAATTGTCCGAAAATCCCAATTCATATGCAATTTCAGAAATGTTCTTTTCTGTATACAGCAAGTCCCGTTTTATTTCAGTTAACAGACGGTCACGAATCACTACCGCCGTTGACCTCCCCGACGTTTTAAGTATGACCTTATTAAGCTGGCTTGTGCTTACTTTCAACAACTCGGCATAATCACCAATTCGTAGTTTGCTTCGAATGTTTTCCTCCAATGATTTTCTAAACCGCGTGGATATACTATCCTGATAACCTTTTGATGACACCCCAAACTGTTGAATATAAGCGCGATTAATACGAATAAGCATATGGTATAATAGGGAACGTAGATAATGATGGCTATCCTCTTTCAGATGGTCCAATTCTCCCCTGAGATTTTCGCAACTCCCAACATATTCTTGTAAAAAACGGTCACCACATCGCAGAACCGGGGGTTGACTTACTTCGAAGAACTGGAATCGATGGATGAACAAATCATCATTAAAAAAGGTCTCTGTAAACTCGTTTTCAAATATTAGCAAATAGCCAGAAAAATCAGGTGTTACGGTAACCCATTCTCGAACTTGGTTAGCTCTTAGAAAGATAAAACACCCTGGGTGCAGTTGAAAAGATTCGTTTTCAATAGTGATGTTCGCTTCTCCGCTATTTTGGATGAAAATGCCGTGAAAGTCATAGCAAAACGGTTGGCCAGTCACTACCTTTCGTTCGACTTCGGAAAAGAATACGCAGTCCATCAAAAGCTCCGTATCATACTTTTTTCGGACAAAAGGGTGTTTTTTGATTTTCAAGAATACGGGTCAAAATACAAAGGGAAGCTTTCAAAAATAAAAAAAATATGATTTTGAATGTTGCTAATTAGCAGTTCTTTAAGACTTCTTACCTATGGTTACCCTTAATTGAAATGCATGAACTATTGTTCAATTTGCATAGGCTTCTTGGTTTGAACCGTTTCACTTTCTAGGGAATAACAAAGTTTTGCTTTTTTCAAACCAAAAATTCTTCCTTCTCGCGCTTCATAATTAGCATATATAGCACCGTTTTTTCTAAAAGCTTTTTGTATACCCTTCTCTTTTCCATGGTTCAAGTGCATTACCTTGAAAAGTTCTCCCGTAGGATACCATTTCTTTTGTTCCCCATGCGGTTTGCCCTTGTAGTAATTGTAATGAGCAATTAGAATATGTAACGTATCTGCCGACCATAGTTTCTTTTCACCATGTAGTTTTCCATCATCATATGCTGCAATACTTTTAAAATGGCCATCAGCATAAAACCGAATATGCTTGTCTTGTTTTCTTCCATTCAGAATTCCCATTTTTTCTTCTATGGTAGCATCAGGGTAATATTTCACAGCAAACCCAGAATAAGGGACTTCGTTTAGGGTCCATAATGAGATTTCAGGATGATATTCCAGCGCTGCCTTCTCAATCGTTACGTTGGGTACTTTGTCCATTGAAACTAAACCTTTTTCGGTCTTTGATTTTGCCTCTTGTTCCAAGCAACTGAAAAAACTCAGTGGCAATAGCAATAGTGCTCGAAAAGACAATTTCATCCGAAAGGTTTTGATTTCCATTTCTCAAGAATTACAGGATACATTGGTAACACGACAAAACAGTGTCTCCTGTAAAGTCGTGTTTTAGTCCAATTACATGATTACATTTGGGGTGCCTTGTAAATCCCCGGCGAATAGGGCGATAATACTTCCCAAATAGAATTCATTGACAATATGATAATGGTATATTACTTCACCATTACTGTGCGGAGTAGTACCAAAGTGTCCGCCAGAAGCATCCAAATCAGTGGGATAAGTACCATCCCCTTCTCTTCTCCCATACAACAAAAAACCGTCTGCCATAATACCCACAAGTTTTTCATCATCATGCGAAAGCACAGTATTCTCCGGAACATCTGCAGATTCCACATGGTAATGATAACCCGAAGGGCCATTATGGGCTCCAGCATAATCAAACGTTTCTGCAATTACCTCTTCAATAGGCCGATTATCTCCCTCAAGGTCATTGAAGATAGGAACTCCGGTTACGGCAATGCCAATTGCCCCCAAACCGGTTGCTGTACTGGAAGATGCTATTTCTGGTGCGGCAGGTACGGTAACGGTATAACTTCGATTACCGCCAATGCGACCGGGTGTTAAGGCCACGGCTACCACAGGTTCAATATATAGTGGATTGGTCTCCTCCCAATATGGGGATGTATGGTTGGGCACGCCATTTGATTCAATAGTGATAACAGTACCGTCAAAGGAAATGGTTACTGCATCTGGGTTAAATTCGTCAAATGCAGATAAAGGAGTGCTGACTGCATCCGATGGGTCATCGATAACATCTGTATCATCTGATTCTGCTGTGTCATCACTATTACAGGATTGCATAAAAACAATAGCTCCTAAAAGAAGTAGTAGCATGAGTTTTGGGTACTTCATCGTTTGTTTTTTTAGTTGAAAAATTCGAATAGAACATTAGATGCTTTTTTACATCATTTCTTGCGGTTGTATTTCGATTTTTTTTTCAAACTAATGTTATTACCTCCCAAAACTATCAGTCAATTAACTGTAATTCATTGATATTAAAACATATATGTAGGTGTTTGACAACAATTCTTTACAATACATCCCTACGATTTACTTTACAAAAGCAGGCAACACATGTTCTGCGATGATTTGCAAGGTTTTGTTCTCATTGTCGTGTGCCGTGACCACTACCATCAAGTCGAGCGCTTCAATTAGCACAATATATTGACCTCCACCCCCTTGAGCGGATGTGCTGAAATAAGTTTTATCTCCATGTTTTAAATCAGCACTCCACCAATAATACCCATATCCTTGTTGGGAAACATTTTTTCCTCCGCCAAAAACATCATCGTCCCCAGTTAACAATATTCGGTTCACTCCTTTTTTGAGATAGTCTTCTGAAATGAGTTGCTCATTGTTCCATTTCCCTTTGTTCCGCACCAAAGTCCCCCACTTCACCATATCCCTTGAGGTCATGCTTACTTTCCATCCAGCTTCTGGTAAACCACTGGGAGCTGTTTGCCAACGATAATTGGTAATCGCCAATTTGTCAAGAAGTTCGGTTTTGATAAAGTCTTTGGCCGAACCAGGGACCACCGCATCGAGAACCTGCATTACTAAGTTGGGGTCACTTTGATACTTAAAACTTTGAGAAGCTTCTGTAATGGGAGCACTAAGTGCCAATAGGGTTTGCACTTGACCCTGCCCTTTCAGTTGTTCGGGATGCTTTTCCATCTCCTCTTTTTGCTTATCTGTCAAACGAATTCCAGAACGCATGGTCAATGCCTTCGCGAGTGTGATTTTTTCCGCGCCTTCAACAAATTGGGTTGGGTCCAAATCTTTTAAAAAATGTATAAGTGGCTTATCCAAATCTGCCATGGTCAAATACCCCATTTGAATGGCGCGCCCCACAGCCAAACAAGTGTAGACTTTGGTTGCAGACGCCTGCGGATGGGGCAAATTGATTCGACCATATTTGTAATAGGACTCAAACACGAGTTTTCCTTTATGTACAATTAAAAAACTATCGTAGTTGGGAAATGTGCCATCAGCAATCTGAGCACCTAACCGAAAAATCATTTCGGCATTACCTCCGTCTACACCTAATTCTCCTACTGTGATGCCATCTTTTTTATCTTCCGGTGTTCCGTCCATAAATCCCTTTTCAAGCTTGGGAACTTCCCGAAATCGAAGTTTGAACTCAGCAGCGGTTGCCTCTGGCGCTGGTCCAGTTGATTGTTGTGCATTACTTGTATAGGTGAGCATTACGAGTACGAATAGCAGTAGACTTTTGTTTATCATGATTGTTCTTGTTAGATGAATTTTACTGATTTTGTTTTGACTTCAATTACAAACCTCTCGAATGGTTCAGTTCTAGTTGATACGTTTATTTGGAATAAAAGTATCTCAGAATCAGTGTTTGTAGCTTTTAAGATGACCAGGCCATAGTTTAAATGACGAAGTGATTTCATCATCGCTATAGGTCATTGGTAATAAATTAAGAGAACTCGTAAAAACAGATAGTACCTTTACCAAGTACAAACCAACCTTTATGTTCAATAGGTCTTTGAAGCATACCATTCTCCTTAACCTTGCGGCTTTTCTTCTGGTCCTTATTTTGGAAATACTGAGCATTTGGACGGTCAAAGACAAATTTGATACCGACTTGGCCTTTTACCTGCACGGCCTGAGTTATGCTACCATCATAATGATTATCATTTGGATAAACCATTTTGTGCTTGTACCATTTTTGTTAGACCATCGGAGGTATGTTCCGTATGCTTTGTTACTTATTGGCATCATATTTATAATGGCGTATTTGAGAGGCCATGAGAAGGGTTGGACAGTAGTTTCCAAATTCTTTTTCTTTCTTATCTATACCACAGGCACGGGTATGGCTGCCTTTCTGTTACGAAGAAACATCATCATTCAGCAGGAAACTGCAGAAAAGGAAAAATTGCAAAGGGAAATAGAATTGAATTATTTGAAACAACAAGTCAATCCACATTTTTTATTCAATTCATTGAACAGTATTTACGCTCTTTCGCGCCAGCAATCTCTCGAAACACCAACCGTTGTGATGCAACTTTCTGAATTGATGCGATATCAATTGGAAAGTACAAAAAAGGATACGGTTTTGCTCAAGGAAGAATTGGAGTTTATTGAAAACTACTTGTTGCTTGAGGAAAAAAGGCTGGGCAAACGGTCTACCATTGAGTTTGTCATTAGTGGTGCGGTATCCGGATATACAATTGCGCCTATGCTGCTTATTCCCTTTGTTGAAAATGCTGTAAAACATGGTGCTCAAAGCACAAATGAACCGAGTACGATTGATATCTCTGCAACGATGCGAAATGGCCAATTACAATTTTCTGTGGCGAACTCAATTCCGAGCGTGACTCCAGCATTAAACAGAGAAGGTATGGGCCTTGAAAATGTGCAACGGCGGTTAAACCTGCTGTATCCTAAATCACATATCTTGCGAATAAATACTACAGGAAAAATGTATGAAGTGCATCTGTCGATTACATTACATATTTCAAGTAAATGATTAAGGTAGCTATCATAGATGACGAAATACTAGCACGTAAGGTTCTCGAGGAGTATTGTTCTAAAATTGACAACTTTACGTTGGTATTGAGTACTGGCAACCCGCTTGAGTTCATCAATTTTGTGCAGCAAAACCGGGTTGACCTTATTTTTTTGGATATTGAAATGCCCGAACTCAGTGGTCTGGAGATTTTAAGCGCGCTCCTTAATCCACCAAAGGTCATTCTAACGACGGCGTATTCTGAATATGCCTTGAAAAGTTATGATTACGGGGTTGTAGACTATTTGTTGAAACCTGTAAAGATTGAACGCTTTTTAAAAGCGGTAAACAAAGTTTCAGCTAAGGAAAGGGTTCTACCTACGGAAGATACTGGAAATCAAGAACTACAAATAAAGCACGATGGTTTACCTATTGGTATTCCATTTCAATCAATTCTTTACATTCAAAGTTTCGGGAATTACTTGAAAATCTTTACTGATTCAAGAATGTACCTTATCTCGGAAACATTGGTTAACATCACCACGGTTTTGCCCGATAGTTTCCAGCGAACCCATAAATCTTACATTGTCAATTTGGAAAGGGTTTCAAAAGCGACACGTACCCACTTATACGTTGAAAACAATACGATACCGATAAGTGCAATGTACAAAGTAGCGGTTTCAGATAAGATAGCGGCGTTAGCCAAATCCTAAGATTAGCTTTCCTGAAAAAACAAGATATCAAACTCAATCGACACAATTGAGGTGGTAAAACTCATATAAATCCATGACGCTTTCCACTTCCGAATTACTTCGGTTGACTGCTTGTATCAATTCTGAACAATCTGAGAAGTATTCAGCAAGATGTTTCTTTCGAAATCCAAAAAGACCTTGGGTAACCCGAACCATCTCTTGGGAAAAAGGTTTATAGAAAAAGGGAACAGTATTTAAATAGTTATTATCATCTTGCTCCAACAACTGCTCAAAATATATAAGACTAGCTGACCTTCGCACCACCAAAAAAACACTTTGGGGGCAGATGCATCCGAATAGTAT
>CALBPG010000098.1 GCA_937899065.1 uncultured Allomuricauda sp.
GCCTTTTTGTGGGTGTAAGTATCCAAAACAACCTCTGTTTCCGCTTCAGTATCTAACTTCAACGTTGTTTCCTGATTGTCAAAAGAAACATCCTTTTTAGAGGATTTTTGAAAATCTTCAGCAAGGCTCTTCTTTTGCCTTTTAAAAAAACTCGCAACCCCTTCTGGAGTAAAGTTGAACAACCGCACTAAAATTACCATCAAGATGAAAAGCAAGAGAAGGAACACCCCGATACTTCCGGTGTAATCTTGCAGAAAGTCATTCATTTCGAAGCCTACCGTTCCTCCCAACAAAGGTTGCTCTTCAGCAAAAAAACCAAGGGCTATTGAGGTCCAAACCATACCGGTCAAACCCCAAATCCATTTGCTCATGACATTTTTGAGAGGGAGTCCCAGGAAAAGGTACAAGCCCGTAATGGCCAACAGCAGAGGGAAAACCAAAGAAGCCAACCCAAAACCTTTAAAAATGAAGAAATGGCTTATGGCAGCACCAAAAACCTTCATAAGATTGCTTCTCTCGGCGTTTCGGTCATGAAATTCCGATAGCAAACTCTGGTCATCCTGCCACGTAAAATAGTAGGAGGTGAAGGAGAAAAACAGGGCTATACTCAAAATAATGAGTGAGCCTCCCAGAATAACTTGGTTCTGTTTGGAAAGCTTAAAGCTCCGTTTTTTGGTAGTCGTCTTGGATTTTGATTTTGTTCTCTTTTTCGCCATTAATCCGGTTAAACCAAGCGGTAATTTACAAATTTACGATTGAGGTACCCCAAACGGATGCCTTTCAAAACAACTTTGGTAGATAGATGAATAGGCCCACGATTACGGCTGCAAACGATACTAGCATAACGGCTCCCGCGGAAATATCTTTTATCAATCCTATTTTTTTATCGTGCTGGGGTTGCACAAAATCCGATAGCTTCTCTACAGCCGTATTTATTCCCTCAATCCCCATGACCAAACCTATGGAGAGTACTTGAAGGCACCATTCAACTGTTGAGATGTTGAAATACAATCCTGCAAAAGTTACCAAAAGCGCTATGACCAACTGAATTTTGATACTAGCCTCAGTTCGGATGAGGATAAACATGCCCTTTAGGGCATATCCCACGCTTTTGATACGATTGGCAAGGAAAGATTCCTTAGGCATCCATTAAGGCTTCGAGAGCAGCTTTGTAGTTGGGTTCATCCGCTGTTTCAGCAACTTGTTCAGTATGCTTCACAACGCCATTTTCATCAACAACTACAATCGCTCGTGATAACAGCCCAGCAAAGGCAGAGTCTCCGAAGGTTACGCCGTATGTTTCTCCAAAACCACCTGTTCTGAAATCTGATAACATTTCAACATTTTCAATTCCCTCGGCTCCACAAAAACGGGCTTGGGCAAAAGGCAAATCTCTTGAAATACACAAGATTTTGGTGTTCTCCAATTCTGCCGCTTCCTCGTTGAACTGACGAACGGATTTGGCGCAAGTACCGGTGTCTACACTTGGAAAAATATTGAGGACCAACTTGGAACCGGAGTAATCGGCCAAGGACGCTTGCGAAAGGTCTGACTTGGTCAAATCAAAGTCAGGTGCTTGAGTGTTGATTTGGGGTAATTCCCCTATGGTGTTGGCGGGGTTGCCGCCCAAAGTAATCGATGCCATGTTTTATGATTTTGATTATGGCGTGAAATTATGAAAGATTCTCGGAAGGGGTCTCCTCGGAAAACAAATTGTTGATAAAGAAATGATGTGTGGTACTAGACAGTGATTTTTTGCGCCAGCTGCTTGATTTTAATGTTCAGTGCTGCGAACAACAAGGTCATAAAAGGGCTCAACCAATTAAAAATCGCATAGAAGAAGTAATCACCAACACTTACGCCAAGAACGCCACTATGGTAGGCGCCACAGGTATTCCAAGGCACCAATACAGAGGTAACTGTACCTGAATCTTCCAAGGTTCGGCTCAAATTCTCCGGTGCAAGACCTCGCTCTTGATAGGCTTTAGAAAACATCTTGCCAGGTACTACCAATGCCAAATATTGGTCTGATGCGGTAACATTCAACGCCAAACAACTTCCCACAGTACTGGCGAACAAACCAAAAGTGGTCTTTGCCATTGAAAGAAGTGATTGCGTAATACGTTGCAAGGCACCAATACCATCCATGATACCACCAAAAACCATGGCGCAAACAATGAGCCAAATGGTACCTAACATTCCTGCCATTCCGCCTGAAGAAAACAAATCATTCAGCGCAGGATTCTTTGTGGTAATAGCCGTATCCACAGTAATCGCGTTGAGAATACCTTTATAGCCCGCTTCAAAGTTTAAACTTTCGGCGCCACCAATTTTTGCTATTACATCTGGTTGAAAAATAAGGGCGAAAACCGCACCCAGCAGGGTTCCGATTAAGAGTGCGGCCAGAGGAGGCGTCTTCTTGACAATCAAG
>CALBPG010000099.1 GCA_937899065.1 uncultured Allomuricauda sp.
GCATTCGACTCATTATATCCATTTTCATAGCTAAAAGGGTCAAATTCAGTTTTCCACTTTCCATCTATATCTTTTGGCCGCATCCAACCTGTATTTGAATCATATACATTCCTATAATTTTTGGACCTTTCCTTAAAATAGATGTAGTCATCTTCATCACCTAGTTTTTTTGCCAACTGGGCGAGTGTGTAATCTTGATAGGCATACTCCATGGTAAGACTTGCTCCGTCTTGATGTACCCCAAATTTGCCCTCTGGGATGGGGTAAGGCACATATCCTTTGTCCAAATAATAGCTAAGGCCGCCCCCGAGGTTGGTATTATGCTCATAACCAGCCTTTTCCATGATGCCGTTTGGCATGTGGTTTTTCTTGAGCTTCCGATAAATTGTATCTAGACCTTCGGTTATAATGCCCTTCTGAATGGCGCTGACAATAAAAGGGGTAGTGGACGCTCCTGTCATTACATAGGTATAGTTACCGCCTGATGGCCCTCTGGGTATAAGGCCTCCATCCTTTTCGTACTGCAAGAGCGATAGAACAAATTCCTTTTTTATTTCTGGGTAGACCAGTCCCCAGAGTGTGTTTATGGTCCATTGGGCTCCCCAAAATGCATCGGAATTGTAATGGTTGAATTGGGGTGTGCCATCACTTTTTAATGGTAGTAGCCCAATTCTAAAAGTTTCTCCAGTATTATCCGGGTAGGCACCGTTTACATCACTAATAATTTTACGACCAAGCAGTGTATGCCATAAGTCGGTATAAAATCGTTTTTGTGCCGTTTCGCTATTGCCTTCAACTTTAATTCTTCTTAATAACGTATTCCATTCCAGTTTGGATTCTTGGACGGTTTTTTCAAAATCCCAATGGGGTAGTTCAGTCTCCAAATTAGCTGATGCGTTTTTCACGGAGGTATAGGAAATGGCAGCCTTCATTAAAACAGAGTCATTTTCTTTACCTAGGGACACCAAATAATTGCCACTGTTTTCATCTTTTTCCAGATTGGAGATAGCTGTGTTCAGTTCAACCTTAAAAAAAACGCTTGTGGGTTTAGGTCTTCTTTTGGTGGGAGCTATGACAAAACTTCCTTCGAGTTCAGATTCTCCTGTTTTCTCCAGTTCGCCGTTTATAATTTTACAAGGCCCTAAAATTCCGTTAAGATTAAAAAGAATAGCTTTTTCGCTAGTCTTTGGAAATCTATATCGATGGAATCCCACGCGTTTGGTACTGGTGATGGCAAGATCAACATCTTACCGTTGTAGTTTAAGGGAATGATATCCTGTTGTTATCTTTTGTTCTTCGTGACTGAATTTTGAATAAAAATCCTGAAAAATGGAGTCCTTATTCTTATGAGTTATTGTTACAGGCATTACGGATAGTCCCGATAATTGCCACCCATGAATATGGCTAAAACCTTTAATGGTATCCACTTCATAGCGGTAACCACTTCCCCAGGTACCTTGTAGTTGGGTATCGGGGCTTAAATTGACCATACCGAAAGGACGACTAGCAGAGGAAAAAAGAAACCATCTTGAATTTTCGGTGTCCAGTTGGGGATATACCATATTTACAGGGTCGGGGGACTCCTCTTTTACTTTAGCCTCAAATTTTTGCGGAGACTTGTTGCACGCAAGCCAAAACAAACATGTGAGGATAGACAATATGATTACGACTTTTTTTACAATCATGATTGTATTTGATTCATTTTTCTTAGGTTTTCAGAAATTTGAAAGAGCATTTCAGATGTGGGAAAACCATTGTTGGGCCTACGTATTTTTGGGTCGTACCAACCTTTCCACTTGTCATTTTCGCTATTTTCCAGACGGTTATCGTAAAGCATTTGCAATTCTGCGCTCAATTTTTCCATCTCTGTGATGGCACTTTCAAGAGCATTTTTATTATGACCAATCTCAAATTGTCGCTTTAGCGATGCCATCTTGTGCAGAGTGGTTTCGAAATTGATAAGGTCCCGATACAATACGATGGGCAAATAGATATAGGAATAATAAAACTCGTCATCGCCCAAATCATCTTCCATGCCCTTCTTCGCCTCTAAAAAGGCCTTTTCCAGATGTTTTTTTATGGTTTGTACATGTTCAAAATCGTTTGCTACTCGTTCATATGTGTAAGGTACTTCGGCTTTACCTGGGCGCTGAATTGGTGAATTGGACAAATAGGCAATGGCTTCCCGTATTTCCCACAAATGTTGTACATAGCCTATTCTTCCGACATTTTGCGCCTGATGCAGTGCCTTCATGGCTTTAACTGCATATTCAGCCTTTTCTTTGTTAAAATAGCGTTGGGACCAAGTGGTGTAGAATTGCTCGGCATCGAAATTGGTAGGGTCTTGACATATTTGACTGTAGGCTTCGATATTGAGTAAAAAAGGACGGAAAGTCTGCCCATTTACCATACAATAAGCATCAGCCCCATAATCATCAAACATTATCTTCATCTTTTCCTCAACCCTTTCCGGATAAGGATTGTGTACCGTATGGTTTAACCAAAACCCTGCGTGCATGTAGGTTCCAAATTGGTAGCCATCCGTAGTTTCCGGGAGGTGTTCAAAACCTCCAAAACCATCATCTGACCAGGCAATAATCCAATCTTTTGGTGGTCTAAAGCCTTGATTATACATATCCATTGCATCCGAATAGCAGATGAGGGCTTTTGTTGCGTCTTTCTTGTAGGAGTCGACCATTTGGTCAAAGACTTGAAATACCTCATTGAACACTTCAATCTTGTCTTCTCCACAAGAACTTTTATATTCCCAATCCCATACTTGGTTTCGTGGCCTCAGAATAAAAATGTCGGTTTTTGCCAGGGGTGTTTCCTCAAAATAATAGCGCCAGCTGTCCATCCAATCCTCTTTATATTCTTTCCAACAACTTGCCTTATCCTCATCTAAAGGTTTTAGCTGATAGCTTAGGGCAAAATCAACCTGAATCTTCATCCCCTTAGCATGGGCATAATCCATCATCTTATCTAAATAGTCCATATCGAGTTGATAATCTGGCGCCAATTTTTGGTATTCAGGTCTTAGAAAAAATTCCGGTCTGCCCAACATGTCAAAAAACTGTATGGCGTTATAGCGTAAACGCACCAGGGCATCAATCATCTCAGTATAGCTTTCCCAATCGTATTCAAGGAGTTTTCCACGGTAGTTGGCCAACTCGTCCACATCGTTTTCAAAATAGCAACGGATAGGCACTTTTGGTGGGGCAATGGACTTGTTTTCAAAGTCAAATATGCTATTACCCATATTTTTTTGAGGTTCATTACCTGTCCAATAGGCTAGTGGGTCTATGCGAAGTACTTCTTTAGAATAATCGTAGATAGTTTGCTGTAATCCTTCAGTATCAAAGCCTACAAGGAGAACCATGTCCTTTGAGTTCGAGGACTTCACTTTTGTACGTATGCCACCGTTCGGTCTAAGTTTGCCTTGTAATCGATGTTCTTGTAGTATGGAGTCTAAAAGCTTGTTGGATTCGGTTGTACCCACGATAATCAATTTTCCATCTTCTGGAATCTTTTCATTATCGGTGATTACTTGAATTGGTTTATCTAAGACTTGGTTCAGGTCACCTATCAAATCATCAACAGTACTTTTTTCAACGGAATTTAATGAC
Organism: uncultured Allomuricauda sp.; assembly: GCA_937899065.1. GTDB lineage: Bacteria > Bacteroidota > Bacteroidia > Flavobacteriales > Flavobacteriaceae > Flagellimonas. Next base: position 3,627 of record CALBPG010000099.1, read on the forward strand.
CCGCCAGTAACGAGATAATACGAAGTTTCCTCTTTTCCGGTACAAGAGGCTATTGTGAACCATATCAAAAGCAAAGTTGTTAGGGTACCGATACCATCATGTATTCTTTTTCGCATACTTAGATTGATAGAAATGATTTTCTTTTACAATGAGGATGGTAATTAAAATGAGCAGGCGATTTATACCTGCCCATTACTTGAAAATTAAACTAAACTACTGCAAACAATATTTTTAAAGTTCTAATAACCAGGGTTTTGTAATAAAGTTCCACTGGAAAGCTGAATTTCTACACCGGGGATAGGTCGTAACAGATGAATACTTGAATCAAACGCACCGTGATCAATTACTTGGGGATTGTAGAGATTGATACGTTCTTCAAGCTTGCCCGTACGCTTTAAAACTGCCCAACGATTGGTCTCTCCTGCCAACTCGCGAGCGCGTTCATCAAGAATTACATCAATATCAATAGTAGTCAATTCATCTGCAACGCCGGTTGCGCGTTCTCTTACCCTGTTTATATGAAAAAGTGCTTGTCCTGTATTCCCAGCACCTAGGTGTGCTTCTGCCGCCAAAAGATGTGTGCCGGCCACTCTAAAAACGAATGTATCACGTGCGCCACCTACTATCTCGTCAAAAACAGTATCATCAAATTTTTCAAAAATTGGAAAATTATTGCGTAAAATGTTGGATGAATACTGGTAGGTCACTCCCGGTACATTATCTGGAACACCAAATTCATATTGATCAGGCTGATATACATAATATCGGTTTAACCTATCTTCCAGATCTGCTGCATCCAATGCATTTTTAGGGAAAAAAACGACGGTATCCCCGGGCAATATTAAATCACTTGGTATGGGACCATCTCCATCAGGATCAAACGTTGTTTCCTCATCCGCAAAAAGTACCCTATGTATTGTTGGGTCTTCTCTGGAATCATTATCGGCAAACAAAGAGTAAAAGAAGTTCGTTGGTTGTGCGCCAAAACCACTGAGCCCATAAATGTTTCCTGATCTACTGATGCCTGGATATTGAAAGACTTGGGTCATAAAGATGGAATGTTTGTTATTATTAACATCTTCTGCAAGACCTTCGGTACCCCATTGTACTGCAAAAAGGACCTCATCATTGATTTGGTTGCCAACATCGAAAACCTCAGCATACGATTGACTTCTGATATCATAGGAGCCAATTGCAGCTTCCGCCAGACTGGCTGCCGTCTGAAAATCATTTGACTCAGCAAAGGAGCTATAACCTCTGGTAATATAAACTTCGGACAGTAAATGCTGTGCCGCTCTGGATGAAAAACGCCCTGGATCTGGTGATTCTTGCAAAACTGGTATGGCCGCCTCTAAATCTGCAATAATCTGCAGATAGACTTCTGCTTCCGTAGCACGGGCGTAATCATTTCTAATAGTAGTCTGTTCTTCAAGTTCAATTGGGACACCCCCGTACTGCTGCACCAAATTGAAATAGGCAAGCGCCCTAAGCGCTTGTGCTTGTGCAACACCCAAATCCCTTGCAGAAATATTGGATTCACTGAAGTCAATTTCATTTAAGAATCTATTGATGGCTAGATTAGCCCTACCTATTACACGATAGTTACTTGCCCAGACCGTAAATCCATCATTTTCGTTTAAATTAAAATAATCGTTTTCTGGGTTAAAAGAAAAATTCTCGGATCTCGCAGCAAATATGTCCGTTCCAAAAAATTTAAACGTATAGTCACGGTAAACATCGCGTAGCTCACTGTAAATACCAACCACAAGTTGATCAGCATTTTCTTCGTTAATAAAGTTTTCGGCTGTTATATCCGATTTTGGATCTTCTTCCAAATAGTCATCACAGGCACTAAAAGCAATCATACCTATTAGTGCGAAACCGAAATTTTTGAATTTTCTCATTCGTTTCATTTTTAATGTTTTTTTAATGTTAATAGGCTACTTTTAAACCAAACAAGAAGGTTTTTATGGCATAGGTCTGACCAAAAGAGTTATTAAGTCCTGTCTCAGGATCTGGCCCTGCAAAATCTGTGAAAGTAAATGGGTTTTGAACATCAAGTGACAACCTGAAACTGGACATTCCGAATTTGTCCAATATCGTTTGTGGGAATGTATAACCTAACCCAATATTACCAATCCGCACAAAGTCAAAACTGGTATTGAACCATGAGAAACTACTATCTTCACCATATTCAGGGGATGGGAATTTAGCATCTTGGTTGAGTGGTGTCCAATAGTCTTGATCTAGACTATTAAATACCGCCCTATCGCCTTGGAACGTAGAGAAATTTTGAAGAAATTCGGAATGTCCAAATGTACCCTGCCTCGTATTTACCTGAACATTAAGCTCAAGATTTTTATAGTTAAAAGTATTGGTCATACCCGCTATCCAATCGGGTGATTGAGAGCCTAATACTACCCTATCTTCTTGAGTTATGGCACCATCTCCATTTTGGTCCACAAATCGGTATTGTCCTGGCAAAAAGCCAAATGATTGTGCTTCTTCAAGGTCTTCTGTACCATAGATACCGTCTACTTCATAACTCCATACAGCGTCAATAGGAGCTCCCACTTGCAATACGCCATTAAAGCGATTATCAGTACTTATGGGAATTTGATCTGTATCTCCAAAAAGCTCTAAAATCTCATTATCATTGGTGGAGAAATTGAAACTTGTTCTCCACGAAAAGTTGTTTGTACGAAGATTTACTGTGTTTAAAGTTAGTTCCACACCTTTATTCCGTACTGAACCAAAATTTCCTACGGTAGTTGGCAAACCATCGTCTCCAAAACCTGAGACGGAAGATAAAGCTCGGGCCAAAATACTACCATCGGTAGTTTTGTTGTAGTACTCAAAAGAAAGGTTTATTCTATTGTTTAATATTGCTAAGTCGACACCTAGATTCAATTCTCTGGAAACCTCCCAGGTCAATTCTGAGTTTGGCAGAGTTTCTACAAATTGTCCCGTTGCCAAATCAGTACCAAATAAAAAACTCGATTGGTTTAGAAACGCAAAGGACCCAAAAGGATCAACTACGTTATCATTGCCTGATTCCCCATAACTTACACGAAACTTTAAATTATTTAACCAGTTAGTCTCTTTCAGAAACTCTTCTTGACTCGCTCTCCATGCAAAAGCGGCCGAAGGGAAGAAATCCCATTGATTACCAGCAGCCAATTTTGAAGATCCGTCATACCTACCTGTAAAAGTAAATAGGTATTTATCTTGAATATTATAGTTTAAACGTGCCGCAAATGAAGCTAAAGTCTCTTGTGTTTGAAAAGTGCCAAAAGCACGTATATCAGTACCTCCTTCTGTATTAAAGAAGGAAAAAGCATCGGTATCAAAATTTCTAACTTCAGTATCATTGCCCTCGGTATTGTCAAAAAACAATGAAGTGATTAAAGTTGTCTTTAGGTTATGACCTTGGGCAATATTAAAATTAAAGTCAGCAATATTATCCCAGGTGTATGAGGTTCTCAGGCGCGTATCATAAGAAGACCTAACTCTAGTTGGGTCGTTGCGTGAATTTCTAGTTAGCAAACCTCTAAACTCCCCAAACCGGGAAGACGTTACTGTTGGAGAAAATTGAGTTTTAAAATTAAAGAAATCATTGTGCTTGTAGTTTAAAAATACATTGGCGATGACATCTAATGACCTTGTCTCTGCGGTATAGGAACCTTGAGCTTCAAAGAAAGGGTTAATGAACCGTTGATCTTGTACATCAGGTAACACTACCAATTCCCCGTTCGCGTCAAAAGCACTCACCGTTGGGGCCAAACGTAACGAACTACGGAACAGTTCAGGGCTGCCCGCCTCGCGTTCCGAAAGTGCCAAATAAGTTTTAACCCCCAAGGTCAATTTATCGTTGAGCTTTTTGGAAGCTGATAAAGAAATATTGTAACGTTCGAAATCTTCAATACCCATAACACCCTCATCTTTTAAATAACCCAATGATGCGTTGTAAACAAGACCATTATTACCACCTGACACCCCTAAGGTGTGACTGGTCTGAATTCCGGTCTCCCTCAACAAACCGGCCCAATCCGTATACGTTCTATTTGCAACATTGGCAAGTTCTTCTGGGCTTTGAAATTCAGTTGAACGGTCAATGGCAACGTTGTTATAGGCATCTATGCTAAAATCTGTACCTAACCACTCTCTTGCCCTCAGTACGTCATCAACAAATTCTACGTATTCATCACCGCTTAAAAAGTCGGGTAGATTGGTTGCCGAACGGAGACCAAAGGTTACATCATAGGTAATTCTTGTCACTCCTTCTATACCGTTCTTTGTAGTTATGATAACCACACCGTTAGCCCCTCGTGCGCCATAGATTGCCGTTGCAGAAACATCTTTTAATATGTCTATTTGCTCAATATCTGCAGGGTTCAACACATTAATATTGTCGAAAAAGACACCATCCACAACATATAGAGGTTGGTCAGGATCGGATGTGATATCATCACTAACCCCATCGCGTTCACTACCTTGATTTGCGGTAATAACCGTGTTGCCCCTTATTTGAATGGAGAGTGGTGCACCCGGTTTGGAATTGAGCGTCCTTACATCTACACCGGCTATTCTTCCTTGAATAGCTTGTCCGATGTCGGTTTTACGCTGTTCTGTAACGGTCTCATTATTCAATGAGGCAACAGCACCAGTTAAATCACTTCTTTTAACCGACCCATAACCTATTACCACAACTTCGTCCAAACCAGTAGATGAAGGGAGTAATTGTACGGTTAAATCTGTAGATCCATCCCAGACAATTTCTTTAGTCTCAAATCCAATGTAGGAAAATGTTAAGGTAGCACCCTGCTGTGATACCGTAATGGTAAAATTGCCATCAAAATCAGTAACAACCCCATTGGAAGTTCCTTTTTCTTGTACAGTAGCTGATGGTAATGGAACATTGGTTTCATCTACCACTACCCCCGTAACTTGGGTCTGTGCTAAAGATGCGAACGATACACCAAACATCAACAACATTAGAAGCTTTAGTTTCATGATTTAGTATTAGTTAATTAGTTTTAATAAAACTATGTTAATTGATTTCCGAAATGATGGACACATTCTTCCAAAACATGTACAAATCGGTATTTTTTTAAAACCGAAAGATTTGGAATTTTAAGGGTTAAACCTTGGTTGTTCCTCTTAAAAGAGGTGTTGTAATATCCATGTTTTTGAAGGAATTATCCATTGTTGTTTATCGCATTTAGACTATTTTCAATTAATACACGAAGACTAATATTTACACATGCGAAGAATACGATTTTTTGTTATTGCGAAATATGCATTATTGTTTTTGGGCTTATGGTTTGCGGGTTGTACGGAAACAAAAAAAGATAATGCTCCATGGGTGGCTTTATTTGATGGCGAAACCTTAAAAGGTTGGCAGCGGATGGGAGGTGAGGCTCCCTACAGTATTAGGGATGGGGCGATAGTTGGTACCACAACACACAATACTGCGAATACTTTTTTGACTACCACTAAAATATATAACGACTTTATTTTCGAGGTTGCTTTTAAAGTGGACACTACAATGAACTCTGGCATACAAATAAGAAGCAATAGCTTCGGATACTATAGGGATGGCAGGGTTCATGGATACCAAGTTGAGATAGACCCGTCTGACCGTGCATGGAGTGGCGGTATTTATGATGAATCCAGAAGAGGGTGGCTAAATCCTATGACGGAAAATGCACAGGCCCAAAAGGCATTCAAAAAAAATGAATGGAACCATTATCGTATAGAAGCCATTGGCGATACTATCAAAACATGGGTTAATGATGTCCCTGCTTCACACTTAATAGATGACAAAACGGCAAGTGGATTTATTGCTTTGCAGGTGCATAGCATAAAAGAAGACATGCAGGAGGGGACCGAAATTATGTGGAAGGATATAAGAATAATTACGGACAGTCTATCGAAATACTCTAGAAAAACACCACTTGAACCTATTATCACGAAAAACCAGTTAACTATTGACGAAAAGAAAAATGGCTGGCAACTTTTGTGGGATGGAGAAACTACAGATGGTTGGCGAGGAGCACGTTTGGACGAATTTCCTGATAAAGGCTGGAAAATAGAAGATGGCGTCCTTACAGTTTTGTCTTCTGGAGGAGAGGAGTCCACTGCGGGAGGGGATATTGTTACTAAAGGTCTATATGGCGATTTTGAACTTAAGGTTGATTTTAAATTGACTGAAGGGGCCAATAGCGGCATTAAGTATTATGTGGACACAGATATCAACAAAGGTCCCGGTTCTTCCATAGGTCTGGAATATCAAATATTGGACGATCAGAGACATCCAGATGCCAAAAAAGGCAACCACGAAGGTAGTAGAACGGTAGCATCCCTTTATGATTTGATCAAAGCAGATGTCGACAAACCCATACAACCCATTGGAAACTGGAACACTGCCCATATCATTTCTAAGGATAACCACGTGGAACATTGGCTGAACGGAGCTAAAGTTTTAGAATATGACCGTAAAAGCGATACATATAGAAAACTGGTCTCCGAAAGTAAATATGTAAAATGGCCCAACTTTGGTGAAGCCGAAAAAGGTCATATCCTATTACAGGACCATGGAGATTATGTCAGTTTTAGAAATATTAAAATTAAACCTATAACCACCAACTGATTATGACTACAAGACGAAATTTTATAAAAAAAACTGCCGCCGCCAGTGCAGGGGTAACTTTAGGTGGAATGGTTTTACCGCAGAGTAGTTATGGGCGCATTTTAGGTGCCAACGATCATATCAATTGTGCCGTGATTGGAGTTCGAAGTAGAGCAAAGGCCCATGTTAAAGCCATCAATGCGGATTCAAATGCCAAAATACTCTATAACTGTGATGTAGACGACGTTATTATTGAAGAGCACAATATATGGTGTCAAGAAACTATAGGATACATCCCTAAAGTTGAGAAGGATTTTAGAAAAATTTTAGAGGATAAGGACGTGGATGCTGTTTTTATTGCAACCCCGGAACATTGGCATGCACCAATGGCCATTATGGCCATGCAGGCAGGGAAGCACGTATATGTGGAAAAACCCTGTAGTCATAATGCCCATGAGAATGACCTGTTGGTGACAGCTCAAAAGAAGTATGGGAAAAAAGTGCAGATGGGCAATCAGCAACGTTCCGCTGACACCACGATATTGGCAATCAACGAAATACGAGCAGGTATTATAGGTGAGGTGTATAAAGGCGAAGCCTATTATACCAATAACAGAGGTTCCATTGGTATTGGAAACAAAGTACCTGTCCCAAAAACTTTGGACTGGGAATTGTGGCAGGGCCCGGCCCCAAAAGAAGAGTATAGGGATAATATACATCCGTACAATTGGCATTGGTTCAGAAATTGGGGAACCGGGGAAATCCATAACAATGGTACCCATGAAATTGATATATGTAGATGGGCCCTTGGGGTAGATTTGCCAAATTCAGTTACCTCTTTTGGTGGAAAGTACACCCACAAGGATGACTGGGAATTTGTAGATAACCAACAGGTAACATTTTCTTATGACAACAATAAGTTTATTACATGGACCGGTCATAGCAGGGGAATGATGAAACCAGATCGCCCAGGAAGAGGAATCACCATTTACGGTAGCAAAGGTTCGATACAATCAGATAGAAATTTCTATAAACTATATGATTTACAGGGAAATCCAATCAAATTTGAATTTGAAAAAGCTTCAAGTGCCACTACCAATACAAGAGGTGAGGGTATGTTGGATGTAAATCACGTAGGCAATTTCTTTGATGCCATCCGCAAGGATACTAGTCTTCGTTCCGATATCAAGGATGCCAGTATATCAACTATGCTCTGTCATTTGGGCAATATGGCGCAAGATGTTGGCGAAACTATAAAAATAGATACCACAACCGGTAAGGTTTTGAATAGTGATAAGGCCATGCAGGCATGGAAAAGGGAGTATGCCAAAGGATGGGAGCCCAAACTGTAATTATTCTGTATGAATAGAAAAGACTTTATAATCAAAAGTGGATTGGTATCCGCAGCGATTATAACACCTTATGGATTTAACGGCAATCGATTATCCAACTTACATAAAAATAGCACCCTACATATTGGTATTATAGGCACCGGTGACCGAGGGGGAGGTGCTATCCCATTAATCAATGGAATTCAAAATTGTAAAGTGGTCGCTTGTTGTGATATTCTCCCTTTTAGGTTGGAAGATTCGCTCTCCAAAGTCGATGGAAAAGCAAATGGGTACAAGGATTACAGATATTTACTGGACAACAAAGATGTAGATGCTGTATTTGTTGCCACCCCTTTCAACACCCACTCAAAAATAGCTATTGATAGCTTGGATGCGGGCAAGCATGTGTATTGCGAAAAAACAATGGCTAAGGGTTTTAAAGGTATTAGTCAGCTAAGGGAAAAGCAAAGTACATCAAAAAAAGTATTTCAAACGGGTCATCAATACCGTAGTTCAAGATTGTATCGTCACGTTGCAAATCTCATTAAAGAGGGTAAAGTAGGAACAATACAGACTGTTGAGTGCCAATGGAACCGAAATGGTGACTGGAGGCGTCCAGTACCCAAGCCGGAATATGAAAAGATTATCAATTGGCGCATGTATCGTGAATTTTCTGGGGGTCTGCTTGCTGAACTTTGCTCCCACCAACTGGATTTTGTCAACTGGATATTGGACGCCATGCCACATCGGGTAATGGGAGTGGGCGGTATAGAGTATTGGAAAGATGGTAGGGAAACGTATGACAATGTGCATCTAATATATAATTATCCCAATGGCGTAAAAGCTAAGTTTACATGCCTTACTGCAAATGCAAAGGATGGATATAAGATTAAGGTCATTGGGGATAAGGGAACGATAATTTTGGATTACGCAAGGGCATGGTTTTATCCTGAAGGGAACTATAACCGAGAGCTTGGCGAAGTAGACGGCGTCTCTGGAGCTACTGTATCCTGGGTAGAGGGAAAAGGAACTCCGATAGAGTTGGAACATACCGAACCTACGTTACAGGCACTTATCGATTTTCGTGATAATGTGGTCGACAATAAAAAGCCTTTTTCGGATGTAACAACTGGTGCAAATGCTGCCATTTGCGTGCAAATGGGACTGGACGCCATGTACGAGGATAAAATTATATATAACCAGGACAAAGGATGAAATCAACTCATGAAGTTGGTCAATCCAATGAATTCTTAACCAACTAAAGAAATAAATGGACCTATTTAGTATTACAGGCAAAGTGGTGTTAATTACAGGAGGTGGAGGTGTTCTTGGGAGCAGTATGGCGGAATATCTGTTAAAAAACGAAGCAACCCTTATCATATTGGACCGTAGGGAAGAGACTGTGGATACTGCCATTTCACGTCTTAAAAAGATAAGCGACAAGGTTTCGGGTTTTGCTTGCAATGTGTTGGATGAAAAAAGTCTTACCTCAGTAGCCAACGAAATCATGGCTAGATATGGTAAAATTGATGTGCTGATAAATGCGGCTGGCGGCAATATGCCCGGCGCAACCATAGGGGTTGATCAAACTATTTTTGATGTGGACATCGACCATTTTAAAAAGGTGGTCGATTTGAACCTTTTTGGCTCAATACTGCCCTCACTCATTTTTGGGAAAGAAATGGTAAAACATAAAAAAGGGGCCATCATCAATATATCCTCCATGACAGCGCAAAGTGCGATTACTCGTGTGGTAGGCTATTCGGCATCCAAAGCCGCAATAGACAACTATACCAAATGGTTGGCTGTAGAGCTTGCCTTAAAATTTGGTGAAGGACTTCGGGTAAATGCTATTGCTCCCGGTTTTTTTATTGGAAACCAAAACAGGGACTTACTCATTAACAAAGAAGATGGATCGTATACGGAAAGAGGGGATACAATTATTAGGAACACCCCTATGAAACGCTTTGGAGAAGCCGATGAGTTAAATGGTTCCATTCATTACCTCTGCTCTGATGCTTCAAAATTTGTAACAGGAACGGTTCTTCCCATAGATGGTGGATTTAGTGCCTTTAGTGGCGTATAAAAAACAAGATGGAACAAACATGGCGATGGTACGGGCCAAACGATCCCGTAAAATTATCAGATATCAAACAAGCGGGGGCAACCGGTATCGTTTCTGCCCTTCACCAGATACCGAATGGTGAGGTTTGGTCAGTTGAGGCAATTACGGAACGGAAAAACGAGATTGAAGAAGCAGGTCTTAGATGGAGTGTCGTAGAAAGTATTCCTGTTCATGAAAACATAAAAACCCGCTCGGGCGATTACAAGTTGTACACTGAAAATTACAAAATCAGTATTCAAAACCTTGCACGCTGCGGCATCGATATAGTCTGCTATAATTTCATGCCTGTATTGGACTGGACCCGTACTTCTTTGGATTTTGAAGTAGAAGATGGTTCCAGAGCCTTACGGTTTGATGCCACTGCTTTTGCCGCCTTTGAGCTGTATTTGTTGAAAAGACCTGGCGCAGAAGATAACTATTCCGCCGCACAGAAGAGCGAAGCCCAAAAGTACTTTGAAACACTATCCCAGGAAGAAAAAGACCTTTTGGTGAATACTATCATCGCTGGGCTTCCTGGGGCAGAAGAGGGATACACTTTAGAACAATTTCAGTCGGTTCTAGATACGTATAAAGAGATTGATTCAAATGTCTTGAAAAATAATCTAGTTCATTTTTTAAAGGAAATTATCCCAGTGGCATCTGCCCATAAGGTTAGGATGTGCATACATCCCGATGATCCTCCGTATCCTATTCTGGGTTTACCTCGAGTTGTAAGTACCGAGGAAGATTACGCATATCTTTTTGAACAGGTGCCGGATAATGCCAACGGAATTACGTTTTGTACAGGTTCTTTAGGCGTTCGGGCCGATAATAATCTGGAACAGATTTTAAAACGCTTCGCGGACAGGGTCCACTTTTTACATTTAAGAAGTACCAAACGGGATGAAAAAGGAAACT
>CALBPG010000100.1 GCA_937899065.1 uncultured Allomuricauda sp.
TCAAGATAATTGGATATTGCGTTTAGCCGACAATGGGGATATTCTTAGGGAGAAAAGTTTCGGATTTTCCGGGCATGACCATGCCTATGATATTGTGCAAACTTCCGATGGCGGACTTTTCTTTTCAGGTTTTTTGGATGTCACCTCATCTGGTGGGGAAGGCAATTCCCGAAAAAAAATTACTTCCTACGCTCAGCACGGTGTTGGCGAATTTTGGGGCATCAAACTGGATGCAGATGGCAACTTGCTTTGGCGTAGATACTTTGGAGGCACAAATAATGACCGGTCTTTTGGAGCGGTCGAGGCTAATGATGGCGGATTGGTGATGATTGGAGCATCAGAGAGTGATGATTTTGATATTTCCAATCCAAACGGAAGCTACGACGTATGGGTAGTCAAAATATCCGCAAAAGGTGACCTAATCTGGGAAAAATCGTTTGGAGGCACTGGTATAGACCGGGCTTATGATGTTGTCAAAACGGATGAAGGTGCCTATGTAATCGTAGGCGAAACTTTTAGTACGGATGGCGATATTTTTAAAAACAATGGCGAATCCGATGCCTGGCTCATCAAGGTTTCCGACAAGGGTGATTTACTCTGGGAAAGAACTTTTGGCGGTTCAGATTTTGATGCTGCAAGGGGCTTGGCCACAACTTCTGATGGCGGCTTTGTAATTGCTGGAAATAGCAAAAGTGTTGAAGGAGATTTAGCGGAAAACTCTGGTGAAAATGATATTTGGCTCATAAAAACAGACACCAATGGTAACTTTCAAGACCAAATGGTCATGGGCGGAGAGGGGTTGGATTTTGGTTTTGATATTCTTCAAGATGACCTAGGAAACCTAATATTGGTAGGAGAATCCGCAAGTAGTTCCATGAGAAACATCACTTCAAAAGGCATGACGGATTTAGTCGTGTTTGGCCTAAAATAAACCCACTTCCTTCCGGAAACGTCTTTGTTCTATAAATTTTTGTTAAGCTTAAACAAAATAGAAATAGACAACATAAAAAAACCTTATTTTGACATTCGTATTTATAATGTAAGGTTATGAGGTAATGGCCTACGAATGCTGTATATTTGTTCGCTATTTAGATTAAATCCAAGCAATTATGATAAAGGTTTCTGAGACAGCAAGACAAAAGGTGGTCACGCTGATGACCGAAGAGGGCTTTGACGCATCCACTGACTATGTTCGCGTGGGTGTGAAAAGTGGTGGATGCAGTGGATTGTCTTATGAATTGAAATTTGACAAACAGCCTGATGAAAGCGATAAGCTTTTTGAAGATAACCAAGTACGGATACTTGTAGATAAAAAAAGTTTCCTCTATCTAGTGGGGACTACGCTGGAGTATTCAGGGGGTTTAAATGGAAAGGGATTTGTGTTCAACAATCCCAATGCACAACGTACCTGTGGGTGCGGCGAGAGTTTTTCATTATAAGTGTTGACCAATTTTGGCGCAACGACCAAACAAAAGAAGATGGCGTACACCGAAGAAGAATTAAAAAAAGAATTAGAGACCAAGGAATACGAGTATGGTTTCTATACCGATATCGAATCGGAGACATTTCCAAAGGGACTCAGCGAAGAAATCGTAATTGCCATATCCAAAAAGAAGGAAGAACCGGAGTGGATGACCGAATGGCGGTTGGAAGCTTTTCGGGTTTGGCAACAGATGGAGGAACCGGAATGGGCAAACGTGACCTATAAAAAGCCGGATTTCCAAGATATCAGCTACTACTCGGCACCGAACAAAAAACCCAAATATGAAAGTTTGGATGAGGTTGACCCCGAGTTGCTGGCGACTTTCGAAAAATTGGGAATTTCCCTGGAAGAGCAAAAGAAGTTGGCTGGTGTTGCGGTAGATATCGTAATGGACTCCGTTTCGGTTGCTACTACGTTTAAGAAGACATTGGCCGAAAAAGGAATTATTTTCTGTTCTATCTCCGAAGCCATTCAAGAGCATCCCGAGTTGGTGAAAAAATACATCGGTTCTGTGGTTCCGCAAAAGGACAACTTTTACGCAGCCTTGAATTCGGCGGTATTTTCAGATGGATCCTTTTGTTACATTCCGAAAGGCGTTCGTTGCCCTATGGAACTTTCTACGTATTTCCGAATCAATCAAGCGGGTACGGGTCAGTTCGAGCGTACTTTGGTGATTGCTGATGAAGGAAGTTATGTGAGTTACTTAGAAGGATGTACAGCACCTTCCCGTGATGAGAACCAATTGCACGCGGCTGTTGTGGAATTGATTGCTTTGGATGATGCGGAAATCAAATACTCTACGGTTCAAAACTGGTTCCCTGGCGACAAAGAAGGGAAAGGTGGCGTCTTCAATTTTGTTACCAAGCGAGGCTTGTGTGAGAAGAACGCTAAAATTTCTTGGACGCAAGTAGAAACAGGTTCTGCAGTGACCTGGAAATATCCATCCTGTGTTTTAAAAGGGGACAATTCCATCGGAGAGTTTTACTCTATTGCGGTGACCAACAATTTTCAACAAGCTGACACCGGAACGAAAATGGTACACTTGGGGAAAAACACGAAAAGTACCATTATCTCCAAGGGAATATCCGCAGGACAATCACAAAACAGCTACCGCGGTTTGGTACAAGTGAATAGTCGTGCTGAAAATGCGCGAAACTTTTCGCAATGTGATTCCCTTTTGATGGGTAATCGATGTGGGGCACATACTTTCCCCTACATCGAAGCAAAAAACAAAACGGCTCAAATCGAGCACGAAGCCACTACAAGCAAAATCGGAGAAGACCAGATTTTCTATTGCAACCAAAGAGGTATCGATACCGAAAAAGCGATTGCCTTGATTGTAAATGGTTTCAGTAAGGAGGTATTGAACAAGTTGCCCATGGAATTCGCCGTGGAAGCACAAAAATTATTGGAAATCAGCCTAGAAGGCTCAGTTGGATAACAAAGCATACAGTAACATGTTACAGATAAACGATTTACACGCAAGCGTTGAAGGAAAGAAAATCCTGAAAGGCATCAATTTAGAGGTTAAAGCAGGAGAAGTTCATGCTATCATGGGACCAAACGGTTCTGGGAAAAGTACCTTGGCCTCCGTTATTGCAGGGAAAGAAGAATTTGAAGTTAAAAAGGGTTCCCTAGCCTTGGAAGGGGAAGATTTGGAAGACCTTTCCCCAGAAGAGAGAGCCCATATGGGCGTTTTTCTTTCGTTTCAATATCCTGTGGAAATTCCAGGGGTATCGGTAACCAATTTCATGAAAACCGCTATCAACGAATCCCGAAAAGCAAAAGGTTTGGAAGATATGCCCGCAAACCAGATGCTCAAATTGATTCGTGAAAAGTCGGAATTGCTTGAAATCGACCGCAAATTCTTGTCACGTTCATTGAACGAAGGATTTTCCGGTGGGGAGAAAAAGCGTAATGAAATTTTTCAAATGGCCATGCTGGAACCCAAATTGGCGATTTTGGATGAAACCGATTCAGGATTGGACATTGATGCTTTGCGTATTGTGGCTAATGGCGTAAACAAGTTGAGAGGCAAGGATAACGCTATCATCGTGATTACACACTACCAACGCCTATTGGAATACATTGTTCCTGATTTTGTACATGTACTACACGACGGTAAAATCGTGAAATCTGGTTCCAAAAACCTTGCTTTGGAATTGGAAGAAAAAGGGTACGATTGGCTAAAGCAGGAAACTGTAGTATAAAGATTTCAGACATCAGACGTCAGACAACTGAATATTGTCATAATGGATTTAAAAGATAAATTACTCTCATCATTTTTGGCCTTTGAAAACAACGTTGACCTGAACAGTCCGGTCCATGATGTTCGCAGCGAAGCCATCAAAAATTTTGAGACCAAAGGATTCCCTTCCAAAAAGGAAGAGGCTTGGAAATACACCTCCCTGAACAACTTGCAAAAGATTGATTTCAGTGTGTTTCCCAAACAGGAAACGGTATTGGATTATAAGGAAATCAAAAAGTATTTCCTACACGAAATAGACACGTACAAGATTGTTTTTGTCGACGGAGTCTACAGTTCATATCTCTCCGAAACCACGCACGATGGTGTAGACGTGTGTTTGATGAGTGCTGCCTTGACCAAACCGCAATATAGACAGGTCATAGATGTCTATTTCAATAAAGTAGCATCAAAAGACGAATCCCTAACGACTTTGAATACCGCCTTCAGTAGAGAAGGGGCTTTCATATATATTCCAAAAAACAAGGTTCCCAAAAAACCGATTCAAATATTGCATTTGGCTACGGGTAACGAAGCAGCTTTAATGTTGCAGCCACGCAATTTGGTAATTGCCGAAGAAAATGCCGAGGTACAGGTAATTGAAAGACATCAAAGTCTCACCGGAAACGAGGTGTTGACCAATTCCGTAACAGAGATTTTTGCTGCCCAAGACGCGATTGTAGACTACTACAAAGTGCAGAACGATTTGGATACTGCTTCGTTGATAGATAATACCTACATTGCCCAAAAGGATAGAAGTGTGGTTCGTGTGCATACCTTCTCTTTTGGTGGAAAGCTTACACGAAATAACCTGAATTACTATCAAAACGGGGAGCGAATCGATTCCACCTTGAAGGGTGTAACTATTTTAGGGGACAAACAGCATGTAGACCACCATACATTGGTACATCATGCACAGCCCAATTGCGAAAGCCATCAAGACTATAAAGGTGTTTTTGGCGATAGGTCAACAGGAGTATTCAACGGCAAAATCATCGTAGACAAGATTGCCCAAAAAACGAATGCTTTTCAGCAGAACAACAACGTTATCATTAGTGACAAAGCCACGGTAAATACAAAACCACAGCTTGAGATTTTTGCTGATGATGTAAAGTGTTCGCATGGCTGTACCATTGGTCAATTGGATGAGGACGCGATGTTCTATTTGCAATCCCGAGGTATACCTAAAAAGGAAGCTCGCGCTTTACTGATGTATGCCTTTGCAAACAACGTTTTGGAAAGTGTGCGCATTCCAGAGTTAAAAGCGCGTATCAACGCCTTGATTGCTAAAAAGTTGGGTGTTCGCGTTGGGTTTGAGCTATAAAGGAACCTAAAAATTTCAGTTTCATTTTTAACGCTTGGCTTCGTTGTATTAACGAAACCTTACCTTTTGCCAGTGTTGTTTTCGGCTAGCTTCGCTTAGAAATCTCAACAAATTCTAAGCAAAAAATGACGAAACACGTAGTATTGGCTCTAGGCCTTTTGATTTCGATTTGTGCCACGGCACAAGACAAGAAATGGAGTATAGAAGCGAATTATCCCATCTCTGTGGGTGATGAATTGGGGAACGACAATCCGGCGATTATCGATTTAGGAGTAAAATACCGTTTCACCAAACTGGGAATTATAAATATTGGGGCAGGACTAAACGCAGGGGTTTTTAGAGATAACATTACTTCTGTCACTGAATCGATTTCAGTTGATTTTGATGAAACGAACTGGTTGATTCAACCAAAGGTTTTCGCAGAAATACAAGTTCCAGCGCTACCCAAGTTAAGGCCGTTCGTAAGTGTTGGACACACAATAATAACCTCAAAATTCAAAGGAGATCTTCTTGTGGGCGATGCAAATGTAGAATCTTCTACGGATGGCGGATTCAATTTGGGATTTGGACTTTCGTATGATGTAACCAAAAACTTCTTTATTCTAGTTCAATATGATTATGTCCGGAATACTATCGGTATAGATGGGTTTCCTGACATAAAACAAGATTTGGGTTACTTTAAAATTGGTGTTGGCTACCGGTTTTGATGGGGTACGAATTACCTTCTTCTTTATCAGTGCGATACCAATGGTTTTAACATTTGTAGGTATCTTTGTACTCTTATGATTGCTATGATAGATGTAGAAAAAATTCGGGAAGATTTTCCTATTTTAAAGAGAGAGGTTAATGGTAGGCCGCTTGTGTATTTAGACAATGCAGCCACTTCACAAACCCCTAAACAGGTTATTGATTGCATTGTTGACTATTATCAAAATCTGAATGCTAACATTCACCGCGGGGTGCACACCTTATCTCAAGAAGCGACCGACGCCTACGAAGCGGCTCGCAAAACCATTCAGACCCATTACAATATTGCCCATGCACACGAGGTCATTTTAACTTCAGGAACAACCCATAGTATCAACTTGGTGGCAAACGGTTTTTCATCTTTCTTGAAATCAGGGGATGAGATTTTGGTATCCGCCATGGAACACCACTCCAATATTGTGCCTTGGCAAATGTTGGCAGAGCGTACCGGTGCGATATTGAAGGTGATTCCCATGAATGAAAATGGGGAACTGGTCATGGAGGCGTATCACAACCTCTTAGGCGACAAGACGAAGTTGGTTTTCTGCAACCATGTTTCCAACGCTTTGGGTACAGTCAATCCCATAGACGAAATTGTAGAAGCTGCACATGCACATGACGCCGCCGTGCTGATTGATGGTGCCCAAGCAGCACCGCATATCAAAGTGGATTTGCAAGCTCTGGATGTAGATTTTTATACCATGTCTGCCCATAAGGTTTGTGGCCCAACCGGTATTGGTATGTTGTATGGAAAACAAAAGTGGCTCAATGCCTTGCCACCATATCAAGGCGGTGGTGAGATGATTGCTGAAGTAACCTTTGAAAAGACCACCTATGCCGATTTGCCCCATAAGTTTGAGGCGGGGACACCCAATATTTGTGGCGGTATTGCCTTTGGCGCAGCGCTGGATTACATGAACGCCATCGGTTTTGAGGCCATTGCTGCTTATGAAGCCGAATTATTGGCCTACGCTACCGAAAAGTTGCTCGAAATCAAGGGAATGAAGATTTACGGGACGGCAGCTGAAAAGACTTCCGTAATTTCATTCAACATACAAGGCATACACCCGTATGATATCGGAACGATTTTGGACAAGTTGGGGGTTGCCGTACGTACGGGACACCATTGTGCCCAACCCATTATGGACTATTATAAAATCCCGGGAACGGTGCGGGCCAGTTTTAGTTTTTACAACACTATGGCCGAAGTAGATGTTTTGGTTGAAAGTGTAAAACGGGCGCAAAGCATGTTGCAATAACGTTTCTGTTAGGATTCCCTTAAAAGATTGATTTACAAATCACTGAATCGTATTTTTGAATAAAAACCGGCAATGACCATTACGGAGATACAAGAAGAAATCGTAGATGAGTTTTCCATGTTTGACGACTGGATGCAACGCTACGAGTACATGATAGAGTTGGGCAAATCCCTTCCGCTGATTGAAGAGGCTTACAAAACCGATGACAATATTATTAAAGGATGTCAAAGCAAGGTTTGGGTGCATGCCGAATTGGATGAAAACAAGTTGGTTTTTACGGCAGATAGTGATGCGATTATCACCAAGGGCATCATAGCCATATTGATTCGCGCGTTCAGCAATCAAAAGCCGCAGGACATTATTGATGCGGATACCGATTTTATCGATGAAATAGGCCTAAAGGAACATTTGTCCGCAACACGCGCCAACGGATTGGTAAGCATGGTAAAGCAGCTAAAGTTGTATGCCATTGCGTACCAAACCCAATTAAACTAGAAAAAAATGAGTGAAGAAATTACCATAGATACCCAAGAACTTGGTGAAAAAATCGTCAAGGTCTTAAAGACTATTTATGATCCTGAAATTCCAGTGGATATTTACGAATTGGGGTTGATTTACGATGTATTTGTCAACGAAGCGAACGACGTCAAGATTTTGATGACCCTTACTTCACCTAATTGCCCGGTAGCCGAAACACTGCCTGTAGAGGTAGAGGAAAAAGTCAAATCCTTGGACTTGGTAAAAGATGCTGAAGTAGAAATCACCTTTGACCCGCCTTGGACCCAAGACTTGATGAGCGAAGAAGCGAAGTTGGAATTAGGGCTTTTATAGTTTCTCAGACATCGGAGGTCAGATATCCGGCGTCAGAGAAAGAAATAAGAACGTAAATTAAATAGAAAACAACCTCATTTCCGTAAAGTGGATTTTATATGGATAAGGGGTTTGAACAGATTCTTGTTTGGAAAAAGGCAAGACAACTCAATAAAGAGATTTACCAACTGACAAGTAAAAACAGCTTTTCCAAGGATTTTGCCCTTCGGGACCAAATCAGAAGAGCTTCAATTTCAGTATCCTCAAATATTGCGGAAGGCTATGGCAGGAAAACAAACAAAGAGTTTTTATACTTTCTTGGTGTTGCCAAAGCTTCTTGTTATGAGGTTAAATCTCAGCTGTATCTGGCTTTGGATGTTGAATATTTGAATAAAACCGAATTTGACAAGGCCTTTTTTATATGTGAGGAAATAGCAAAAATGGTTCATGGTTTAGCAAAGCACTTAGAATCCAAATTCTGATAACTGAATACTGAAAACTTATGTCTGAAATCGTAAACAGAGTAGCAGAAAGTAAACTCATCACTTTTGACCTAGAGGATTTATACCAACCTGGCGAAAGGGTTACTTTGGATATTGCCCAGTGGTTGTATGAAGGCTTGATTTTGCGCGAAAAAGAATTTCGAGCGCAGTTAGATGAATTGGACGGAACAACCTATCAAGATAAATATGTAGCCTTGACTTGTTCTTCTGATGCGATTGTGCCCGGTTGGGCCTTTATGTTGGTCGCCTCCAAACTGGTACCCTTTGCCAAAAAAGTAGTGCAGGGCGATTTGGAAACTTTGGAAACCGCATTATACCAAGAAGCTTTGTCTGGGTATGATTTTTCGGACTTTGAAGACAAACCCATAATTATCAAAGGCTGCTCGAACAAACCCGTACCCCAAAACGCTTACCTTATTGCCATTGCTGAAATCCAAAAAGTAGCCAAAAGTGTGATGTATGGCGAAGCTTGTTCTGCGGTTCCACTCTTTAAAAAGAAAAAACCTTCTTATAAGTAGGCACTTGGATTCCATATCGCACTTCGACTTCATTTCGACTTCGCTCAATGACCGTCTCAGTGTCCGTACGAAATGACTACCTGCTTATAATGGGTAAGTAGCTGAATGGTTGCTGAGCGGAGTCGAAGCATAATTCGGCGGACAGAACTGTTTACCCGCTAACCCGGACGAGATTTAAGTTCTTTTTCAACTTCGTAAGAAACGACATTCAGAAAGAAGTGACATTTTTTACCTTTGGGGTCTAAACAGTAAACTCCATACTATGAAACGACTCCTTTTAATGCTTTCCTTCGTCGGTTTGGCTACTAGCCTACAAGCACAAACGGCTGAAGAAATCAAGGCCGAAATGGCCCCTAAAAAAGATTCCATTGCTGCCATTCAAGGGCGGGTTGATGCTCTACAAGCCCAATTGGATGCCCTTCCGGGTTGGAAAATTGGTGCTTTTGGTACCATTGGCGGTAGTATTTCTGAATTCAACAACTGGTTCGCCCAGGGTATTCCGAACAACTCCTCAGGGAACATTGGTTTTACCGTAAATGCATTTGCCAACCTGCAAGAAGAAAAATTCTTCTGGCGCAATGCGGCGAATGTTAACTTGGCTTGGGTAAAACTAGATGATCAAGACGACCCCACCGATGATGATAGCTTTCGTGAAGCTACCGATGTGTTCAACATTACATCCCTTTATGGTAGAAAATTGAGCGAAAAGTTCGCTGTATCGACTTTGGCAGAATATCGTACTACGCTTTTGAGTAATGTCAATAATCCGGGGTATTTGGATATTGGTATTGGTGCTACTTGGACTCCAATCAATAACTTGGTGGTAGTTATCCATCCGTTGAACTACAATTTCGTTTTTAGCGATGAGGATACCATTTTTGAATCTTCTTTGGGTGCGAAAATCGTGGCGGACTATACCCGACAAATTGGAGCGGTAAGTTTCAAAAGCAATTTGTCTATGTTCCAAAGCTACGAAAGCGGTAATTTGAGCAATTGGACCTGGACCAATTCATTCGCCTATACACTATGGAAAGTGATTGGGGTAGGATTTGATTTTGGACTCCGAAACAACAAGCAAGAAACCTTGAACTTTGTTCAGAATTTGGCCCCTACGCCAGACCCTGAAGCGACCTTTGATTCCATCGACAACGAATTGCAAACCTATTGGACTTTAGGATTGAGCTACTCGTTCTAAAACCCAATATTTTTTAAAGAAAAAAGCCCTCAATTTGAGGGCTTTTGTATTTGGGGCGAACTGCGTTTAAGTATCTTGAAAACCACAGTCAAAAAGTAGGTTAAGTTTATGGTAGACTCGTGGTAACACTAACACTTAAAAACAATTTGAAATTAGGTTTTCTGTGGCTAGACCTTAAATTTTTGTTGTGAACGCAGACAAAGTTGTGGTAGAAAAAGTTAAGGGTTGTCGTTCGTCGACATTCTTAACATTTTGTCTTTTTTAGGCGGAGAATTCATCCAGATTTTCTGGATACAAAAAATGATTGTATGGAAATCGGGTAACATGAATATCCCGAACTTCTTTATAGACCCTTTGCCGGAATTCATCCAAATTTTGTTTGTTCAAAGCGGAAATAAACAAGACGCGGTCACCCAGTTTGCCGTACCAAGTATTTTTCCATTCCTCCAAAGTAAAATGCACTGAGGTGCGTTCGGTGACCAAATCGGTTTCGTCGTAATCTTCAGGGCGGTACTGGTCAATCTTATTGAACACCATAATAGCCTTTTTATCGGCACTTTCAATTTCATCCAAAATCTGATTCACGGAGGCAATGTGTTCTTCAAAATTGGGGTGGGAAATATCTACCACATGCAACAACAAATCTGCTTCGCGAACTTCATCCAAGGTACTTTTGAAACTCTCTACCAGTTGGGTCGGCAATTTTCGGATGAATCCCACCGTATCACTTAACAAAAACGGAAGGTTACCGATGACGACTTTTCGAACGGTGGTATCCAAGGTGGCGAACAATTTGTTTTCGGCAAAAACATCACTTTTGCTGATAACGTTCATCAAAGTGGATTTGCCTACGTTGGTATACCCCACCAAAGCGACCCGGACCAAAGCGCCGCGATTGCCGCGTTGGGTTTCCATTTGGCGGTCTATTTTGACCAATCGCTTTTTGAGTAAAGCAATGCGGTCTCGAACAATCCGACGGTCGGTTTCAATTTCGGTTTCTCCAGGTCCACGCATACCAATACCCCCTCGTTGGCGCTCCAAGTGTGTCCAGAGTCCGGTAAGCCGAGGCAACAGATATTCGTATTGCGCTAACTCTACTTGGGTACGGGCATAACTGGTTTGCGCCCGTTGAGCGAAAATGTCCAGGATAAGGCTGGTGCGGTCCAGAATTTTGCATCGGAGCAACTTCTCAATGTTGTTTTGCTGGGCAGGCGAAAGCTCATCATCAAAAATTACCGAGCCAATGTCGTTCGATTTCACGTAGCGCTCTACCTCTTCCATCTTTCCACTACCGATATAGGTCTTCGGATTTGGGATTTCCACCCGTTGCACAAACCGTTTGGTAACCTCCCCACCGGCAGTATAGGTCAAAAACTCGAGTTCGTCCAAGTATTCCTTTACCTTTTCCTCATTTTGGTTCTTATTGATGACTCCAATAAGTACCGCTTTTTCGTATGCAATGGCCTTTTTTTCTAGCATTCAAACCGTAGATTGTCTGCAAAGCTACGTAATGTTTTGAAAGCGTTTTTTGTATTTTCGATGAGAATCGTAGCCCCATTAAGGCTTGTCGCTAACCTCTCTTTATTTTGGACAACCGTTTCACTGTAGCGTTTTACAATCTCGAGAACTTTTTCGATACCACAGATGATCCTCATACTTTGGATGATGATTTTACCGAAACTGGGAAGAAGCATTGGACCGAGAACCGTTTCCGAAAGAAAACGAAAAAGATTGCAAACACCATTGCGCATATCGGTAAGGAAGAAAGTTCAATTCCTCCTGTTTTGGTTGGACTAGCGGAAGTGGAAAACGCCAATGTGTTGAAAGCCCTTACTAACACGAAAGCCTTGGAAGCGATTCCTTACGATTGGGTACACTTTGATTCCCCCGATGAGCGAGGGATTGATACTGCCCTGCTGTATAACACTGACCATTTTGAGGTTTTGAATTCTGAGATTCTTCCACTTTTCATTCATGAAGAGAACGGGGTCCGCGACCTTACCCGAGACATATTATATGTATACGGAAAGCTAAACGGAGAACCTGTACACATTTTTGTCAACCATTGGCCTTCGAGAAGAGATGGTGCGAAAGAAACTGAGTTCAAACGCCTAAAAGCGGCGAAAACCGTTCTGGCTAAAATCGATACGATTGATAAAGAGGTATTCAATTGCATTGTGATGGGAGACTTTAATGATAATCCTACAGCAAAAAGCATCGAAACTTTGATGCAGTCACAGCGGTTTATCAATCCCATGCAAAGTTTGTTATCTCGAAAAATGGGTAGCGCCAATTACAAAGGACAATGGAGTTTGTTTGACCAAATTATTTTATCCCATAGCTTTTTGAATTTTGAACCTGGCACACATAACTACAAAGGCGCACAAATTTTTGCGCCTAAATTTCTGCGAGAACGGAAAGGGAGGTACAAAGGCACCCCATTTCGTACCTATGCCGGTAAAAAATATCTGGGGGGCTACAGTGATCACTTTCCCGTTTACGTAATTTTCCAGAAAAACTAAAAGAAAGAAAAGTACTACACCACACAAAATTCACCTTTCACAACAGCTCGTCTGTATACAGTGTGTAGTTCATCGAGATAAAAGGGTTTTTTATCGATGAAAACACAGCTAAAAATAGATTTGTAGTCCAAATCCTACCAAACCAAGGAATTATGGACTATCCAAACCGGACCAAAACGCATTGCGGGCACCTTCTATTTTTCTGCGCTTTTGTCTTTTTTCAATTCGGGTTTGCCCAAGAAATACATGTGTCATCTGTTGATGATGAACTTACCGTTAAAGCGGATTTGTTGTCTTTAATAAAAGACTTCAAATATGAGAACGAAGTTACACAAGCTAAGCTAGGTGTTTTGTTTTCGAATCACATGAAGTCTACAGAAAATGGTCGAGAGTTGGGGTTGGTTGATTTGGGTGAAGATGGAACGCCACTTTTTTATACCACCTATGCCAATATTTCAAGCTATGTTTCCAGAGCAAATTCCCTTTACACGGATGGGCTTTTGAATTTGGGATTGGATGGTGCTGGAATGCAGGTTGGGGTTTGGGATGCTGGCGTAGCACTTAATTCCCATCAAGAATTCCAGAATCGGGTACGTTCCGGTGACGCTTCTAATGATATTAGCAGTCATGCAACGCTAGTTACGGGCAATTTGGTGTCAACAGGTCTTAAACCTGATGCCAAAGGAGTTGCTTTTAAAGCCAACGCTATCAGCCATGATTGGACGCGAGATAAAATTGAAGTGGCTGAAGCAGCCGCTCAAGGACTGCTATTGAGCAACCATTCCTACGGGATTAAGTCAGACCGTGTGCCAGATTGGTATTTCGGTTCCTATATCAAGGTTTCGCAAGATTGGGATAAAATCATGTACAATGCGCCCTACTATCTTATGGTAACCGCAGCGGGCAATGCGCAACGTTCGAAAGACAATGCATCACCTGTATACGGACAAAGCGTAGACGGTTTTGATATGCTTTTGGGCTTCGCCACAAGCAAAAATGGTATTACAGTAGGGGCTGCCAAAACCACTATTGGAAACCAAGGACAGCTCAAACATGCTGAGGTTAGCACGTATAGTAGTTTAGGACCGATTGACGATGGGCGTATCTAACCAGATTTGGTGGGCGATGGTGCTTCCATATTTTCAACTACCTCAAAAACCAATGCCAGTTATGGAACTTCTACGGGTACCTCTATGG
>CALBPG010000101.1 GCA_937899065.1 uncultured Allomuricauda sp.
CGACTTTTCTCTCGCCCCTAGCATTAACCCTTATAATTATTGCGAAGTACAACAAGGTTGGTTAACTTTGTGTGATACGCATTGATGTTTGCATATGAGCGAACTTGTTGAAATTGTTGACTCCCTGGAGAATAAAATCAGCAAACTGTTGCACAAGTTGGAACTTTTACAACAGCAGAATACCAAGCTTCGGGAAGAATTGGAGACAAATCAATCCGATGGTGAGCAACAGAAACTGTTGGTTCAAGAATGGGAAGAGAAATACAATTCCCTGAAAATGGCAAACACAATGTTGGGTAGTAATTCAAACAAAACAGAAGCTAAGCTGAAAATCAATGCGCTCATTCGAGAAATTGATGTGTGCATTGCGAAATTGGCAGATTAGTGGAATACAATATGGAGGAAAAACTCAAAATCAAGCTTTCGATAGCCGATAGGGTTTATCCTTTGACCATAGATCCTCGACAAGAAGAGGGTTTACGGAAAGCCGCCAAGAACATTGAGCTATTGGCCAAAAAGTTCGAGCAAAATTATGCGGTAAGGGACAAACAGGACGTTTTGGCTATGTGTGCCCTGCAATTCGCATCAAAAATCGAACAAGGTGGAATCGACCGTTCGGAAAACACCCAAGCCGCTTTTGAACGGCTTAGGGCTTTAGACGAGTTGGTTCACTCAAAGCTTGGGGAATAAGTTCTTTAAAATATTTATTACTGCCCACATTAGTAATATTTTTTGACAAACTCAACGTTATTATAATTAAAAAGGGTGAGTTTAAGTTGTGAAAGCGGGCCCTACTCGTATAGGGATTTTTGAGCAGCTTGTTAGCCCTAAACCTGTTATTAGGAGTTTGTACAAAACTTCGCTAATGTGGGCTTTTTTTATAACCAAACACTAGAATAACAATGGACAACAATGTACTTATTGGCATTGCAGTAATAGCGGGAATAGTCATTGGTTTTGTGATTGCTAAGATTCTTGAGAAAGGAAAAGCAGGCAAAATCATGAACAGCGCACAAAAGGAAGCGAACAACCTCATTCGCGAAGCAAAGAAAGAAGGGGAGAGCATTAAAAAAGATAAGATTTTTCAAGCCAAAGAGAAATTTCTGGAGTTGAAGGCAGAACACGAAAAGGTTATCATCAACAAGGATAAAAAGATAGCGGAGGCCGAAAAGAGAACAAGAGACAAAGAATCACTAGTGAGCAACGAGCTGGCCAAGAACAAAAAATTCAACGACCAGCTTAACCAAAAAATTGAAGAGCTCAACCACAAGAGTGAAATACTGGATAAAAAGCAAAGCGAAACTGAAAAACTTCACAAAAGCCAGGTGCAACAGCTGGAGGTGATTTCAGGTTTATCCGCCGAAGATGCCAAGGCTCAACTTCTGGAATCCCTCAAGGAAACCGCCAAGACGGATGCTATGGCCTTTTTGCAAACCACACTCGAGGAAACAAAGCTTACCGCACAGCAAGAGGCTCGTAAAATCATCATTAATACCATCCAACGCATCGGTACAGAGGAAGCCATTGAGAATTGTGTTTCCGTATTCAATCTGGAATCGGATGATGTTAAAGGACGTATTATTGGTCGTGAAGGACGAAATATTCGTGCCTTGGAATCTGCTACTGGTGTCGAAATCATTGTGGATGATACGCCAGAAGCGATTATTCTTTCTTGTTTTGACTCTGTCCGCCGAGAGGTGGCGCGTCTATCCTTGCACCGCTTGGTAACGGATGGTCGTATTCACCCGGCTCGCATCGATGAGGTTGTGAAGAAGACGGAGAAGCAAATCAATGAAGAGATTATCGAGATTGGAAAACGGACTGTAATCGACTTGGGCATTCATGGCTTACATCCGGAGTTGATTAAAGCGGTAGGCCGAATGAAGTACCGTTCTTCTTACGGACAGAACTTATTACAACACTCTCGTGAGGTTGCAAAACTTTGTGGAGTGATGGCCGCCGAATTAGGCATCAATCCGAAATTGGCTAAGAGAGCAGGTTTGCTTCACGACATTGGTAAAGTACCTAATTCCGAAGCGGATGTGGAAACCCCGCATGCGATTTTGGGAATGCAATGGGCCAAGAAATTCGGAGAGAAGAAAGAAGTATGCAATGCGATAGGGGCACACCACGACGAAATTGAAATGACCACCTTGATTTCCCCGGTAATACAAGTTTGTGATGCGATTAGTGGGGCAAGACCTGGTGCCAGACGTCAGGTGTTGGATTCATACATCCAACGCCTTAAAGACATGGAAGACATCGCTATAGGCTTCAACGGGGTACAAAAAGCGTATGCCATCCAGGCGGGTCGTGAACTTCGTGTGATTGTGGAAAGTGAAAAAGTAAGCGATGACAAAGCCGCAGAACTATCCTTTGAAATTTCGCAGAAAATCCAAACGGATATGACTTACCCCGGTCAAGTACGGGTAACCGTGATTCGGGAAACCCGTTCTGTGAATGTGGCGAAGTAATAAAAGTAATTCTCCTATAGACTGAAAAAAGAGCGTGTTTTACGCTCTTTTTTTATCGTGTAATATTTCCCCATCGATTGTTAAGGCAAAAGGATGACATGGTGAAAAGAATATTCTATCGGTTGTACACCACCCGTTTGAATTCAATACCTTTTTTATATTCTACCTCAAAGTGTAGTTTGCCCGATTGGTGATAAAATTTCCAGATACCATTTCTGCTTCCGTTAACGTATTCCCCTTTTTCTTCAATAATTCCACTACTATAGTAGATGGTGCACGTGCCGTTAGGGATATCATCTTTATAGGTGGTCTTTGAATATAGCCATCCATCGTCTATGTATTGAATCCAAACTCCAGACCGATACCCATTTTCGTAGCGCTCAATCCAATGTTTTCCACCAGATGGGTAGTAGTCAATACATGTGCCATGCAACACTCCGTTTTTATAGTTATACTCGGTGTCCAGTTGGCCATTCTTAAAAAAGTACTCCAGTTTTTCCAAGACATCGTTCCGATAGGTTTTGCGCTCGAGCAAAGTACCTGATGTGGAATATACCAACTGAGCGCCATGCAACTTAAATTGGTTAAAAGACTTTTGGGTATGAAGTTTGCCATTGTTATGATACTCTTTTTGGGTGTAAGTACCCAAGCCCTCATATATTCTTTCGGATTTTAAGGTCTTGTTGGGCCATTTCTCTGTCCAGGTGCCTACTGGAATATCGTCTTCGTAATATGCTGTGGCAATGAAATAGTTTTGTTGTTTGAATTTCTTTTTCCACCATTTGCCATGCTTGTTTCCTGCTTTATAGGTCTCCACAGCTTTTGGCTTTTCATTTTCATCATAATAAATCCATTTGCCATGGGGCATTCCCTTTTTGTATTGAAAACTTTCAGTTTGTATGCCTTTAGCGTTATAATTATCACGCGTTCCATTGATTTTTCCATCTATAAAACGGATCTCCGAATAGTTGCCTTTATCAGAAGCAATTTTATAATGCCCGTTTAGTGGTTTGTTTTCAGGGGTACTAAAAATGGTCTCTTTCCCAAAGCGTTTTATGGTTACGTCATTCCAAACAGTTAGTTTTTGTGCACTAGAGCATAACGGAAAGTATAGAGCCATGCACAAAAACATCCCTTTGTTTAGGTACTTAGGCAGAATAGTTTTTTCGTATCGCATAATCCTCTAAAATGATTATTCCACTCGAATAAATTCTTTAGCATAATCCGTACTATGGTCTCCAACTAAAATGAGTTTATCTTCACCTTTGTAAGACCCTCTAGCGATGAATAGGTAGAAACCTCCTTCTCCAGAACCCACAATATGACCATCCTTTTCTTCAAAAACGAGTATCAGCGGATTACCATGATGTTCTATAAGAATAAAATATATGCCCTTTATTTCTGTATCACTCCAAATACCTGACAAATGCCCTGCGTGATAAATAGTTTTATCCCTAAGCGCTTCAAAATATTTAGGAGTAAGTAGCTTCAGCACCGTGGTATCCTTTTGAAATGTGAGTTGGTTTTCTTTTTCCGTGGATTTCCAAGTTCCATCTATTGCGCTAGCCACAATGTTCTCTTTATCATAGGTATATTTTAGAATGGAGTCGTTTTGACCGAAGGCTTGCAAAGCAATGGCCATAAAAATACCAAGGGCGATTTTCACTTTCATTTTCTAGGATATTTCCCAAAAGTTCAGAGTATATTTTTCGCCAGATACAAGGTAATTGACCAATAGGGCTTTTGGGTTGATGGATGACCATTCTGTTACGCTTTGTAACCCTTAGATTCGCGGCTATAGTTCGGGGAACAAATACCGGGTGTGAGCTTCATATTATGAAAGATTCATGAGGTAATCAGTCAGTTTGTATTTCCCTTTAAAATTTCCGAATGAGTTTTATTTCCTACAGCAAGTATAGAGGCCTATTAGCAATTTTCCTATTCCTTAGTGGAGCAGCACTGAGTAATGCCCAACTTACCATCACAACTGATGGTGCCTATACCATTGAAGATGCCATAAAGCGACCCACGGAAATATTTAGGTTGCACCTTAATGAACAATCTTTGACCGAAATTCCAAACATAGTAGGAGAGTTTGTCAATCTGAGAGAGGTAAGCCTAAGGGGAAATCAATTATCGAGCTTACCAGATTCCTTTAAAAATTTGAAGTCTGTCTCTTCTTTGGTTCTTAGGGACAATGATTTTACAGAACTACCTGAAGTCATTAGGAGTCTTGAAAATTTGACAGTACTCAGATTGGACAATAATAAAATCTCTGAATTGCCTTCATGGATTGGTGAACTGACCAAGCTTCATACTCTGGTAGTCAATAATAACAAGCTTACTTCTTTACCAAAAGGTCTGGGTAACCTAAAGCAGCTGGAGATACTGCAGATTGAAAACAATCTGCTGGAGGTGCTTCCAAACGCTATTGGAAAAATGGAACAATTAAAAAGGTTGAGCCTAAAAGAAAACCTAATTACTTCACTACCGAAGGAGATAGGTGAGCTGCAGCATTTGATTCACTTAGACATGAACTCAAATAGGTTAACAGATATCTCTCAAATCGCAACTTGTGCTTCACTAGTGTCGGTCTATTTCTCCTTTAACAATATCAAGAAGTTGCCAAAATCCTTTGCGGAAATGCAAAATCTTGGTTTTCTCTATTTGAATAACAATGCCATTGTGAATTTACCAGATGGGATAGGTAACTTACCCAAATTGCAATACCTAATTGTCAATCACAACCAGCTGGAAAGTTTGCCTACTTCTTTGCAAAATGCGAGAGGGTTAAAGTGGTTTTACGCCAATGATAATACGTTAAATAACGTTCCTTCAGGGATTGGTACCTTGCCGGAGTTAGAAGTACTGGCATTGAGCAACAATAAGAACCTTGTATTGTCTGCTAACTTTTTTCAAAGTGAAACAAATCTAAAAACAGTTTATTTGGACAAAGAGGTGCCGGACAGCATTGTTTTCCCTTTACTACAAAATAATGCGGTAGAGGTTTTACAATACTAAACCATGTAGGATATATCCTTAACGCTTGATAAATTTACTTGTTCCAAAAATTTCACCAGAATCACTTTTTAAAACCAATACGTAGAGCCCACTGCTGAATCGCGATACATTGATTTGGCCCTTCTCGGAAAACAGCGTTTCACTATGAACCAATTGCCCTGAAAAAGAGTAGATGTTCGCATATTTCTTACCAGCGGGTAGGTTCATATTGATAACGCTTTGTGCGGGATTGGGATATAGAGTTAGGTCAAAGTTTTGTTTCACCTGTTCGATTTTTTCTTTAAATGGAATCGCGGGAATAAACGAGGCGTGAAGCACTTTTTCATTGCTGGAGTCCATAACCAAATAAGCGATATGGTGCTTTGCATTGGGGTTATCGGTCCACCATTCATACGTTATGTTTGGGAAAATCTTTTCCTGATATTTTTCCCACCAAAACCCAGATAGTTTGTAGTAGGCATCCGTAATCGTTAACGACCGTTTCACCCTAAGGGCAAAAAACAACCCAGTTGGTAATTTCAAGTCACCCCATGCATCCACTTTATAGTGGTATTCCAAAGTGGTCAATACCTTAATGGAGTCTTTGAAAAGGATTTTTTCTTCTTTCAAGACTTGATAGTCTTCATCAAGATACTGCAGCGGGTATTTTAAAATGCTTCTTTTGTTCTGGGTATCGATAACCATTTTACTCTGGTCATAATACCCTGTACCTGTATATTGAAGGTTATCATCTGTTTTATTGAAAAAAGATGCCACATCAGGTGTTGACGATAAACAAAGTGCAATGTCTGAAGCAGAAAAATGCTCAGAAAATCTAGTTTTGCTGGGTGAAACGATACTAAGGGTATCGGTAAAATCGCTTTCTAGAAACTGAAAATCCCAAGTAACATTCTCTCCTTTGTCACCTGGGGTAATATTGATATTGGGAGAACGGTCATAATGTTCCACGATAGAATCACCTACTGAAATGAATTGTGCATGATCTACTGTAATTTGACCGAAAGCCAGTGTGTTGACTAAAAGAAGACAATAGATGATTATTTTGGTCTGCACTATCCTGTTTCCATGGAATATACGGTCGAAGTTCTTCGTTAGTTTTACATAAGACATTGGTTAATTGACCGATACGGCTTTTGGGTGGACGGATTGGTTTAATTTTACGATGAGTTCCAAGGGTAAAAGCATGGGTTAATAGATTTACTCAAAAAGAACAGTCAGTATTGAACTCTTTCCTTTTGGTGTATTGCTCTAACTCTATGCGACTTTTAAATACAATTTCATGCCTGTCTTCATCAGCATCCAATTGCACTTCAATATTTTTATGTTCTCCTTTTTTTAGCTTAAACCCAGATGCGTTAACGACTTTAAAACAAAAAGGCTCTTGGTTACTTTTAATAGTCAACTCATAAACTCCTTTAGGTAAGTAGCATTCAAAATTTCCCTCGATACTCTTTACAATTATAATGGTGTCCTTACTTTTAAAAAATATGCTAGCAATAATAGGTTTTTTGAGTTGTCTAATTTTCCCTGTAACTGATATGTTTTCTTGAGGTGCAGCAAGGCTGATTTTAATTATTCTGCTGTTATGGATTATTTCATGGTCATTATAATAAAATGATTTGCAACTACTTATTGCTAATACAATCATTGAAGAGAAAGTAAAAAGTTTGTTCCTGAAAAGGAACATGAAAAAGGTATCAAGAATGTAAATCTTTCTACCTCTGGAATGCTTGTAAACTCCAGTACTGTCAATTTCCATTAAAATTCAACTGGTTTGAAGTTTCATGTGTCATCCTTTCACTTTCTTGATCTTACCCTATTCATAATAATATAACCTCTAAAAAAAGCAATCGAAAAAACTGTAAAATAGGCAATATAAGTACCATGACTAGATTGCAGTTTCGCTTTGTTGTCTGACCTTGTTTATGAAGAGTATATATTTCTATTAATAAGCCAATGGACCAAATAGAATAGAATATTAAAAACCAAACCATAACGGCGAAAATGGTTCCAAAACCACCTTCATTGCCAAAAGGTTCAACCATTATAATTCCTGCAACTACTGAAACCGTGCTCAATAGTATAAGTATGCAAGCTCTTACCAGAATATGTTTTAGCAAATTCAAAAAAATCAGAATATTTTAAAAAGAGATACATATAGGAAAGCAAGAAATACAGGCAATGTAAGTGCCATAATGAGATTGCTGTTTCGTTTGACCAGTTGCCGTTTTTTATTGAGAAAGAACAACTCTATTAGTAAACTTAAAGTCCAAAGCACATAGAACAGCAAAAACCAAGCGATAACACTAAGAATATCTCCTGTGCCGCAACGCCTATTTGATGGTAATGTTGATAGCGCGACTGGAAGTGAAATAAACATCAGCAGGAGCAAAATGGAAACCCTTGTTATTACATGTTTTGATATGCTGTTCATTTTGAGTCTCATAGCAAACGAACTTTTTACAATAATCGAATATCATAATTGGAAACAAAAATACTTTCGTGCAATTCACGTGTAAGGTTTTTGGGTTGACGTAGGGCAGTAGTCTTTCAAGACTTCTATTTGATAAACGTAAGTGTGCTCTTTAATTATTTTATTTAATAACAACCCGCTTCCTAATTTCATCCCCGGCATCGTCTATAGCGGTAATGGTATGGTGACCGGTCTGTTCAAAATCAATCGCTACCTCGTTGAAATTCTGGGTGGTCTTCAAGTAAGTGTCATTTAAATACCAATGAACTTTCGCTGCGGGGCGAATGTGAACGAGTTTGAAAATGATGCTGTTTCGCTCTCCAGAGATACCTTTCGGGACAATGATGACATTATTTCCTGTTGGTTCAGAGAAGGCCATCACTTCAGTAGGCATGCCCTCACATCCTTCGCGTAAGGGTGGCAAATAGGTGTAATCTGCATTCTTCTTTTTGTAATACCAAGCCATTAATGGGGGTAGCACAAACTTGGAAACGGGTTGTATGTTATCCATCGATTCGCAAGAGGTATTTACCCTGTAGGTTCCAGTTTTATCCAAATGAACCAACTTGTGATAATGGCATTGGGCGGTTTCCAAACCTTGCTCTGGAATTCTTTTGGTAACCGTAGGGCAAATTTCACTGGCCAGCATACCACTTTTACTACATACTTTAGCCTCTACTGTGTCATCGTAAGGGATGTTGAACCAATCCGATTTGGGTAGAAGGTCGAACAAATTGAACATCACTGGAGCGGCTGCCGAAACACCGGTAAGACCAGGTCGTCCTTCCCCGTCAGCATTGCCTACCCAGACTCCAACAACATATTTTTTGGTAACGCCTATGGACCAAGCATCTCTATTGCCAAAACTCGTGCCTGTCTTCCAAGCAATTTGCTGGGCGGAGTCGAAGTAACGCCATGATTTATCTATTCCAGGGCGATTGAGCTCTTTCATGGCTTCCAAACCAAAAAAGATGCTGCTAGCGCTAAAATGGGTTTTGTCAAAAGTGAAATCACCCAATTGCAACTCGGAATCTTGAAGGTAATCCTGTGGTTGGAACTCGTTCGTAAGGTATTGACTGGAATTGGTATTGAAATGAACCAATGCAGAAGCTAAGTTGCTATTAGTTCTAGAATTATCCTATTAACTTCCTTCGGCGCCTCCCAGTATCAAAGAAAGGCCATAATAGTCTGCTCCTTTATTAATATGTGAAATTGGAAATGATTGTAAAACATCATAAAACCGAGACGTTCCATACCGATTGAACATACGCACAGCAGGAATATTCAAAGACTTAGCCAAGGCGGATTTGGCGGATACTGCGCCCAAATACTCCAATGTGAAATTTTTAGGTTGGTAGTTTCCTATGGTGGTAGGGACATCGGGAAGCAGGGTTTCGGGCAAAAGTTCTCCTGCATCCAACATGGCCATGTACAAAAATGGCTTTAACACACTACCTGTACTTCTGGGCGCCTTGATGATGTCTACATCTTTATGATGCGCTTTGGACGTTTCCGTATTGCCAATGTAGCTCAATACTCTTTTGGTTTCCACGTCCAAGATGAGTACCGCCATATTATGCACATCATTTTGTAATTGTAAGGCATGGTGCCTTCTTACGGTTTCACGTGCAAGTTCTTGTATGCGGAGGTCAACTGAAGTTCGTATCCTTTCGCCCGGATGCTTTTGAGCAAGGCTTTGCAAAAGATGCGGTGCCAGTTGTGGTAATTCTCTAGGTCTCGTAGGGATTTCTTCCTCTATGGCCAAACTGTACGTTATTTCATCAATAATGTCCGCGTCATGTAGTTTTTTGAGGAGTCTGTTTCGCTTTTCAAAAAGGATTTTTGAATTTTTACCAGGGTATAGCAGACTTGGAGCGTTTGGCAACACCGCCAATAAAGCACTTTGTCCCCAAGATAGTTTTGTAGGAGCCACATTAAAATAACGCCAAGCTGCTGCTTCTAGGCCAACAACATTGCCTCCAAAGGGGGCTTGTGAAACATATGTCCTTAAAATATCCGCTTTACTATCTCGTATTTCCAGTCGAGTGGCAAGAATCAACTCAATCAGTTTTTCGAAATAAGACCTCTTTTTTCCTTTTCGGGAAAGTCGTATCACTTGCTGTGTAATCGTGCTTCCTCCTCTAACAATTCTTTTGGACTTTAAGTTCGATTTGAACGCGTTGAACATGGAAATCGGATTGAATCCCGGGTGCCGATAAAAATATTCATCTTCAAATTGAAGAATGCATTGTTCGAATTTGGGGGGTATCGAATCCAGCGTAGGAAACCGCCATTGCCCATCCGCTGCAATTAATGCGCCCAACAACTCACCTTCCTTACTTTCCACGATGGTTGAGGTGGGCGTTGGGAACAATACTTTGGGCAAACAAAACGCATAAAGCAACCCAAGAATGCAAAATACTATTGTCTTAAACCTATGCTTTTTGAGATATGAAGTTAAAACGACGAATAAGCGCATGATAGGATTACTCCAAAAGTTTTACTCTACCACTTCGACCCAAGTTCCTTTGGTGCGCACGAAATAGCTTTCGTCATACATGGCCTCGCCCTGCATTCCAGGTCGATAATAACTTCCCAAATACGACGCATTGAGCAGTATGGTGAAGGTTTTTGTTTCACGCTGCTCAAGGTCAAAGTAATAGTTGACACGGTCATCTCGAATATCCTCAAAAGTAATATCACTACTGGTAGTATTATCCCTGGTAAACCTGGTGTTGACAATCTCCCAACCTGAAGGGAAAAACGCACTAAGTGCGACGTCCTTCACTTTTGAAGCGGTATTGTTTTCCAATCTAATATTGGCCACAAAATTGGTCCCTTGTTGGATTTTGCTCACGTCAATAACATTTCCAGCCTTATCTGTAAAAGTTATGGTTGAAGATAAGCCCCTGTTCATACTTTTTTCACTTCCTATGGGTAGTATGCCATTGTTTAAAAGGCGAACATAAACCGTACTGTTTTTATTGTTTTTGATTTTTACTGAGTTGCTGCCTGTTCGCACTTTGAAATCATCCAAAACCACAGCCTTGTTAGTATTAAGAGTGTTCTGTTTTTGATTGTTGAAAGTATAATTAAGGTTAATGCCTTTATTCCCAATCATAGTGGCATACTTCGACATCGCTAAAAGGCAATACGATGTGGTTTGCGTACTCATATACGTTTCGCTCGTCAAGGCTTTTGTAATGGTATCGGCAATTTGTTTTGCTTTGGATTCTTTTTTCAGAACGACATAGGTCTCCAAAACCATGGCTAAATTTCTCATTTTTGAGCCATAATTGGCGCGGTTGCCGCCAACGCTCGCCAAATCATTCAAGTCAATTCCTCGCAAGAGTTCCTCTGCCGCAGCATCTTTACCGGTAATACCATAGGTTGCCGCCAGTCTTAATTTTGGTAGTAGCTTCAAATTTTCAAGCTCTCTTAACCGGTTCATGGCCGACCTATTGGGTTGCCCTGCTAAAGCCAAAGTATAAAGGCGATACGCCTGGGCCAATTGGTTGCCAGTGGAGTTCCATCTTTCTGAGGTCTTCCTTTGGTATTGTACCCAGTTGTTTTTGAAATTGATGGGCAGCACGAAACCTTTTTTCTCTGCTTCTAGCATAAAGTGCCCAACATAGCTGGTAGTCCAATCATTGCTATTGTTTTGGTTTTGCCAATATGAGAAGCCACCGTTGTTCTTTTGGAATTTTGAAAGCTTATTGATTCCGGCTTGAATGTTTTTCTGCGTTTTTTTCTTTTTGTCTTCGGATATTTTAAAGATATCGTTCAAATACAGCTGCGGAAAAGCACCTGAAGTAGTTTGTTCTGCACAACCATGAGGGTATTTGATAAGATATTGCAGCCTAGCGGTAAAATCCATCGATGGAAAAGCGGATAACTCCAATAAGGCATAATTGCTTCCTGCTACACCAAAGGTGTTGAAGGTTAAGGTTTTTGTGGTGTTCGGTTGTAGAACCAAATCCGTAATTTCAAGACTTTCGGGATTCGGATTATAGGCATCCAACTCTAAACGATACGATGCCTTTTCACCATGACCGCTGGCCAATACTTCTATTTTACCAATGCCATTTTTTAGTACTTCCACGTCAAAATAAGCCATCTTCTCATCTGGATTTTGAAAAGAAACCGTTTTTGAAGATTTTCCGATTACCTTGAATATCTCATTTGATTTCAAGGATAGCTTCACCGTTTTCATTTTCTTTTCCATGGCAAAAACCGTCACTGGAATTCTCACTTTTTCACCCGGCACCACTTTTCGTGCCATCGAAGCCAAAACCATTAAAGGTTTGCGAACGGGTGTAGCCTTATCCGCCTTTCCGTAGGCTTCCATTTCTGGATTGTGGGCCACCACCATAGTTCTAACAGAGCCAATGTATTTGGGTATCTTGACTTTGTGCGTTTTACTAGAGTTTTCTGCTAATGCAAAAGGCCCTTCATAGATGACCACGGGTTTAAATCGATTCGCTTTTTTGTTCTTACCCCCTTCAAGCATGCCATCACCTCCAATACTAAACACCTGGTTGATATTGCCACCAAACGCACCGATGATATCATCATAAATATCCCAGGTTTTTACTCCCAAAGCTTCTTTTTGGTACATAATCGACCAGGGGTTTGGCGTTTTAAATCGAGTGAGGTCCAACAAGCCTTCGTCAACGATAGCCAGCGAATAGGTCATGGCTTTTCCATTGGTTTCACTCACTTTGATGCTAACGGTTTCTTCAGGGGCCAGCACATTTGGCATGGAAATTTTTGGCTCGAGTTTGGTTTCAGGATTTTCCACCGTAATTCCAGTAACGCCGTACATGCGTATGGGCAAATCATTTTTGGTATTGTTGTGATTTTGCAGCAAGCTGATGCTGATGTATACGTTCGGGGTCATTTCCTCTGTGATGGGTAATTCAAACTTGGTATCACCTTTACTTGCTTTGACCCAAAAACCATCAAGAACATTCGTTCCGTTTTCCACAGTGACCAAAGCCCGCCCCGAACCGGAAGAAGGAAATGTAACAAGTGCTTTTTCGCCTACATTGTATTGGGTTTTGTCTGTTGAAAAGGACAGCATGGTCGCTGCAGAAGGGTCTCCTTTTCTAGCTTTTCCAGCCCATCCTGGCCAGTCGATAAAGACCATTTTTCCTGTAGCGTGACCGGAATCTTCATTCGTTACATACACCAAAAAGCGACCCCAATCCGGATATTTTAATTCGAATTCGAAAACACCCTTACCATTGCTAGCCGTTGAAATTTTCTTTGTGAATACTTCATTTCGGTTTGAACTGGTATCGAATGATGATAGATTGTCCTCATTTTCATTCCACCACCAATTGCTGTTGATTTTATAGATGGCAACTTTGAGGTTTTTTACAGCCTTTGGTTTTCCGTATGCGTCAACAGTGGCTAGCTCAAATTTATGTTTGGTGTCGGTAAGGAGCATGTCTCGAGCAGCATCACCTTTAGGGGCTAGTAGTCCTACATAGGAATCGTATGAGGCATAATCAACAGCAAAAGCATCTGTGCTGAAATCGCCTCCATCTTCGTACACCTTGGACACAAAAGTGGCGCGTAACATTCCCGCAGGATTATTTTCCGTATTCGGTTTGAATGAGAATTGCGCTTTGCCTTGGTCATTTACTTCCCCATCAAATAGCGTCATTTCCTCTGTGGAGAACGACTTGGTGGGGTCATCGAATTCATAACTGGGAAAGGCTTTAAAACTGGTTTTCACCGGGTTAAAACTCACGTTGATATC
>CALBPG010000102.1 GCA_937899065.1 uncultured Allomuricauda sp.
CGATAGTAGCCTAACAGTTAGCCAAAATCATACGGGTTTCTCCTGAAGGTAACTAGACGGTAACAAATTTTCCATCTTTGGCCATCAACTGGGCAAATGTCCCAGCACTACGCGCCATTACAGCTCCTTGACCAGGACGCAACTCAATTCATGAAATGATAGTTCCCAAAGGAATTTCATTCAAAGGAAGTGCATTTCCAATTTCCGGAGCTGAATTCGCTCCTGCAGAAATTTTTTGCCCAACCTGCATTCCATTTTGCGCGATTACATATCGTTTTTCACCGTCTTTGTATTCCACCAAAGCAATGAAAGCTGTTCTGTTCGGGTCATACTGAATGGACACTACTGTAGCCTCAACACCCTGTTTGTCCCTTTTGAAATCGATGATACGATATCTTCTCTTATGCCCTCCACCTCTATGGCGAACGGTCATTTTTCCTTGACTGTTCCTACCACCTGACTTTTTTAACGGAGCCAATAAACTTTTCTCCGGCTTATCAGTAGTAATCGCGTCAAATCCGTTTACTACTCTAAAACGCTGTCCAGGGGTTATCGGTTTTAATTTTCTAACTGACATTTCTTGTCTTTATAGATTGCTATAAAAATCAATGATATCACCTTCGGCAACATCTACAATTGCTTTCTTTAGTGCATTCGTTTTGCCATGCTGGATTCCGGTCTTGGTGTAACGCGTTTTCCGGTTCGGACCATAGTTCATGGTTCTCACCTTTTCAACGGATACCCCGTAAGTAGACTCCACGGCTTCTTTAATCTGAAGCTTGTTGGCATCAGGATTCACATAAAATCCATAGCGATTGAAAAGCTCGCTATCTGCAGTCATTTTTTCCGTAATGATGGGTTTTATCAACACACTCATGACTTTCCTATTTCTTTAGGTTTGACTCAATTCCTTCCAAAGCACTTTCCGTCAAAACCAAACTTTTGGCATTTACGATTTTATAGGTGCTTAACTCTGCATTGGTTACTACCTCAGAGCGTTCCAAATTGCGTGATGACAAGTACACATTCTTGTTCGCATCACCCAACACTACTAGAGACCTTTTACCTTCTAAACCTAAAGAAGACAAAAAGCTCACAAAATCCTTGGTTTTTGGCGTCTCAAAATTGAAATCTTCCACTACAACCAAAGCTTTTTCCTTAGACTTCAAGCTCAAAGCAGATTTCCGTGCCAAACGCTTTACATTTTTGTTTAGCTTTTGGGCGTAATCTTTGGGTCGTGGACCGAAAATTCTACCACCTCCTCTAAAAACAGGAGATTTGATACTACCTGCTCTCGCGGTACCGGTACCCTTTTGCTTTTTAATTTTTCTGGTACTACCAGCAATTTCAGCGCGCTCTTTAGCCTTATGGTTTCCCTGTCTTTGGTGCGCCAAATATTGCTTAACATCCAAATAGATTGCATGCTCATTTGGCTCTATGGCGAAAACGTCGTCAGAAAGGTCAACCTTTCTTCCCGTTTCTTTTCCTTTGATATCTAAAACTGCAACCTTCATTACTTCTCAATTATTACATAAGCATTTTTGTGACCCGGAACAGCCCCTTTTACTACCAAAAGGTTTTTTTCAGGAACCACTTTCAACACTTTCAAGTTTTGAACAGTTACTCGTTCACCGCCCATTCTTCCAGCCATCTTCATCCCCTTGAAAACTCTTGCAGGATAAGAAGCCGCACCAATGGAACCAGGAGCTCTCAATCGGTTGTGCTGACCATGAGTAGCTTTACCATCACAGGCAAAAGCGTGACGCTTATCAACCCCTTGTATACCTTTTCCTTTTGATGTTCCTGCGACATCCACAAATTCACCTTCTACAAAAAGGTCTACACCTAAAGTGTCTCCCAACTTGTATTCACCTTCAAAATCTCGGAACTCAACGACTCTTTTCTTGGGAGAAGCACCAGCTTTTTTGTAATGACCTGCCTCGGCCTTGTTGGTACGTTTCTCTGCCTTGTCATCGAAACCGAGTTGAAGGGCACTGTACCCGTCTACCTCTTCGGTTCTGACTTGGGTAACCACGCATGGTCCTGCCTCCAAAACGGTACATGGAATGTTCTTTCCGTTCTCGTCAAAGATGCTGGTCATGCCGATTTTTTTTCCTATTAACCCAGACATATCTATTTATTAATTACTCTTTTTATTAACACCGATTTCTCGGCAAAAAAATTGGGTCCAAGAAAATAATTCTGGGACCCAGATTTGTTTTCTTTTACCGTTTTTCCCTCGCGCGCAGCTTAGGACATGTTACCTTTTTTCTTAAAAGGCGTGCAAACTTACACTTTTATTTCGACTTCTACACCACTTGGAAGCTCTAATTTCATTAAAGCATCAATAGTTTTTGAAGAAGAACTATAAATATCAAGCAATCTCTTGTATGAACTTAACTGAAATTGCTCTCTAGACTTCTTATTTACGTGCGGCGAACGCAATACCGTAAATATTTTTTTGTGTGTCGGCAATGGAATAGGTCCAGTTACCACAGCACCAGTTGTCTTAACGGTCTTCACAATTTTCTCAGCAGATTTATCCACCAAATTGTGGTCATAAGACTTCAACTTTATTCTAATTTTTTGACTCATCTTACTGAATATTTTAAGCGGTTACTCCTTTAACGGATTTGATTACTTCTTCCGCAATATTGGATGGTGTTTCCGCGTAATGTGAAAATTCCATAGTCGAGGTAGCTCTACCTGAAGACAAGGTTCTCAAAGAAGTTACATAACCAAACATTTCAGAAAGAGGAACCTCTGCTTTTACTACTTTAGAACCAGCTCTATCATCCATGTTGTTTACTTGACCTCTTCTTCGGTTCAAGTCACCCACAATATCACCCATATTTTCTTCCGGAGTTAATACCTCCAATTTCATGATGGGCTCCATCAATACAGCTCTAGCTGCTTTGGCAGCTACCTTATACCCTAATTTAGCAGCCAACTCAAACGAAAGTGAGTCAGAATCCACAGGGTGGAATGAACCATCTTTAAGGGTAATCTTCATACTATCCATCTCGAATCCAGCCAAAGGACCATTTTTCATAGCCTCTTTAAATCCTTTTTCTACAGATGGAATATATTCCTTGGGAATGTTACCTCCCTTAATTACATTCACAAACTGCAATCCTGGTTTAACTTCTTCACCTTCTTCAGCAACAGCAGGCTCCATAGTAAATACGATATCTGCGAATTTACCACGACCACCAGTTTGTTTCTTGTATGTTTCCCTGTGATTGGCAGTAGCTGTCAAAGCTTCCTTGTACTCAACTTGAGGTTGACCTTGATTCACCTCAACCTTGAATTCACGCTTCAAACGGTCCACAATAATATCCAAGTGAAGCTCACCCATACCAGAGATAATGGTCTGGCCAGAAGCTTCATCGGTTTTCACCTGGAAAGTTGGGTCTTCTTCAGCCAATTTCGCCAAAGACATTCCCAATTTATCCACATCAGCTT
The DNA here is from genome assembly GCA_937899065.1 of uncultured Allomuricauda sp. Lineage (GTDB taxonomy): Bacteria > Bacteroidota > Bacteroidia > Flavobacteriales > Flavobacteriaceae > Flagellimonas. The sequence goes on from CALBPG010000102.1 coordinate 3,466, forward strand.
TAGTTTTAGGTTCAACCGCGATACCGATTACAGGATCAGGGAAGTTCATACTTTCTAACACGATTGGATGCTTTTCAGCAGACATCGTATCTCCAGTTTTGATATCTTTAAATCCTACTGCCGCACCAATATCACCCGCTTCGATGTACTCAATCGCATTTTGTTTGTTGGAGTGCATTTGGTAGATACGTGAGATACGCTCTTTCTTTCCTGAACGGTTGTTCAAGATATAAGAACCAGCATCCAAACGACCAGAATATGCTCTAAAGAATGCCAAACGACCTACGAATGGGTCAGTAGCAATTTTAAATGCCAAAGCCGAGAAAGGCTCTTTTGCATCTGGCTTTCTAGTGATTTCCTCACCAGTATCAGGATTGGTTCCTACAATATCATCCTTATCCAAAGGAGAAGGTAAATATCGACAAACCGCATCCAACAAGAACTGAACTCCTTTATTTTTGAATGAAGAACCACAAACCATAGGAATGATAGCTCTATCCATAACGGCAGCTCTCAACGCAGCATGAACTTCTTCCTCAGTGATGGAATCTTCATCCTCGAAGAATTTTTCCATCAACTCCTCATCATATTCTGCTACCGCTTCAATCAAAGCCGCTCTGTATTCATTAACTTCTTCTTGCATCTCTGCAGGAATATCAATAACATCGAATGTAGAACCGAAGTTCTCATCGTGCCATACAATCGCACGGTTTTTGGCCAAATCTACAATTCCTTTAAAATCAGCTTCTTCACCAATTGGCAATACAATTGGCACCGCATTTGACCCTAACATATCCTTCACCTGCTTACACACGTTCAAGAAGTTAGACCCTTGACGGTCCATTTTGTTTACGAAACCAATACGAGGCACTTTGTAGTTATCGGCTAATCTCCAATTTGTTTCGGATTGAGGCTCAACCCCATCAACCGCACTGAACAAAAAGACCAATCCATCCAAAACACGCAAAGAACGATTTACCTCTACGGTAAAATCAACGTGTCCGGGGGTATCGATAATATTAAAGTGGTATCCTTTTGCATCCGCGGTAGGCTTTCCATTCTCAGTTGGGAACTCCCATGTACAGGTGGTAGCCGCAGAGGTAATGGTAATACCACGCTCTTGCTCTTGCTCCATCCAGTCCATAGTAGCGGCACCATCGTGCACCTCACCAATCTTGTGACTTACACCCGTGTAAAACAGAATGCGTTCTGTAGTCGTGGTTTTACCGGCATCAATATGCGCAGCAATACCAATATTCCTTGTAAATTTTAAATCTCTTGACATGGTATTTACTAGAATCTAAAGTGTGAGAATGCTTTATTGGCCTCAGCCATTTTGTGGGTATCTACTCTTTTCTTTACCGCGGCACCTTCTTCTTTGGACGCTGCCAAAATCTCTGCAGCCAATTTTTGGGCCATAGATTTTTCATTACGCTTTCGAGCATAACTAATCAACCACTTCATTGCAGTAGAAATTTTTCTATCAGGACGAATCTGCATGGGAATCTGGAAGGTTGCCCCACCCACTCTTCTACTTCTTACCTCTACATGAGGCATAACATTGGAAAGTGCTTCTTTCCAAAGTTCGAGAGCAGATTTTTCTTCGTCCGTGTTTTTTTCATCAACGATGTCGATAGCATCGTAAAAAATTCTGTAGGCTACGGATTTTTTTCCATCCCACATCATCATATTGACAAAACGCGTTACCAGTTGGTCATTGAACCTTGGATCTGGCAACTACGGTCTTTTTTTCGCTTGTCTTTTTCTCATTTCTTCTACTTAAAAGTTTTACTTCTTGGGACGTTTGGCACCATATTTCGAACGTCTTTGGGTACGGCCCGCTACTCCGGCGGTATCCAAAGCGCCACGTACAATGTGATAACGCACACCTGGCAAATCCTTTACTCTTCCACCTCTTACCAATACTATCGAGTGCTCCTGGAGATTGTGTCCTTCACCTGGGATATACGCATTGACTTCCTTACCGTTAGTCAACCTAACCCTAGCAACTTTTCGCATTGCCGAGTTTGGTTTTTTCGGTGTAGTCGTATACACACGCGTACAAACCCCACGTCTTTGAGGACACGAATCCAAAGCAGCCGATTTACTCTTCTTGGTAATTGTGACTCTTCCTTTTCGTACTAATTGTGAAATTGTTGGCATTAAAATTTCTTTATAAAATCAAAACAACCCTCGTTTTGAGGGGTGCAAATGTAATCATTAATTGGTAGAAATCAAATCAACCTATTTTAAATAACCTCTAAGAATCTTTTTGTATAAAATTAAACGCAACCCGATAGAACTTTTTGTATCCCTATATATAAGGTATAAGGATAAATAGTTAAAAGACCCTTAAAACCATAATAGAACACCTCCACTGTATTGTTAAAACCATAACGCCTTTTCATGGTGCTATTGGTAAAATAAGGTACTACAGGAAAACATTCGGTTCTACCAGTTTTTAAGGAATTCTCAAAATACCTCAAGTATAATGTTCATTTGATAATTCAAGGCTAGATTTTTAAAAGGTTATTCTTTCTCAACCTTGAGATTAAATTTTCTGAAAATAGTTTTGGATTATTAACATGAATTTAGGATTTTAGCGGCTAGCTAATTCAAATAATTTTAAAATGAGAACAAAACTTAGTGGATTGTTTACGCTTTTATTGGCGTTCGCTGTGCACCTATCCTTTGCACAGGACAAAACAATTTCAGGTACAGTTACGGACCAAGATGGTCTCCCATTACCTGGGGTTAATATCATTGTCGGGGGTACATCAGATGGTACTCAAACCGATTTTGATGGAAATTACTCAATTAAGGCATCTGTTGGCCAAGTAATACTTTTCAGTTACATCGGACAACGTGATGAAAGAAGAACAGTTGGTTCTTCAAGTACCATCAACGTTCAAATGCAGGAGGATGCCCAAGCATTGGGTGAGGTGGTTGTTACGGGTGTTGCCCAGGGAACATCCAAAAAGAAACTTGCCTTTGCCGTTGAGACGGTACCTGTAACGGGAGTACAGTCCGTACCAACACCTGACCCTGCTTCGGCTCTTATTGGTCGTGTAGCCGGTGCTCAGATTGTGTCTGGTGGTGGTAACCCATTGCGTAACCAAGCAGTAGTCTTCAGGGGAGCAAGTTCCATTGAAGGATCTACTTCACCGTTAATTATCGTGGATGGTATTATTACTGAAGGATTCCTTAACGAATTCTCTACCCAGGATATCAAATCAATAGAGGTTGTAAAAGGTGCTGCTGCATCTTCCCTTTATGGTTCCTTAGCGGGTAACGGGGTTATCCAAATCATCACGAAACAAGGTACTACTGAAAAGCCAAGAGTGACTTTGCGTTTTGAGAATGGTTTTTCTGAGACGCAGGAGAGCTATCCATTGGCACGTAATCACGATAGATTATTGGATGCCAACGGAAACTTCGATGTTTCTAGTGGTTCAATCGTTCCTGACCCAGATGGTTTGTTCGACAACCCATGGCCAGGACAACTGGTTGACAATGTTGAGCGTTTTATCACTTCTCAACCCTACCAACAAATAACCGCAAGCGTTTCACAACGCCTGGACAAGGTAGCATACTATACCTCTTTGGAAAGAACTGAAGTAGCAGGTATTCTTGATGGTATTGATCCATTAGTTCGTACTAATGCTCGTTTGAACCTTAAAATAGATTTGAGCGACAAATGGCAATTGGACATGACTAACTATGTGGTACGCCGTGTTGGGCAAGAAGTAGAAGCGTCCGGACAAGGAGACAACCTTTTCTTCAACTTGTTGACTTCAGATCCTACTATTGATTTGAACCAAAGAGACGAGACAGGAGGCTTTGTGCCTTTCTTCGAGGGGAACGGTTTCTTGAACGAATATCAAAACCCTTTGTATGTGGCACGTAACCAAGACCAAGATTTGGAAATCAACCGTTTGACTTCCGCCATCAACTTGAAGTACAAGTTCAACGATAACTTAACAGCGGATTTCCAAGTTTCTACCGACCGTGGTAGCCAAAGGTTGATTAACTTCTTCCCTAAAGGTTATGTATCCGGCTCTCAGTTTAATGCAGGGCAAGACAATGGATTTATCTTTGATTTAAGAGCCTCCAGGGCGCGTGTGAATGCTTTTGCACAAGTGAACTATAACAACACTTTTGGAGATTTCAACCTACGTTCTTCCCTGCGGTATTTGCATGAAGATGTTAAAGAAGAATTTTCTACAGCTCAAGGGTCTAACTTCTTGACTGAGGGTGTTAGAAACTTACAACAGGCGACCGAAAACATCTTTATTAATTCAGGTGCGAACAGAGAAAAAACACAAAACGTATTTTTCTCCGCGGATATTGATTACAAAGACAAAATTATTTTGGGTGCCTTCTTCAGAGGTGACCGTAGTTCCTTGTTTGGACAAGACAATAGAGACCAATTTTTCTACAGAGGTTCATTCGCTTACCGTTTAGGAGAGGACTTGACCGTTGATTGGTTAGATGAATTGAAGTTACGTGCTTCTTATGGTACTGCAGGTTTAAGACCAAACTTTGGTGACATTTTTGAGACCTTTACCGTGACTCAAGGAAATATCGCACCATTGCAGATAGGTAATCCTGATTTGCAATCACCAACGATTTCTGAATTGGAAGTTGGTTTGGATGTTGGACTTCTCAGTAAGTTGTTGTTCACGTTCAACTATGCTTTTTCAGAAACTGAAGATGCTATCTTGACAGTACCTTTATCTGGTGCGGTACCTGGTACGGTTCAACGTCAAAACGTTGCCTCCACAGAATACACTTCTTACGAGGCGATTTTCTCTGGAACACCTTACAATACAGATAACTTTACTTGGGATTTTAGTGTAACCTTTGCTGCGGTAGATAATGAAATTACAAGCTTAGGAAACGTTGCTCCATTTAACCGAAATATTAATGTTGGTTTTGGTGACCGAGTAGTTGCTAATGTAGATAATGCTCCCGCGGTTAATGTTTTCCGTGTTGAACCAGGACAACCTTTCGGTGCATTGTTTGGAAATAAATTAGTACGTTCTTTAGATGAACTTACAGTTGTGGACGGTTTGGTCATCAACGAAGGTTTGAACCTTCCGGTTTCTGATTTCTCCGTCAACCAGTTCGGTCACGTTATCGTAACAGCCAATGATGGTCAAACTGGATTGGTGAACGCCGGTGGTGAGCAAGCTATTAGAGCTTGGGATGAAGATACCAATCAATTGGCGGTAGAAGTTATGGGAGACACTAATCCTGATTTGCTTATGGGTTTCCGTAATACTTTTACTTATAAGAATCTCCGTCTATATACCTTGATTGATATGCAGATTGGTGGTGATGTATACAATTACACCCGTCAGTTCCTGTACTTCAACGATAGACATGCCGATTTGGATACGTTTGGTGCCGCTGGACAACCTTCTTCCTACGCTAACGCGAGTTCCACCATCTATAATGGTGCTGCTCCTATCGATTACTTCGTGGAGGATGCCAGTTTCGCTAAGTTGAGAGAAGTTTCCATTACCTACACTATGGATGGTGATGTGCTAGGACCAAAAGTTCCAATCGACAACATACAATTCACGTTATCAGGTCGTAACCTGTATACATGGACCGATTACACAGGATATGATCCTGAGGTAGCTATTAGCGGTAGTCCGATTTTTAAGTTGGATGAATTTTCGACTCCCAACTTTAGAACGTTTGCTGCTTCTATTCAAGTAACATTTTAAAAAAAAAGAAAAAGCATGAAAAAAGTAATTTATTTGGCGTTGGCACTAGCAGTAGTGTCTTGTACGCAAGAAGAATTTAACATTGGGAATGACAACCAAGCGGATGCCGCTAGGGTACTAGCGAATTCTGCAGATTTCCAGAACTTTAACATCTCCAACCACACCAATAACTTCTTTAGCCAGATTGGTTTTAATGGAGTGTATTTTAGAGCGTCTGCTGACCAGTTCTCCACAACCAACGCCTTTAGGGGATTTTGGGATTTCTGTGATCAACCTAGAAGACAGGTTATCAACTCAACAGCAAATGATGATTTAGGTTTCCAAGCGGCTGGCCCATGGAATTCTTACAACAGTGTAATCAACAACGCGAACATCGTAATCAATAACATTGAAAATGATGGAAACACCGTTGTACTTAGTGGTACCGATTTAACGGACCAAGAATTGGCAGGAGCCTATTTTGATAAGGGTATCGCTCAGGGATACCTATCCATGATTTATGATCAAGCTTACATCGTTGACCCGGATACTGATCCTAACACTTTGGAATTTGTTACGTATCAGGAAATGTTAACTGCTGCGATTGGTAATATCCAGACAGCGATTTCTTTGGCTAGCGGTGCCGGTGCTTTTGAGTATACCTTGTATGCTGCAGGACCTTCTGTTGATAGAGCTACTTTTGTTGCTTTGGCCAATAGTTATATGGCACGTTTCGCCATTAACAATGCTCGCACCAACGCTGAGGCTCAAGGTCAAGATTATAATGCTATTTTGGGTTATGCCAATGCAGGTATTACATCAGATTTTGAACCACCTGCAGAAAATGGTGTGATTTGGAATAATCTTCAGGATTGGTCTCTCTTCTTGTTAGGAGATGGAGCTGGATATATGCCTACGGATCAAAAAATCTTAAGATTATTTGACCCAACGTATCCAACGGATTATCCAACAGATACTACTATTTTAGGAGAAATCACTACAGATGACCCAAGAGCTGCTGAGTACTACGAGTACGTTGGTGAAAACTTTGGATTCTTGAGAGAGTCAAGAGGACGTCAATTGTTCTCTAGCTACAGAACTCAAAAGTTCTTTAATGATAACAATCAAAACGTAACTGGTTTGCCGATGCAAGTATTTTCAGTTGCAGAAATCGATTACATCAAAGCTGAAGCTAACCTTTGGTTAGGTAACCTTACTGCTGCTGTAGCGGCCTTGGATGCTTCTCCACGTATGACCGTTGGAATGCAGTCTACTACTGAGGCAGCTCCAAACATTTTGAATGCTTTGTTGTATGAAATTTCAATTGAATTGGACCTTCAATCTGGAATGGGCGTGCCATGGGCATTCATGAGAAGACATGACATGCTTCAAGCTGGTTCCATGACCATGTATCCAGTTCCTGCTTCTGAGTTGGAAATTACTCAGGATGCCATCTATACATTCGGTGGCCCTGCACAAGCAGGAGAAGTTGGAACGGCTAGTGGTGCTAACGATTGGAGAAATATCAATTTAGTATACTAATTACCGTTTACTTGAATAGTAAAGAGCCGCTTTGTAAAAAGCGGCTTTTTTTATTTATTGCAGTATGAAAAAGTTATACGTAGTCTTATCATTCTTTTGTACCCTTATCCTATCCTGTAAGAAAAACACACCTGAAAACATGACATGTGGCAAACAAAAAGTTATTTCCCTTCAATTTCAATTGACATATGAATATTCAACAAAAGATACCCTCTTCATCGATGGAATACCTTTTACCCATACCCATTATGCCGACAGTATACGCTATGAAAACAAATTACCAACCAACGTCTTGATCATAGCAGAAATGAATGAAAAACAAGTGAAGGAACCTACTAACCAAATTGCAATGGGTCGTGCTTTAGGAATACATCTGAGAAACACTGGGGATTACCAATTGCTCAGAGCTCCTGAACTTATTACCACTGGTAAACTCACTTTTGAGAGAAAGGACGGAAAAGCCATTGAAATGTGCTTTCCCAACAATTATGGTATGACTATTTTAAAAAATGATTAATTGACAACTCTTTTTAAGGGGTTCTTTGCATTTATGCGGTATTTTAGATGTTGCTA
>CALBPG010000103.1 GCA_937899065.1 uncultured Allomuricauda sp.
AAAATAGCTTCAGATGCTATTGTCAATTTTTTTGATGAAGCCTCACATACACGTGAACAAATGGAAAAGACGTATAGCAGAACATGGAAAAATCATTTCGCCAAACGCCTTTGGTGGGGGAGAAGATTACAAAATATGGTTATGAATGCAACCCTAATGGATACGGGATTGAAGGTACTGCCCGATTCAAAAGCATTTTGGAACACAGTGATAATGCAAACTCACGGAAGCCCAATTGTAAGATGATGGATTTTACGTTACGCAATCGACAACCGGAGCTTATGGACGACCCCAACCTCCGAACGCCAAATCTTGAAGAAGCTTACCAAGATATAAACCGTTGCAATCGGCTTTTGGGAGGAGATGGCATCACACTTCGTGGGGTTTGGGAATTGGTAAAAGAAGATGTTAGCAAGGGATATGTGATTTTGGATATGGGTTGTGGAGATGGAACCATGCTTCGCAAGCTTTCTTCATTTCTTGCGAAACGTAGTGTTCAAAGCAAGTTGATAGGGGTAGATTTACGAGATGATGTTTTGGAAATTGCTCGAAAAAAAAGCGAAGGCTTCCCCAACATCCAGTTTGAAAAGCGTGATATTCTGAAAACGGGCCCTGAGTTCTTATGTGATATCGTCATCAATACCCTGACCATGCATCATTTTGAAGAGGAACGACTACCAGATTTTCTAAATGCATTTATCCGGTTGGCACGTGTTGGTGTGGTCATAAACGATTTGCAAAGAAGCCGGTTGGCCTATGTGCTGTTCAAAGGGTTCAGCTTCTTCTTTATCAAAACCAAAATTGCGAAGGTGGATGGGTTGATTTCAATCTCCAAAGGCTTTCGAAAATCAGAATTAATGGCACTTTCCAAAAATATACCAAACGCGACCCACACCATTGAATGGAAATGGGCCTTTCGCTATTTATGGACTATGAAATCGAAGCCTGCGCATGAAGGATAGCGTCAAGATTGTAGGCGTAGCCAAAACGCTTCCCAAGCATAAAAGAGAAACAACTGAAATCATTCCCTTCGTAAAGCAATGGCTTTCGGGACAAGAGGAACGTTTTCAGCGGAAAGTGGTCAAAATTTTTGAAGGTGCCGGAGTGGATTGTCGCTATGGCATAATGGATATTGAAGAAGTGTTTACCGCAACTTCTTTTGAAGAGAAGAACAACATTTATGTCCGAGAGATGAAAGTTTTGGGGACTCAGGTATTACAAAAAGCCCTTGCAAAAGTAAATTGGCAACCGGAAACCCTTGATTTTATCATTACGGTGAGTTGCACGGGTATCATGATTCCTTCATTGGATGCTTATCTCATTGATGCCTTGGGACTTCGTACAGATATTGTTCGATTACCGGTGACCGAAATGGGCTGTGCTGCGGGGATCTCTGGGTTGTTGTACGCCAAACAATTCTTAAAAGCCAATCCTGGTAAAAAAGCTGCCGTAATTGCCGTGGAAAGTCCTACCGCAACGTTTCAATTGAATGATTTTTCCATGACCAATATGGTCAGTGCCGCTATTTTTGGAGATGGTGCGGCTTGCGCTTTACTCTCTTCAGCAGAGCAGGATGAAGGACCCACCATGATAGGCGAAGCCATGTATCATTTTCCAAATGTGACCCATATGATGGGTTTTGACGTTACTAACACCGGACTTAAAATGATATTGGACCCAAGTGTTCCAGCGGTTATCGCTGAACACTTCCCGAACATTATACATCCGTTTTTAGCGGCACATGGCACCAAAATGGAAGAAATTGACTATTTGATTTTCCACCCAGGAGGTAGGAAGATTGTTGAGACTGTAGAAAATTTGTTCGGGGCCATGGGTAAAAATATTGAGGATACGAAAACGGTTTTGAAAGATTTTGGGAACATGAGTAGTGTTACCGTGCTTTATGTGCTGGAGCGTTTTTTAAACCAGTCGCATGAACGGGGACAAAAAGGACTTATGTTGAGTTTTGGACCAGGGTTTTCGGCACAGCGGATTTTGTTGGAGTGGTAAGAAAGAATTAAGCGAATGAAACACAAAAGGTGGGCATTGATACTTGGTGGGAGCAGTGGTTTGGGCTGGGCAACTGCTCAAAAACTCTCTGAAAAGGGTTTCAACCTCATTCTACTTCATCGCGATAGACGTGCTGATATGGCGGCCATTGAATCCAATTTTGAGGCTTTGCGGGAATCCGGTGGAATTTTGATTGCAAAAAATATGGATGTTTTGAATCCTTCCATAAAGGATTACTTTTTAAATGAAGTAAGAACTCATTAGGGGGATGATAAGATTTCAGTTCTCGTGCATAGCATTGCGAAGGGCAACCTCAAACCCATGTATGGAAATGAATCGGATGAGGTATTGAAGACACAAGACTTTACCCTTACGATAGAGGCTATGGCGACTAGCGCTTATGATTGGACACAAAGTTTGATGCAAAACGAATTGTTTGCTGAAGATGCTCGTGTGGTGGCGTTTACAAGTGAAGGGAGTAGCAAACCCTGGCCTGGTTATGGCGCGGTTTCAGCTGCAAAAGCAGCTCTGGAGGCGATGGTGCGAAGTATGGCGCTAGAATTTGCACCAATCGGTATAAAAGTGAATTGTGTTCAAGCCGGTGTGGTGGATACCCGTTCGTTTCGGATGATTCCCAACCATGAGCATTTAAAAAAGCAAGCGCTAAAACGGAATCCAAACCAAAGGTTAACACAGCCCAGCTATGTGGCTGACGTGGTTTATTTGCTCACCAGGGATGAAGCAAAGTGGATAACGGGAACCGTAATCAAAGTGGATGGAGGCGAAAGCCTTCGATAGCTAAATTAAAAGCATTGGCACCAAACGAAATCATTCCTAAACTTCCTTACTCCCAGCCGTTTCTGTTTGTGGACGAGATAAGTGCTGTAGATGATTCAAACATAGAAGGGGCATTCACCTTTCGAAAAGAATTGGCCTTTTATGACGGTCACTTTAAGGATAAGCCCGTTACCCCAGGTGTAATTCTCATGGAATGTTGCGCCCAGATAGGGCTGGTTTGTTTGGGCATCTATCTTATTGCGCAAAATCAGCTGGAAGCAAATCAAATTGCAATGACAAGCTCCGAAATGGAATTTTTAAAAGCTGTTTTTCCCGGGGAGACCGTAAAAGTGGTATCTGAAAAGGTATATTTCCGTTTTGGGAAGCTGAAATGTAGAGTAAAGATGTTCGATACCTCGGAAACTCTGGTGTGTCAGGGAACGCTTTCGGGAATGATTGTAAAAAGTGATGATGGAGAATAGGGTAGTGGTTACTGGTCTGGGCGTTTGTGCTCCCAATGGCATTGGTCTTTCCAAATTTCAAAAAGCCCTAGAAATAGGTATTTCGGGTATTGCTCATATCGAACTTTTGGAAAAACTCAACTTCTCCTGCCAAGTTGCTGGAAAACCGAATCTTGAAAATATTGATTTAAATAAATACTTCAATAAAATTGAACTCAAAAATCTTGAAGCTTCTGGATTGGTCTATGGCCTAATTTCAGGAATGGATGCATGGCAAGACGCTGGTTTTTCTTTTGAATCAAATACAGAGCCTGATTGGGAAACTGGAATAATCTTTGGAACAGGGATTTCTGGTGTAGAACGTTTTAGGAATGCTATTTATGACGTGGATGAGGGACGCGTTCGCCGATTGGGCAGTGGTACCGTAATGCAGACCATGGCTAGTAGCATAAGTGCTTTTTTAGGGGGAAAGTTGGGTGCTGGGAATCAAGTTACCACCAATTCTTCAGCCTGCACAACAGGCGCGGAGGCCATTTTAATGGGTTTTGACCGCATTCGGTCTGGTAAAGCAAAACGAATGTTGGTTGGGAGCTGTAGCGATAGCGGGCCCTATGTTTGGGGTGGTTTTGATGCCATGCGCATTCTTCCTAGGAAATTCAATGATAATCCAACCATGGCTAGTCGTCCGATGAGTGCCTCCGCAGCTGGGTTTGTGCCTGGGAGTGGGTCAGGAGCCTTGGTTTTGGAATCTTTGGAGAGTGCCTTGGAGCGTGATGCGACGATCTACGCTGAGATTAAGGGAGGACATGTTAACAGCGGCGGTCAGCGCAATGGAGGAAGCATGACAGCCCCAAATAGCGACGCGGTACAACGGTGCATTCGTCAGGCTTGCTTTGACTCAGGCATCCATCCTTCTGATATCGACGCCATCAATGGTCATTTGACCGCAACTTCCAAGGACCCAATTGAAATACAAAATTGGAGTGAGGCCCTTGGGCGCTCGGGAGAAGATTTCCAATACATCAATTCTTTTAAAGGAACCGTAGGGCATTGCCTGGCAGCCTCTGGTAGTATTGAGGCAGTGGGGACAGTACTTCAGTTGGTGCACAAAAAAATATACCCAAATGTAAATTGCGAAGATTTGCATCCCGAAATTGAGGCAATCGTTGATAAATTCAAAATCCCACAAAAAGCCATGCCCTTTTCAGGAAAAATCATCGCAAAAGCCAGTTTTGGTTTTGGGGATGTCAATGCCTGTATTATTTTTAAAACATTTAGTGAAAGAAACTGATATGACAGAGCGCTACGAGCAGTTAAAAACCATAGTCCAGCAATATTTGCCCGACGATGTAGACGTTGCTCAAATCTCAATGGAGAGCAATTTTACCGAGGATTTAAATATCAACTCCGCCAATTTGGTAGATGTCGTTTTAGATGTTGAGGATGAGTTTGATATCCTCTTGGAAAATGAGGATATGGACGGTATGAAAACGGTTAAAGATGCACTTCGCATAATTGATGGTAAAATCAATTCAACCAAATAATTAAGAGTGGATAAAAACCTTAAAAAGAAGTGGTTGTTGCAGGGAGGAATAGGTGCATCACTCTTCGGCTTGGGTTTGTGCTGTACCATTGAATCCGCCTTTCTGAAACATACGGGTACTATCTGGTACTATTGGTTATCCGCTGGAACCGTTTCACTGGGGATTACCATCTTTGGTTTGGTGCTTCTCATCAAAGCCGGAAGTCTTGAAAATCAACTGAAAAAATGAATCTACAAGCGTTTATTGCCTTTGCCAAGACCAAATGGGATGTTCCTCGCAAACTGGTTGTGTTATACTGTATTATCTATTTTCTATGGGGTTTGGGTATGAATTGGTTCGGACAAGTAGTTGAAATCGCGCGATTCACGTTTTGGTGGCAGGTGATTACCTGCTACATTCTATATATGGTTCCCATTTCGCTTCTGTTACGCGGATTGCCATTTCATATGCAATATGCCTACGGACTTATTGCTATGGGTATTTTGGAGTTTTTAGGCTATGCCTTGCAGACTTCTTATGCCTATCCAAATAATTTGTTGGACCAGTTTTTCGGCATCCGTAATTTTAGTTTGGGAATGGCCCTTTTCTTCGCTGTGTATTTTCCCTTCGGTAATTGGGGCGTTCAAAAACTATACAACCTGATTTTTCCTAAGGGCTAGGACTTTAACTCGAATACCAGCTTCACTTTAACCAGATTGTCCTCACGTTTTTTCTTGATTTTGATATCAAAATCATAGCAGTACAGTTCAGTAGTTCCAATAAGCTGATTCCCTTTCTTTTCAAAAGTAATCGTGATGTTTTTGGATATCCCTTTAATAGTCAACGGACCGGTCACTTTCCAATTTGAGGCCTCCGCCTTTACGGTTTTGCTTTCAAATTTGATTTTCGGATGATTGTCCGCATCAAAATACTTCCCATTCTTTAAGGACCAGTTTCTAATACCATTGTTGGTGTCTAAAGTTTCCGTTTCCACACTTCCTGAAAAAACAGAAGCTTCCGGATTATCAAAATCAATGTTTGAGGTTGAAACCAAGTTTCCAATAGTGCCTTTTACTCCTTTATCGACAAATTCAAATGAAATTTCCCCAGATTTGACGGTGTAGCCCTTCTGAGCGATTAAGCCATTGCTAAGGAGCAATAGTAATAGTAGAATTGATTTGTGCACAGCGTTTTCTTTTTTGCGAAGGTACTAAAGTATCTTGGCCATATCGTATTTAAAATGCCTATGTAAAAGGTTTAGCCCTTGATTTTTTCCAGTAGCGCAATGGCTTCCGTATTCTGATGGTCCAACTCAACCGCTTTGGTAAGGTATCTCATGGATTTGGCCTTTTCCTTCTCAAAGTGATATGCCCTTCCCAACAAAAAGTAGACTTGGGATGAATCCATATCTTGAGCAATCAAACGTTCCGCCAGGGAGATAAGTTCCAACTCCATGCCAAGATTGCTCAACATGGAAAGTGCGGTTTCCCAATCGCGGATGTCAAAAGTTTCTTCTTGAATCAACCCTTTTAGCGTTGGATGGTCCTTTAAAACATAAAATGAAGGCAAATAGGTTGTAAAATTGGGGCTCTCCTTCAATCCTTTCTGTATCCAAGTAACTGCTTTGTCTTCATTTCGTATGGAAAAGTTGGCGAGAGCTATTCTAGGATACATTCCCGTCCAACCCTCCAACATAGCCTCAGCTGCGGTCAACCTTTGGTCAGCTAAAGCGGTGTTGCCTGAACGTTGTGCGTATAAGGCTTGATTTAAGCGAATGCGGCCATAATGATAGTTGAGCAATCGTTCTAAATCTTCAAATGGGGTTTTGGAATGGTCTACTCTCAAATCAATTTGGTTGAACCATTCGGTCTGGGTTCCTTTAACCACTAAGGCGGCAGATTGTTTCCCTG
>CALBPG010000104.1 GCA_937899065.1 uncultured Allomuricauda sp.
ACAACGCTTCATTGATAAAAAATGGCTTTTTAAAGCTTTACGAGACGGAGAAGTAATTATTATTGAATAGTAAATACATGACAACAAAATACGACCAGATAGGTATTGGCTACAACACCACAAGAAAAGCAGACCCTTTTTTAACACAAAAGCTAGTAGAACACATGCAGCCAAAAAAGAACGGGAACTATTTAGATATGGGTTGCGGCACAGGAAATTACACTATTGCCCTTCAAGAAAAAGGCTATCAAATGATAGGTGTAGACCCATCTACTACCATGTTGGAACAAGCCAAACTAAAAAACGGTGCGATAGATTGGAAGCAAGGTTTGGCAGAAAACACTGAGTTGCCATCACAGTCTGTCGATGGTATTGTAGCCTTTTTGACCATACTCCATTGGACGGATTTAGAAAAAGGATTTTCAGAGCTTTTTCGGGTATTGAAACCCAATGATAACTTGGTTGTTTTCACCTCAACTCCGAAACAGATGAAAGGCTATTGGTTGTGCCATTATTTTCCTGAAATGATGACAGCCTGCATCGAGCAAATGCCCAGTTTAGAAACTGTTAAAAAGGCTATGGAACAAGGTGGATTTAAACAATTCAAAACGGATTCCTATGCAATTCGTCCTGATTTGGAGGATAAATTTCTGTACAGTGGTAAGCACAATCCTGAATTGTATTTTGATTCTCAAATACAGAAGGGCATCTCCTCCTTTTCCGCATTGGCCAATCAAGTAGAAGTAGCACAAGGACATTCACAACTACGTGAGGATATTTCAAGCGGAAAAATTAATGAAATCGTAAAATCATATGATATCCAGCTTGGGGATTATCTGTTTATTATCACTAGAAAATAGTGATGGCATTATCCGTAAAAAATCGTGGTTAAGATAAACAAAGCAACTTACAGGGCCGCATATTTAATCCTTAGGCAGGGAAACAACATTTTACTACTCAGACGCTTTAATACAGGCTATGAGGACGGTAACTACTCGTTTATCGCAGGCAAGGTAGAACCCCATGAGAGTTTTACGCAATGTGTCATAAGAGAATCTGAAGAAGAAGCCGATATTCTAATTAAACCAGAAGCAATAAAAGTGGTGCATGTGAAGCATCGAAACACTCCGGAGACACAATGGGTCGATGTATTTTTTCAAGCAACAACATGGTTAGGAGACATCACCAACAAAGAATCCCATAAATGTGATGATTTGTCTTGGTTTGATTTGAATGCACTACCTGAAAATACCATTCCCTATATAAAACAAGCAATTGAAGCCATAAGGGCCAATACTATTTATAGTGAATATGGATGGACTTCATAATAAAAAGCTAATGAAAGCTAAGGCCTATAAAATCGTAACTGAACGACTGATCATTCGCTGTTATCAGCCGCAAGATGCTGTATTGCTCAAAAAATCCATCGATGAAAGTTTAGAACATTTAAAACCATGGATGCCCTGGGCTGAAAAAGAGCCAGAAACCCTCGAAGCCAAACTAGAACGAACCCGAAAATGTAGAGGCCAATTTGATTTGGGACTAGACTACGTATTTGGCATATTTAGCAAAGATGAAAAAAATCTAATAGGGTCAACTGGCCTACACACTAGGATTGGAGAAAACGCCAGGGAAATTGGCTATTGGATAAACGTAAATTTTTTAAAACTGGGCTATGCCACTGAAACCGTAAAAGCACTTGTGAAAATAGGATTTGAAATTGAAGCCCTTGAGAGAATTGAAATACGATGTTCGCCCAATAACTTGGCGAGTCAGGCAATTCCGAAAAAAATAGGTTTCGTACATGAAGCTACTTTAAAAAATCGAAAGAAAAATTTAAATGGTGGATCAGAAGACGTTATGATTTGGACGCTATTCAAGGAAGATTATTTAAAAAGTAGCCTTACGAGTTTTAATCTAACAGCTTTTGACATTGCTGGCAACAAAATAGAAACCAGTTCAATAGCATAAATATTCAGTGAAAAATCCGCTAAAAACCTTTAACAAAGATTTTCTACCTGCAATGGCATTGGGCATCACCGTAACTATAGGGTATGGTACGGTATATTATGCCTATGCCATTTTACTGCCGTACATGGCGAAAGATTTAGGGATAAGTCTATCGCAAGCCTTTGGGTTTTTATCCATCGGTGTGTTTGTTGGAGGGCTAATTATGCCTGTATGGGGGCACATCGTAGACCGTTTTGGTGGTAAATGGCTTATGACCATTGGTTCAATTCTGTCAGGATTAACCCTGATGCCACTCGCCTTTGTGACCAATAACTATGAGCTACTTGGTGCTATCGCCTTAGCGGAAATATTTGGTTTATCCATTTTATATAGTGTGGCATTCCCGAGCGTTACACGACTAAAATTATCCGTCACCCCGCAGCAATCCATTTCGGTCATCACCTTGTTTGGTGGTGTTGCATCCACCATTTTTTGGCCATCGACTTTGGCCCTATATTAAAACATCGGTTGGGCCTATACATGGTTGGTCTGGGGCGTTGCGCTGATAGTGGTATGTGCGCCATTAAATTTTTATGCGTTAAACCGACCGAGCATGATATCCAATCAAAAGCAAAAAAACAACCGCTACCGTATACTTTGGTGGCAAAACAACACCGTAAAAAAGCCTTATTTAGCATGGTAGTATCCTTTGTTTTTGCAGGTTTTGTCTTGGGTGCACTTATGACGCTATGGGTAACCAATATACAGGGTCTTGGTCATACCGCCGCCATGGCTGCCACAGCAGGTGCGGTGATAGGGACTTTTAAAACCATTGGGCGTTTTGCGGAACTGCTCATTAGCAAAAACCTATACCCACTCGTCACCTATTATCTTAGCGTTGCCCTCATGGTAGCAGGATTAGTTACCTTATTGATAGTAGGATTTACCGTATGGGGTGTGCTATTGGCCGCCGCACTTTATGGTATGGGTGATGGCATCAAAACCATTGCCAACGGTACATTACCACTCGCTTTATTTGGAGGTGAAGGCTATGGCAAACTGCATGGGTGGGTAAATTTGGTAATGGGCGTGTTTAGCGCATCATCCCCCTTTGTATTTGCATGGATAACCCAAACCTACAGCGGTTGGTGGTCGTTTGCGGTTATGTGCGCATGTTTGGTGATGGCAGGCGTATTCGCCTTGCTTATTCCTGACCCGAGGAAGCATAGTCGTACCAGATTTAATATCAGGAAATCGGCATGAATAACATAAATAGAATCACGACGATTTCGTTTGATGGCGATATGACACTTTGGGATTTTAATAAAGTGATGCGGCATTCTTTAGCAGTTACCCTTGAAGAATTACGTAGACAACTTCCAGGTAAATCGACATCAGAACTTACCATCGAAAAAATGATTGCTACACGCAATGAAGTTGCCGAAGAACTTGAAGATAAAACAATCAACTTAGAGGAAATTAGATTACAGGCCTTCAATAGAACGCTCGATGCCGTAGGATACAAAAATGACCGACTCGCCATCCACCTAAACAACTTATATTTAAAACATCGGTTTGAAGATATTGAATTGTACCCCGATGTTTTAACCACACTCCATACACTACGAAAAGACTATCGCCTTGGGTTAATCTCAAATGGGAATGGATACCCCGAAAAGTGCGGACTACCTGATTTTTTCAGTTTTGTGATTTTTTCACAAGATGTGGGAATCAAGAAGCCGAATCCTGAAATCTTCTCGATGGCATGTAAAAAAGCAAATTGTTTAAACACTGAACTACTTCATATTGGGGATTCACTAGAATCGGATGTGCAAGGCGCTAATGCAGCTGGAGTACTTTCGGCATGGCTTAATCGAGATGGATTGGCAAAAAGCTCTAAGATACAACCTGCTTTTGAAATCCAATCACTCAATGAAATATCAGAAATCTTAAAGTACAAATAGGGGTAGCAATGGAGAATAAGAATACATACATATTCAAATCAGAAAGATTAGGGTTTTGAGAATGGACTGAA
>CALBPG010000105.1 GCA_937899065.1 uncultured Allomuricauda sp.
CACGGGTTATCGAAGTAACGTTAAAGCGTTTGATGTAACAGGCTCCACCTTTACCCTCTTTGTAAATCATGTTGAAGGTGGTTCGGGAATCTTTTTTCTTGAAAACACCAACATGCAGAATGTTTTTCCCCACAAAAGTATTCGCGTCCACTTTGGTCACCATCATATGTCCTTTTTTCGTGAACACAATGATGTCGTCTATATCGCTACAATCTGTAACATATTCATCCTTCCGCAGCGAAGTACCTATAAAGCCTTCCTCTCGATTGACGTAAAGTTTCGTGTTTCGAATGACCACTTTGGTGGCTTCAATATCATCAAAGATTCGAATCTCGGACTTTCTTTCGCGGGTTTTGCCGTATTTCTTTTTAAGGTCCTTGTAATACGCTATGGCATAATCTACCAAATGCTCCAAATGGTGTTTGGTTTCGGCAATGCGTTCTTCCAAGGAATCCAAGTATTGCTGAGCCTTGTCCAAATCAAATTTTGAAATTCGTTTGATACGGATTTCGGTCAAGCGAACGATATCTTCTTCCGTTACAGCGCGTTTTAAATGCTTCGTATGGGGTTTGAGTCCCCTATCTATCGCCGCCAGTACACCTTCCCAAGTTTCTTCCTCCTCAATGTCACGATAAATGCGATTTTCTATGAAAATGCGCTCTAACGAAGCAAAATGCCACTGCTCTTCCAGTTCACCCAATTGGATTTCAAGCTCTGACTTGAGTAATTCCACAGTATTTTCTGTAGACCGAACCAGCATCTCTCTGACTCCAATGAATAAGGGTTTGTTATCCTCTATAATGCATCCCAAGGGAGAAATAGATGACTCACAGGCTGTAAAGGCATACAGCGCATCAATGGTTTTATCGGGAGAAATCCCGCTGGGGAGATGCACCAAGATTTCAACCTCTGCTGCGGTATTGTCCTCAATTTTTTTTATTTTGATTTTACCCTTGTCGTTCGCCTTTAGGATGGAATCAATCAAAGAAGAAGTATTGGTGCCAAAAGGAATTTCCTTGATAACCAAAGTATTCTTGTCAACCGTTGAAATGCGGGCCCTCACACGGATTTTTCCTCCACGCATTCCCTCATTGTAGTTGGTGACATCAATAATGCCTGCTGTGGGAAAGTCTGGGAAGAGCTTAAAACGTTGCCCTTTGAGATGCTTAATGGAGGCATCAATCAACTCATTGAAATTATGTGGGAGAATTTTGGTAGAAAGTCCAACCGCGATACCCTCAGCACCTTGTGCTAAAAGTAAAGGAAACTTCACGGGTAGGTTTACGGGTTCTTTTTTACGGCCGTCGTAGGACAACTGCCATTCCGTGATTTTTGGACTATAGACGACATCCAACGCAAACTTTGACAAGCGGGCTTCGATGTATCTGGAAGCCGCAGCACTATCTCCGGTAAGAATATTTCCCCAGTTTCCTTGTGTATCAATCAACAAATCTTTTTGGCCAATTTGCACCATGGCATCGGCAATACTCGCATCACCGTGCGGATGGTATTGCATGGTATGCCCCACCACATTGGCCACTTTGTTGTAACGACCGTCATCCAACTCCTTTAAGGCATGCATAATACGGCGTTGTACTGGTTTAAAACCATCTTCAATCGCCGGAACGGCCCGTTCCAGAATTACGTAGGAGGCATAATCCAGAAACCAATCCTTGTACATTCCGGTGACCCGGGTTAATGTATCGTGTTCCTGTTCTGAGTGGGAATGTTCTTGTTCTTGCGCTTCACCGTCCAAGGCGTCATTTTCTTCCATCAAGATAAAGTGTTGTTGGCTTTACTACAGTTAGTTTTCTTCGATTAAATCAAGTTCTACTTTAAGATTGTTTATTATGAATTCCTGACGGTCAGGAGTATTTTTGCCCATATAAAATTTGAGCAGGTTGTCAATGCTCATGGCCTTGTCTAGCATTACAGGTTCCAGACGGATGTCATCTCCAATAAAATGCTTGAATTCGTCCGGGGAGATTTCACCAAGACCTTTGAAACGGGTAATTTCTGGTTTGCCGGTCAATTTTTGAATAGCCGCCCGTTTTTCTTCTTCGCTGTAACAGTAAATGGTTTCTTTTTTGTTTCTTACCCTGAATAGTGGGGTTTGAAGAATATACAGATGGTTCTCCTTAATGAGTTCCGGGAAGAACTGCAGGAAAAAGGTAATCA
Organism: uncultured Allomuricauda sp.; assembly: GCA_937899065.1. Classification (GTDB taxonomy): domain Bacteria; phylum Bacteroidota; class Bacteroidia; order Flavobacteriales; family Flavobacteriaceae; genus Flagellimonas. Next base: position 2,179 of record CALBPG010000105.1, read on the forward strand.
ACAACAAGCGAATGTGCATACCATCTACATCCGCATCTGTCGCAATGACAATATTGTTGTAACGCAAATCTTCCAAAGAATCCTCAATGTTCAAAGCCGCTTGAAGCAAATTGAATTCCTCATTCTCGTAAACGATTTTTTTGGACATCCCATAGGAATTCAGCGGTTTTCCACGCAAACTGAACACCGCTTGCGTATTTACATCACGCGATTTGGTGATTGAGCCAGAAGCGGAGTCCCCTTCCGTAATAAACAGCGTGGTTTCCAACCTCCTATCGTTTTTCATGTCTTGTAGATGTGCTCGACAATCTCGGAGTTTTTTGTTGTGCAAACTGGCTTTCTTGGCCCGCTCTCGAGCCAGTTTTCGAATTCCGGATAGTTCCTTGCGTTCTTTTTCCGCTTGCATGATTTTTTTCTGGATGGCATCGCGAACCTCCGTATTTCGGTGCAAGTAGTTGTCTAAATACCTTCCAATAAAATCATTGATATAGGTACGCACTGTGGGTAGTTTCCCTCCCATTTCAGTAGATCCCAATTTGGTTTTGGTCTGACTTTCAAATACCGGCTCCATCACCTTGATGGAAATCGCAGAAATGATGGACTTTCGAATATCCGCTGCCTCATAATTCTTCCCAAAATGCTCGCGAATGGTTTTCACCACAGCTTCACGAAAGGCTGCCTGATGCGTTCCACCTTGGGTAGTATGCTGGCCGTTTACAAAAGAATGGTATTCCTCACTGTACTGCGTGCGGCTGTGTGTGATGGCTACTTCTATGTCGTTCCCTTTCAAATGAATGATGGGATACAGCATGTCCTCTTGATTATTGTTGTCTTCCAGAAGGTCTTTCAATCCGTTTTCGGAATGAAATTTTTCACCATTGAACACGATCGTCAAACCGGGGTTCAGGTAGACGTAGTTCTTGAGCATCCGCTCTACATATTCATTGCGGTATTTGTATTTTTTAAAGATGGTTTCATCAGGAGTGAAAACCACTTTCGTGCCACGGCGACGCGAGGTTTCTTCAAGCATTTCTTCATCAACCAGGTTACCCGTCTCAAAGAAGGCTGTTTTTGATTTCCCATCCCTAGTGGATTCTACTTTGAAATTCGTGGATAAAGCATTAACCGCCTTGGTTCCAACACCGTTCAATCCTACGGATTTTTTGAACGCACGGGTGTCATACTTTCCTCCGGTGTTCATTTTAGAAACCACATCCACTACCTTTCCTAAAGGAATACCGCGGCCATAATCCCTTACAGAAACGCTATTATCTTTAATATTGATATCAATGGTCTTTCCTGCCCCCATCACAAACTCATCAATACAGTTATCGATAACCTCTTTCAAAAGGATGTAGATGCCATCATCTGCGGATGAGCCATCTCCGAGTTTTCCAATATACATTCCAGGGCGCATACGGATATGCTCCTTCCAGTCCAATGAGCGAATATTGTCCTCTGTATATTGGGTTTGTGCCATTTTAGGGGGTTATAAAAGCTAATATAGAATTTAACAAAAAAAATAAAAGTGCTCCCTCTGGAAAGTAATCAACAAATGGTGGCTTATTCTGTTAATAGCCTTAATTCCGAGATATGCTTCAAACTGTTTTGAACTATTGTGCTAAGGTGGTGAAGGTTCGTTCGGCGCCATACCCCACTCCTGCACTGTTGCTTGCATAAGCTCTTACATAATATAAAGTGTTTGGCATTAGGTTGGTGATGGTACTACTAAAATTTGAGTCGTTCGTGTCCTCTTCGGTTCTACTATCTGAAATAGTAGGATTTGGTTCGATATCCCAACAGAGTCCCTTTCGCAATAGCGTTCCGCCGCCATCATTCGAAATATTTACGGTAGCGGCAGCAGAGTTGGCGGTTATCTGTGAGATTTCCCCAGTTGTAAGCGTTGGAATAGTTGTCATTTGCGGGTCCGGTGATGCCGAACCTGAATCATCACTCGAACAACTTAAAACAAACAAGGAAACAACGAAAAAAGCAAAGATTGATTTCATAGCACTTGGTTTTCAAACCATACTAAGCTATGAATTTATACATTGAAACGGAAATGCATAACATCCCCATCCTTAACGATATACTCTTTTCCTTCTACCCGCATTTTTCCGGCTTCTTTGACTTTTTGTTCACTACCCAATGAAATGTAGTCATCGTAGGCAATGACCTCGGCACGAATAAATCCTTTTTCAAAGTCGGTATGGATGACGCCAGCGGCTTGTGGAGCGGTAGCACCTTTTTTAATGGTCCAAGCTTTGACTTCCTTTTCTCCAGCTGTAAAATACGTTTCCAGATTCAACAACGTATAGGCTCCTCGAATCAATTTTGCAGAACCAGGTTCGGATAATCCTAAGTCTTCCAAAAACATCTGGCGCTCTTCGTAAGTCTCCAATTCGGTGATGTCAGCTTCAGTACCTACGGCCAAATACAGCACTTCTGCATTTTCATCAGCTACCATGGTTTTTACTTTTTCTACGTAGTCATTCCCAGAAACTGCCGCAGCTTCATCTACATTGCATACATACAGCACTGGTTTTGCAGTTATCAGCTGTAGGGGTTTTACGTAATCCCGAAAGTCATCTTCACCAACGGAAATAGCTCTTACTGAAGTCCCCGCTTCTAAACCTGATTTCAAAGTGCTAAGCACAGCTGCTTCTTTTTGTGCTTCTTTATTGCCCGTTTTGGCGGAACGGCTCACTTTGTCCAGCTTCTTTTCGACGCTTTCCAAATCCTTCAGCTGTAACTCAATATCAATGGTTTCCTTATCGCGAATAGGGTCTACCGAACCATCGACATGAACCACATTATCGTTATCAAAACAGCGCAAAACGTGCAGAATGGCATCCGTTTCCCGAATATTGCCCAGGAATTGGTTTCCGAGTCCCTCGCCTTTGCTTGCACCCTTTACCAAACCGGCAATATCCACGATTTCAACTGTTGCTGGAATGACCTGTTGTGGATTGACTAGATTTTCTAAGTTTTCCAAGCGATGGTCGGGAACGTTCACCACGCCGATGTTGGGTTCAATCGTACAGAACGGAAAATTCGCACTTTGTGCTTTGGCGTTCGATAAACAATTGAACAAGGTTGATTTTCCAACATTGGGTAATCCGACAATACCTGCTTTCATGGTTTGTACCGTTTTAAGGGTGGCAAAGATAGTAGATACCTTTGATTTGTTTGAAAAAAGAAGCCCGAACATTTGAGGTTCGGGCTTTGTTTTTTTAGGGATTCTTTATCAATCCTCTGGATGCATAAAACTTTGTTTCGCCAGAAGTTGTTTTTCCGTTTCTACAATATTCTCATCGGGAACGCAGCAGTCCACGGGGCAAACAGCAGCGCATTGCGGTTCTTCATGAAAGCCCATACACTCTGTACACTTATCTGGAGAAATGTAATATATTTCATCGCTGATAGGTTCCTGTACCTCGTCAGCATCCACAGTCTTTCCCCCCGGAAGCACAACAGTTCCAAACAAAGAGGTTCCGTCACTATATCGCCATTCTTCTGCCCCTTCGTAAATTGCAGTATTTGGGCACTCTGGCTCACATGCACCACAATTGATACATTCGTCTGTTATAATGATAGCCATAATTTCCTTTTTCTTTAGCCGATTTCCACGGCTTGCTTACTTTTGAACAAAAATAAACCCTAGTCAACTAGTGTACAAATATAATGACGGTACAAGCGCACACGATTGAAGCATTTGTTAAACTTGGTCAAACCTTTTCTGATTTTGTGAAACATCCGGAGGGTATTGAACATGAGGGTTTGAAACAGGTGTTGTTGCAAGCGGAACGCAAAAATGCATGGTTTACCCAAAAACAACTCCATCAGGCAATACAAGAGTGGGGACTATTGCTAACCGAGGAGGCTTTGAAGCAATGGGTAACACCCTACGGATTCAAAGAAACTAAAACACCAAAAACCGTTGCCATTGTGATGGCAGGTAACATTCCCTTGGTTGGTTTTCATGACTTTTTGTGCGTGCTTTTGTCTGGAAACAAGGTTCTAGCCAAGTTATCTTCAAATGATAATGTACTGCTTCCTTACGTTAGAAATTGCTTATGTGAATTCTATCCAGAACTCAGAAACCATATCGCATTTACAGAAGAACGCTTAGCCGGATTCGATGCTGTTATCGCCACCGGCAGCAATAATACAAGTCGTTATTTTGAGCATTATTTTGGGAAATATCCCAATATCATTCGAAGAAATCGAAACTCCATAGCCCTATTAACAGGAAAAGAATCCCCTGAGGACCTCAAGGCGCTTGGGGAGGATGTTTTTCGTTATTTCGGCCTTGGCTGTCGTAATGTTTCAAAGGTTTTCGTGCCAGAGGGCTATGACTTCGACTTGTTCTTTAAAGCTATGTTTGAATACCAAGACATTATCCACCACCACAAATACGCAAACAATTACGACTACAACAAAGCGGTGTATTTGATGAGTGATATCGCCCTGTTAGACAATGGATTCTTATTGCTAAAAGAAGATACCTCCCATGCTTCACCCATCTCCGTGCTCTTTTACGAGTTTTATGCTGAAAAGGAAAACCTAGAACAGCTTCTTATCAAAAATAAGGACGCACTACAATGCGTAGTTACAAATTTGGAAATTCCAGAAGCAATTTCGTTTGGTCAAACCCAAAGGCCAACACTATCTGATTATGCTGACGATGTGGATACCCTAGCCTTCTTGGGGTCCCTGTGATTTTCAAGAACAGGATTACACCCATTTGCCAGTTTTTTAAGACCTTTGCCGCTTCAAGTAAAGAATCACCAACTGATTGTAATGAAAAAACACAATTTTAGTGCAGGCCCTTGCATTTTACCCCAAGAGGTCATGCAAAAAGCCGCTGAGGCCGTAGTTGAATTAAATGATATTGGATTATCACTTATCGAGATATCGCATCGCAGCAAGGAATTTGTTGAAATTATGGAAACGGCACGGTCGCTTGCACTGGAACTTCTCGGTTTGGAAGGAAAAGGATACCATGCGCTGTTCTTACAAGGTGGAGCAAGTATGCAATTCTTGATGGCCGCATACAATCTTTTGGAAACCAAGGCAGGTTACATCAATACCGGGACTTGGAGTTTGAAAGCTATTAAAGAAGCGCGCCTACTGGGTGAAATCCACGAAGTAGCTTCTTCGCAAGACCAGAATTTCAACTATATCCCAAAAGGATATGAGGTTCCTTCAGGACTTGACTACCTTCACTTGACTTCCAACAATACCATCTTTGGAACCCAAATCAAGGAATTTCCTAAAACGGAGGTGCCGTTGGTTTGCGATATGAGTTCTGATATTTTCTCACGGACCATGGACTTCTCCCAATTTGATTTGATTTATGCCGGAGCCCAAAAGAATATGGGACCAGCAGGCACCACCCTCGTGGTTGTCAAAGAGGATATCTTAGGGAAAGTTTCCCGACAGATTCCTTCCATGTTGGATTACAGTGTTCATGCAGGAAAAGACAGCATGTTCAATACTCCTCCCGTATTCCCAGTGTATGTTTCCATGCTCACACTTCAGTGGCTAAAGGATTTAGGCGGTATTTCCGCAATTGAGGAGATAAACGAGAAGAAGGCCAATTTGATTTATTCCGAAATCGAACTGAATCCTGTATTCTCTGGTTTTGCAGCAAAAGCAGACCGCTCCACCATGAACGCTACCTTCAATATTACCGATGAAACTTTGAAGGAAACTTTTGATACAATGTGTTTGGAAGCCGGTATCAACGGAATAAATGGACATCGCTCAGTGGGTGGCTACCGCGCATCTATGTACAATGCCATGTCTTTGGAAAGTGTTGGGGTCTTGGTGGACATCATGAGTGAATTGGAGAAAAAAGGATAGGCATGGTGCAGGTATTGGCAAATGATGGCATCGCCGCAAGTGGTGCTGCTCTCTTAGAAGAAAATGGGTATAATGTACACTCCGTAAAAGTTGCTCCGGAACAACTTTCTGACTACATCAATTCAAATGACATACAAGTTTTGCTGGTGCGCAGTGCCACCCAAGTCACTAAAACCCTGTTGGAGCAATGTCCCAAGCTAAAGCTTGTTGGTCGCGGTGGAGTAGGCTTGGATAACATTGACCTTACCGCAGCAGCAGCTAGAGGAGTCAAGGTATTCAATACACCAGCAGCTTCGTCACAATCCGTAGCTGAACTGGTTTTCGCTCATATTTTTTCAGGAGTACGATATTTATATGACGCCAACCGTAATATGCCGCTGGAAGGTGACCAGAAATTCAAGCAGTTGAAAAAGGCATACGCAGCAGGGACTGAACTAAAAGGAAAAACCTTAGGTGTAATCGGTTTTGGAAGAATCGGGCAAGCCGTGGCAAAAATAGCATTAGGTCTTGGCATGGAAGTGATTTTTCATGACCGCCAAACCACAAAGGTGGATTTGGAATTTGAATTCTTTAATGGAATAACCCAAATGTTCCAAATAGAATCCAATACTATGGAAGACGTCTTACAACAGTCCGATTTCATCACCTTACACCTACCAGCCCAAAAAGAGTATGTTATTGGGAACAACGAAATAAAAAAAATGAAGGAGGGGGCTGGCTTGATAAATACCAGTCGTGGTGGCATCGTAGATGAAAAAGCACTTTTGGATGCATTGGATAAAAACTACATCAGCTTTGCTGGACTTGATGTATTTGAATCGGAGCCACAACCTGAAATTCGGGTGCTCATGCATCCTAAAATTTCATTGACACCGCATACAGGAGCATCTACCCTCGAATCACAAAACCGAATCGGAGTGGAATTGGCAGAACAGATTATAGCCTTTTATCAGGAAAATCCAGCGTAGCCACTTCATTCTTTTTTGTACCTTGACCACAATTAAACACTACATTACAATGTCTGGATTATTAGATTTATTGAACAGCCCAATGGGCAAACAAATTATCAGCGGAGCGGCAGGTCAAACAGGCCAATCTGAAGGCAAAACAGCTGAAATTATGGCTATGGCCATGCCCTTACTGATGGGTGCTATGAAAAAAAATGCTTCAACCCCAGGAGGTGCCCAAGGCCTTATGAATGCCTTGAGTTCAAAACATGATGGCGGCATTTTAGGCGACTTGGGTGGTTTGTTCGGCGGCGGTGTCGACCAAAACGTAATGGATGATGGCGCAGGAATTTTAGGACACGTTTTTGGTTCCAAACAATCACAAGTAGAAAATGCTTTAAGCAGTAAATCTGGGGTAGATGCAGGTTCCATTTCACAAATTTTAAAAATTGCGGCACCTATCCTAATGGGCTTTTTGGGACAACAAACACGTCAGCAAAGTGTAAACAATCCTGACGCGTTGAGCGGACTGCTTGGCGGATTAATGGGTGGTGGAAGCAACGCAGGCCAACAGCAATCACTTATTGAGTCCTTTTAGGACGCTGACTGAGATGGAAGCATCATGGATGATTCGGCTGGCATGGCGCTGAACAGCGGCAATCAAAAAAGCGGCGGAATTGGAGGTCTTCTTGGAGGGCTTTTCGGGAAATAACCGTTTTCAAATATTAAAATTTTACAAAGCCGCTTCTTAAAACAAGCGGCTTTTTGTAACTTGTTATATATGAAAAAGATACAATTTATTTCAGGCACATTCAGTCTGATGCTATTACTGTTGCTAAACAGTTGTGCTCCCACTAAGGATGCACTGGTGATTTCTGAAGAAGAGAAAAAGACTTTTGAGATAACCGAAGGCGAAGCGGTTGAAATAAAAAGCGAAGAAGTCGAGTATGAAATTGTTATTATAGACCCTGGATTCAACACCTGGCTTCGGGGGTTTGCAAGGCCGAAAGGCTACTACTCTAAAGCCTTTTTGGAAAACCGTAATAATTTCTGGGTGCAAGAATGGAACCGCAGGGTGATGGGTCCTGGTTACGGTGATGTGCGGCTATATGAAATGCAAATCAATTACGAACCAGGTATCGATTATGGTTATGATTTGAACTACGAACTCTACAACTATTTCATCTATTTTCAACGGCGGTACGGACAACGATTGGGAACTTGGATTCCTCGCATCTAATACCTTATTTTTGCGAAAAAATAGTTATGCTGGATAAGCTTAAACAGCGTTGGGGCATCACTTCCAATTTGCAAGTAGTCGTCATTTTTATCGTATTCGGCATTACCGGTAGTTGCGCTGCAAAATTGGCCGCACCGTTGACGGATTTTATTGGTCTTGAAAAAGATGCCGTTTCCAGCTGGATTTATTGGCCTGTTCGTATCCTGCTCATTTTCCCCATATATCAAGTACTGTTGGTTTTCTTCGGATGGCTTTTCGGCCAGTTTCAATTTTTCTGGAATTTTGAAAAGAAAATGTTGAAACGAATGGGTTTAGGCTTTCTACTCCCGTAAATTAAGGTTTCATTAACATTGTTCTTCTTATCAAATTGTATAATTTCGTCGCATGCAAAGGAGGAGAGAGACTGTTGCCGTGATTCTTTTTGCGATGTTGATGTGTATGCAGACGATTGATTTGCATGCTTTTTCACATTGTGATGACAGTGACTCTGAAATTGAATGTACCCTTTGTGCCATAGCTATCGACAAGCAGCAAGAATCCTATCTGCTGCCCACAACAATCCAGGCTCCTGGTTTTTTCGAACACAATCACGCTTACACTGTAGTTTTCTTTGATAATCCATTCGTTCCCGTTTTAGCGGAAAGAAAACGCTGCGTCCGCCCACCACCTACCCTCTCTTAATTTCGGATTTTCAGAATATGTTAGCCCTTTTAAAGGGCAATAATGAATTTATATATGTTGAAAACATTCAACATCACAGTCCTATTCATTGTGATGTTTTCAAATGCTTTTTACGGACAAAACACCGTGGCCTGTCAAGCAAGCTTGTCAGGCACTGTGACCGATTATCATAACAAAACGATTTTGGAGAAAGCAACTATAGTAGTATTGGAATTAAACAAAACCACATACTCTGATAGTACTGGAAAGTTCCAGCTCAACGAAATCTGTCCAGGTTCTTATACGGTTTCGGTAGCACATCCAGAATGTAATACCGTTACGGTCGATGTAACCATTGATGGGCCAACAACTTTGGATTTGACGTTGGAACATCATCTTGAAGAATTGGATGAAGTGAAGGTGATTGGTCAAGCAGTTAGGGAAAAAACCAATACCGCCTCTGAACAACGTCTTAGCACCACGGTTTTGGAGTCTTACAGCACTGCTACGCTCGGTGAAGCACTGCGTGAACTTCCTGGCGTTTCTTCATTGAATACTGGTGCAGCCATCACAAAACCAATTATTCATGGTCTTTCAGGCAGTAGAATTTTAGTATTGAATGATGGCGTTCGTATGCAAGATATGGAATGGGGTGATGAACATGCACCAAATATCGATAACAACTGTAATGGTACGGTAACTGATGTTAAAGGTGCTGCTGCTTAACAGTATGGTGGCGATGCTATTGGGGGAACCATTGTGTTGGAGCCACAACGCATCTTTCCCAAGGACACCTTATATGGTAAAACCTTGCTAAATGGGGTATCCAATGGTAGAGGCGGCAGCATGACGACTGAAATCACCAAAATATATGATAACGGATGGTTTTTTAAACCTCAAGTATCCTACAAACGCTTAGGTGACCAAGAAACCCCTGACTATGTACTCTCCAATACCGGAGTTCAAGAGATTGGAGCGTCAATTCATGTTGGTAAAAATCTGTTTACGTGGGGTTGGGATGCCCGCTACTCCTATTATGATGCCGAGATTGCGATTTTGAGGGCTTCCCATATTGGCAGCACAGATGATTTGAATAGGGCCATCAACAACGGTGAACCAGAAGTGATAAGGCCTTTTACATATGATTTGCTAAATCCCAGACAAAAAGTAACCCATCATTTGGGCAAGCTTCGGTTTTACAAACGTTTTGAAGGGTTGGGTAAATTGACCCTTCAATATGATTTCCAACAAAACCGTCGTTTGGAATTTGATGTACGACGAGGGGACAATGATGACAGGGCGTCCATAGACTTGGAGCTTACAACACATACGTTTAACGGCGATTTTAAGTGGGATTCAAAACCCAACTTCCAATTGCAAACGGGTTTACTGGCACGATACCAAGAGAATTTTCCCAACCCTAATACTGGAGTGAGACGTTTGATACCAGACTATGAGCGGTTTGATGCAGGGCTCTTTCTACTAGGCGAATATCGGTACAACAATTTCACTTTTGAAGGGGGAATACGGTTTGATTTCATGCGTATTGATGCGCAAAAGTTTTATCGTATTACCCGCTGGGAAAATGAGGGATATGATGAAGAATTTTCAGATTTAATCATTGACGCACAGGACAGTCAATTTTTGGTTAATCCTGTTTTTGACTACCATACCTTTTCGGGAACAGTAGGTGCACGTTGGGAAACCCTGAATTCAGGCACTCTAAAAGCCAACTATGCGTTAGCGCAAAGAGCACCAAACCCTTCAGAGCTTTTTAGCGATGGATTGCATCATTCGGCGGCACGTATTGAACTAGGAGACCTTCGTATCGACAAAGAAACTTCACATAAAATTTCAGTCTCCTATCAACGTAACTTTCGTAGTTGGGGTTTCACCATTGAACCTTATGCGAATTTCGTTCAGGATTTTATCCTGATTGAACCCACTGATGTGGAGTTTACCATTAGAGGTTCATTCCCCGTATGGGAGTATCGCCAAACAGATGTTAGATTGCTTGGTTTCGATTTATCGGTTTATACGGATTGGGCAAAGAATTGGTCTACGAATCATACCTTTTCCTTTATCAAAGGGCGTGACATATCCCTGGAGATACCACTAATCAATGTACCACCGGTTAGTTTCAATAATAGCGTAACATTCAACAAACCTGAATGGAATGATTTTGAAGTCTCCTTGGAGAGTCAGTATGTATTTAGACAAAATGAAACCCCTGACGACATCGAGGTGTTTTCGCCCCAAGACCAAGCAGACATTGTACTACAAGTGAATACAGCTCCGCCAGCATATCATTTGATGGGACTTCGGTCCAAATTGGAATTCCCTTTAGGAAACAAAACAATATTGACCACAAGTTTACGGGTCAACAATCTTTTAAACACGTCCTATCGAGATTACTTGAATAGGCTCAGATATTTTGCAGACGACCTCGGTCGGAATTTTATTTTACAATTAAAACTTTCTTATTAATAAACCCTTTTAACATTTTAAAACTATGAAGTACTTATCAATTTTTGCTGTATTAGGTTTGCTATTGGTATCATGTTCGGATGACGACGATGCACCAGATTCAATCAACGAAGAAGAAACCATTACTACCATGACCGTAACATTGGTTCCTGGCGGTGGCGGGAACACCGTAACCTTGGTTACTCGAGATGACGATGGTGACGGACCTAATGCGCCTGTGGTAACCGTATCCGGTAGTTTGGCTGAAAACACCATCTATGCCGGTACTGTCGTTTTGTTGAACGAGATGGAAAATCCGGCTGAGCTTGTTAACGAGGAAATTGAAGGTGAAGCGGACGAGCACCAGTTCTTCTTTGTAACCAGTGCTGGTTTCAATGCGAATATCGCTTATGCGGATGACGAGTCTGACTACGTTTCTGCAGAAACCAATGAGAACTTTACTTCGACCAATCCTGTTGGAATCGACTTTACATTGACTACCTCGGATGCAAGTACAGGAACTTTGACAGTTACTTTGCGTCATGAGCCTAAGAAACCAAATGACGGTACCTTAAATGATGCCGGTGGTGAAACCGATATTGCCGAAACATTCGATTTGGTTATTGAATAGTTACAGGAACTCAATTTGAAGAAAGGGCTAAAAATTTCGGTTTTTAGTCCTTATTTTTTGATAATAGATTTGTATACAACCACATTAAGGTGAAGGTGGGCACAAAATCCCAACCCGGCAGCGGATTGATTTCTTCAATGAACGTGATGACCCCTGCAATTTTCCCTATTTTGCCTTTGTACATTCGCGTCATTAACCAGCCGGCAACGGGTGCCCAAATTACATCGGCGAACTCCCCTATTCCTGGAATCACAAACGACAGCATTCCAATAGCGTCAAAAAGTAATCCTAACAGTAGGTCTTTATATTTCTGTTTCATGGTTTTTCCTGTGGTTGGAAAAATACCAAATACCTTTGACAACAAAAAGCCTGTTGGGACAATTCTAAGAGCATTACTCGAATACCTGTCGGTGGCAATTAGCTATTGAAGAAAACTGTCTAAAACTATTATTGGGTTTTGGCCGAGAAGTGTTGTTCCAATTTTTTCAACTTTGGATGTATCACAAACTGGCAATAGGGTTGATAGGAATTATCATTGTAATAGTTCTGATGTTCTATTTCTGCCTTGTAGAAAGCCGCCTCTGGGCTTACGACCGTAACAATCTTGCTCGGAAATACTTTCTGAGCCTCCAACGCTTGAATAAAGCTTTCGGCAATTTCCTTTTGTGTTTCAGAAGTATAAAAAATCTCACTTCGGTATTGGGTTCCCACATCATTTCCTTGACGGTTTAAGGTCGTTGGGTCATGTGTAGCGAAAAATACCTCTAGCAATTCCTGATATGAAATTTCTTTTGCGTCAAAAAGTACTTTAATCCCCTCTGCATGCCCTGTGCGGCCCGTACAGATTTCTCGATATGCAGGATTCTTGATTTGGCCTCCAGTATAGCCCGAAATCACTTCTTTAACACCAATAAGTCTTTGAAAAACCGCTTCGGTACACCAAAAACAACCGCCAGCAAAAATGGCGGTTTCGTATTGTGAATTGTTTTGTTCATCCATTCTACCGTAAAATTAAACAAACTTAAGGACACTACCATCTCTAGGAATAGTTTAACCTTTCGTTAGCAAAGAGTCAATAAAGGAGTCCCCTCCTACTTTGTAGCGTAACATTGTTTCGTTACTTTCACCCTGAGAAAAGGAACTATGATTAAAGCATCCAACATTAAAAAAAGTTTCGGAAATCTTGAAGTCTTAAAAGGGGTTGATTTAAAGGTTTCCAAAGGAGAAGTTGTTTCTATTGTTGGAGCTTCGGGTGCTGGAAAAACCACGTTATTGCAAATTTTGGGCACCTTAGATACACCATCCAACCCAGATAGTAATCTACTCATCAATGAAGTTTCCGTAACGGACCTAAAACAAAAACAGCTCGCTCGTTTTCGCAACGCCCATATCGGCTTTATTTTTCAATTCCACCAGCTGCTTCCCGAGTTTACCGCCTTGGAAAACGTATGCCTCCCCGCCTTTATCAAAAAAACAGAAAAATCCGTAGCCGAAGCGCGTGCCAAAGAGCTTTTGGACTTCTTGGGACTGTCTGAAAGGATGGAACACAAACCCAATGCCCTATCTGGAGGAGAACAACAACGGGTAGCGGTAGCGCGTTCGCTAATCAAATCCCCTTCTGTGGTGATTGTAGATGAGCCTAGCGGTAATTTAGACTCGGAAAGTGCGGATAACTTGCATTCCCTATTTTTTAAGTTACGTGATGAGTTCGGACAGACGTTTGTCTTGGTAACGCACAACAAAGAATTGGCTGACATGGCCGACCGTAAATTGACCATGGTAGATGGTCTCATGGTATCTTAGCTGCCTATGAATCGAGCTGAGCTTAAAGCGTTTTTGGATGAAAAAGCAGAACATTATGAGCATCCTCGCTTTTTAACCTCCGACCCTATTCAAATTCCCCATAAATTTTCCTGTAAAGAAGATATTGAAATCAGTGCCTTCTTAACCGCAACAATTGCATGGGGTAACCGAAAGAGCATTATCAACAACGCTACAAAAATGATGGACCTGATGGGCAATGCACCTTACGATTTCATCATGTCGCACAAACCAGCAGATTTAGAAGCTTTGAGTGCTTTTGTGCATCGCACGTTTAATGGAGAAGATTTTGCAGGTTTCGTTCGAAGTCTACAGCACATTTATGAAGCCCATGGAGGCTTGGAAGCCATATTTGCAAAACATCAGGACCAAGTTTCCTTACAAGCAGCTATTTCAACCTTCAAAGCTGTTTTCTTCGAAATTCCGCAAGCTAAAAGAACCCTGAAGCATGTATCTGACCCAGAAAAAGGTTCTGCCGCAAAGCGATTGAACATGTTTTTGCGTTGGATGGTCCGTTCACCCCAAAAAGGGGTTGATTTTGGCATTTGGAAAAGTCTATCTCCAGCCAAACTGTCGTGCCCACTAGATGTGCACTCTGGCAAGGTAGCGCGCAAACTCCGTTTGCTGAAACGAAAACAAAATGATGCCAAAGCGCTTCAGGAACTGGATAAAAGTCTACGTCGTTTTGCTCCAGAAGACCCGGTTAAATATGATTTTGCCTTGTTTGGCCTGGGTGTATTCGAGAAATTCTAGTACACTGCTTCTACTGGTTCAACTTGAGTATCCGTCAAGGTTTTCATGAAGGCTACTAGCGCTTTTTCTTCCCCCTTGGTCAACTGTAAATTATCAAAAGGTAGCGTTTGATACGGCAAATCGAAGCCCATTCCTCCTCCCCCGCCAAGGTTGTAAAAATTCATTACTTCTTCCAGACTAGCATATACGCCATTGTGCATGTAAGGTGCCGTCAATTCTGAATTTCGAACGGTTGGGGTTTTAAACATTCCCCTATGCACTTCCAGTTTTTGGTTATGTCTCCAGTAAAAGCCCAAATCATCATCAAGTTTTGCATTGGCAGCTGTTTCAGGAACACCTATTACCTCTTTTTCATGTTCGGAAAAGAAAGGGGGCACCGTTCCGTTGGTCAAGGGCACAAAATGACAGGTAGCACAAAGGGCTTTCCCCATATACAGGTTAAAACCAAGCTTTTCCTCTTCAGAAAAGGTATCCTCTTCCCCGCGAATGTTTCTGTCAAATTTGGAATTGAAAGCATTCAAAGTTGTTATGTAGGACGATATAGCCCGAATAATCTCAGTATTCCGTTTGGAAATACCGCCATAGGCTTCTTTGAACAATTCCACGTAGGTAGAGTCTGCTAAAATCTCAGTGGAGAACTGATGCACAGAGCTATCAAACTCTTTGTCATTGGTAAACACCGAGGTAATTTGGTCGAGAAGGTTCGGAGAACGCCCGTCCCAAAAGAAACTTTTTTGGAAAGCGGCATTGATTAACGTGGGTGTATTTCGTTGGAGGGGTTTTCCATCCTTATCTAAATTGACAACCATACCATCTGCCCAAGCTTTCTGTGGACTGTGACAGGTAACACAGGCCATTTTTCCGTTTTGGGATAGCCTTGGTTCAAAAAACAACTTTTTGCCTAAAGCTATCCGTTTTTCAGTTGGGTTTCTGTTAATCGGCGGCGTAAAGAATTCCACGTTGAAAGCATCCGCTTCAAAAAATGTGGGCGCGTCAAAGTTGAACGGTTTATTATGGACCGGCTCCCAAATGTCTGCTGCTTTCCGAATCGCAACCCAATCTCGAGTAATAGGGTTCATGTAATCGCGAATAAAAACGAAGCGGTCAAACGTTTCAAAATCGAGGTTGCTGGCAACGAAAGAAGTAGCTTTTTCGATATGGTCTAAAAAGGCTGCGTGAAGCCCTTGGTCCACATCTTTAATTTTTTCTTGAAGACTCATTTCATACACGTCCTTAAGACTGTTTAATGAAACGATGGTCTCTTTAAGTCCCCATAAACTGACTGGGGTATCAAAGCCTGAAATGGATAAACTGATGATACGCATCAACTGTTGATGCGTCGCAATAAAAAAACGTTGGGGTGTAACTTCGCGGTCCTTGACATTATTTTGCAAATTCCGCAATAACCCTAGCATGATGGAAAGTTCTTGTCTATAGCGACCTTCTTCCTCTTCGCCTTCAAAAATACTCTCCTCAATTTTTTGGAGACCGATGGGTAACAAAATCCTTTGGCTATCATCGGTAACTACTGGTAAAGCAGGCCCATTGGCGCGGTGTCCTACACTTGGATTTAGATAGGAAGCGTACGGTTCTGCCTTTTTAAAGGCTATTCGGGCTTCTTCAAAGACTTTTTGGGTAGCTTCTCCTGTCATCGGCATGCTATCCAATGCTTGAATTTTGTTCAGTGCCGCAGTGATGTGTTTTAAATAATAGTCCTGGGTGGGTGTCCAATCGATACCACCGTGAAGGACAGGAGTGCTATTCAAAGCAACTTCTTTTGTTTTAGGTTGCTGTTTACAGGCCACAACAAACAGACTAACAAGTACTAAAACTATTCCGAATTTCCTTTTCATATGAATACAATTTTATAAAGAAAGGCCCCCATCTTCCAATGGAGGCCTTTATCTGTAATAGTGTTTCCTTATCTCGGAAGACCTCTTAGGATAACAATTTGTCCTCCTTGGTTATCTTCTCTGGCAAAACCTCCTGGCTCCCACTCTGGACGTGTTTCAAAATTGTGGCCATCCACATTTTTGAACTCATCACTTTGCCAGTAGTGTGGCTGAAGGCACAATAAGAAAGTGTTTGGAATACCAACTTTATCAGAGATATCTTCTAATGCGCCGTACTCTCCACTAAAGCTAGTACTACCTTCTGGGTCTAGGTCTTGACGCACTACAAATTCCAAAACAGTCTTGATGTTTCTTCCGCTCAAATCAGACTGGTAGATGTATGCTGCGTGACCTCTTGAGAAAGAGTTAGGGTCTTCTTGAACATACACAAAGTTCTCCGTAACACAGATGTTATCAGGACTTTGCAAGCTAGCCAAGTTTCCGTCAGCGTTGTTAGTATCGGTGTTACCACTGATGATTTGAGTGATTTTTCCAGTTAAAGGAGAATCAGTATCCAACTCCAGTTTGTACACTGTACCCCAATCGTTATAAGTACCTCTTCCAGGACCTCTTCCTGTTACGGCAACGAAGACGTTTCTGTTGTTTGCTGAATCACCTTTTTGGTAATCAACATCTTCAACTCTCATGAACTGTGTAGATTGTACAGCAACACATGCATCTTCCATTTCATTTTTGGTCAATGCCTCACCGCCTTCGATTTTAACGAACTCGAAATCATACGTCTCACCAAAAACCATGTTGGATTCGTTGTACATAACCCCTTCTTCTACTTCCATAGCAACAGGGTTACCATCAGCATCTACTTGACCTGAATCAACAGTTTTCAACTTCAATACATAGATTTCGCCTCCAGTTAAATCTGCATCTCCATTTTCAGAATGATACAATGTAATTTGTCCTTCAGAACCACTGGAATCATCATCACCACCGATAATTACAGTTTCGCCGATGTAAGCACCCTGTGGAAGTGGTACTGCATTTTCCCAAGCGAACTCACCAAGGGCATCCAATCCGAAATCAGCCGTTGGGGTTGGAGAAGCGATATATGGGTCAATACCTTTTACATCGTAGTTAAAGCTTTCAGAAGCTGACAAGAATAAATCTGTGGAACCACCATGAATGTCAGCTTCCCACATCGTTGCAGAACATTGGCGTGCAAAATCCGCAACGCCTGAATTCAATAACCACTCCCCTGAAATTGGTGTCAAATATTTGTCCAACATAATTCTTGAAACGGCGTAATCATCTTCGGAGTTTACTAGGTAGAGATAGCCATCGCTATTGGGGTCTTTAAGCAGGCCGGCTCCATCAGCAGCCCCTACAAATCGGTACCCATTCTCCAATACATCAGTAGAACTAATCATAGAGTAAGCTTCTACAAAGTTGAATTGCGGCTCGATGGCTACCAAGGGCTCTAATGCAGATTTGTTTTCAAAAATTGTGCCTTCGGGCTCGCCGTCATCACCGCCACCGATAAAATCTTCGAGTTGGTCACATGATGTCGCCACAACCAATCCGGACAACAACAATACGTTCTTTAGTGTTCTCATTTGTTTTTAGGTTTAGAAAGAAATTTTTATAGGATTCTTAACAAAAGTACCATCCGGGTGACCCTTACCTTGTTAATTAATCGTGGTGTTAAATGAAACTAAAGTTCATTTTAAGGTTAAATGGTTAAGCCAATGTTATTATTTAGAGTTGATTTGAATAAGCATCCGCGCCTGTTCAATGGAGAAGGATGAAAATAACTTTCCAAGCTTAAAGCAATAGAATGCAACTTATTTATAATCAATGCTTTACATTATTTCGCTCGTTATTTTTCCATTCTTCTTCCTTAAACAAAACTGAAGGTGGAGTTGCAATAAACTCAAGCGCTTCAAGGTCAAATCCCGTAACAAAAGATTTATTTCGACTACCTATTTATAAAGCGGATATGGGCGGAGAAGGAAGCATGTTAAGTGCCATTAAAACGTTAAAGGCGAATAGGGCACTTTTGAAAAAAAGAAAGCACCGGGATAAAAAGGATTTCATTACCTCGGAAAGAACCTTGCTAAATCTTAAAGAATCTACACCAAAAGATTTGGCAAGAATCAAAAGGATGATGCTTCGAGAAAAACGCAAAGACCTGTTGATTTCCATAATCACCATTCTCATTTTGGGGAGTTCAGGGCTTTTATTGTACCTTTTTCTATTCTAATCAGCACCAAAATCTTTTTTTGGTTTAAACTTAAATAATGATACGATGCGTACTCTTCTTGCTCGTTTGGCAGGTTTCTTTTTTTTTAAATGACATCAAGGCGCAAGACTGGGCTAATCTTAGCAAGTATCAAAAAAGCAATACGGAGCTGATGCAATCTGATACAAATCCCATTGACGCTGTTTTTATGGGTAACTCCATTACGGAAGGATGGTACGCACTGCACCCTGACTTCTTCAGCAACCATAAATTTGTTGGACGCGGAATTAGTGGGCAAACCACGCCCCAGATGTTACTTCGGTTTCGACAAGACGTTATTTCCCTCAAACCAAAACGAGTTTTCATTCTTGCGGGAACCAATGACATCGCCGGAAATACTGGCCCTATGACCTTGGAACAAATTCGGGATAACATCTGGTCCATGGCGCAGCTGGCCAAAACAAATGGGATTGAACCTGTAATCTGTTCCGTCTTACCGGCGCAAACCTATCCCTGGCGTCCGGAGAAGCAGCCCGATAAGGACATTCCTGCATTGAACGAACTTCTAAAAGCCTTATGTAAAGATCACAACTATACCTATTTAGATTACTTTTCAGCAATGGATAACGGTGAAAATGGTCTTTCCAAGGATTTGGCTGAAGATGGGGTACATCCTACCGAAAAAGGATATTTGATTATGGAAGCCCAAGTTTTGAAAGCGCTGAAACCCCTACTCTCACAAGAAGAAAAGTAAGCCAATCCTTTGCGGATGAAAGAAGGAAGAGTCAGTATCATCATGCCCTTTCGAAATACGGCGGAATTCCTTTCTGAATGTTTGGACTCCATCTTACAGCAGTCCTACTCCAACTGGGAACTTATCGCCATAAACGACCGTTCCGAAGACAACAGCCTTGACATTTTGAAAGCCTATGCACTTGAAGATTCCAGAATTCAGGTCTACCAAAACGAGGGACAAGGCATTCTTCCTGCTCTTCAAACCGGATACGAAAAGGTTCAAGGTGTATTTATCACACGAATGGATTCCGATGATATCATGGCAACCCACCGATTGCAATGGATGGTTTCTGAGTTGACCAAAAAAGGAATAGGTCATTTGGCTGTTGGACAGGTAAAATACTTTTCCCACAGAGGTATTAGCGACGGCTATCAGAAATACGAATCCTGGCTTAATCAACTTACCGCAAAGGGAACAAACTATGAGGAGCTCTATAAAGAATGTGTGGTCCCCTCCCCTTGTTGGATGGCTTATCGAATGGATTTTGAAAAATGTGGCGGGTTTTCCCATGACCGCTATCCTGAAGATTATGATTTGACCTTCCGCTTTTATGAATATGGATTAGAGGTCATTCCTTGTGACCAAATATTGCTGCAGTGGCGTGATTATGATACGCGCACTTCCCGAACAAGCGAGCATTATGCCCAAAACTATTTTTTGGACATCAAAATGCATTATTTCCTAAAGCTTCATTTCGATGAACAGAAAACACTAGTGGTTTGGGGAGCTGGTTTTAAGGGCAAAACCGTTGCCAAAACCCTAGTTAACCAAAATATTGACTTTGTTTGGTTATGTGACAATCCCAATAAAATTGGAAAGCGCATTTATGATAAAAAACTCTGGCACTTTGAGGTTTTGAGAGATATAAAAAGTCCTCAGAGCATTATTACCGTAGCCAACGCACAGTCACAAATTGAAATACGAGATTACCTGAAGCATCAGGGTTTTGAAAACATGGAAGACTATTTCTTTTTCTGTTGAGTCCCATAATTTTTCTTGTGGAAATTAGTATTCCATTAACGGTAGTTTCTAAGAGCCCGATTGGTAATTATGAATATATTTGCCCCAACGATAATTGATGATGCAGCTCAAACATCCGGAAATTCTATGGGGTCTTTTTCTTCTGGTCATTCCCATAATCGTTCATCTTTTTCAGCTTCGTCGTTTTAAAAAGACTCCTTTTACCAATGTGGCCATGTTGCAGAAAATCATGATTGATTCGCAGCGCGCCAACCAATTGAAAAAGTGGCTCTTATTGTTCACAAGACTGCTCTTACTTGCCTCCCTCATCATAGCTTTCGCACAGCCTTTTACCGCCAAAAATCAATCGGAAAAAGAAAAAGAAACCGTCATTTATCTCGACAATTCCTTTAGCATGCAAGCGCGGGAGAATGGAATAACGCTATTAGAGCAATCCGTGCAAAATTTAATCCGTTATGCAGACCCCGATAGACCGATTCATATTTTCACTAATACCTATTCTTTTTCAGAAGTTACAGTTGGCGAAATCCAGAATCTATTACTAGACATCCCATTCACACATAAACAACTGAACTGGTCAGACATTGTATTAAAGGCCGAATCTATTTTCAGTCGTGCACCAGCCAAAGAGCAAGAGCTCATCGTAATATCAGACTTTAAAGAAAACCTGGGTGCACCTGAAAAACCAGAAGGTTATGCAGGGCGTATTCATTTTGTTAAAGCTGGTGTTGCCGCGGTATCAAACATATCCATTGATTCCATTCAATTGGAAACGCCCAACTCCAGTCAAAAGACTTTAAAGGTATTTGTTTCGGGTTATGGTGAAACTGGCGTGCAACCCCTCTCTCTTCAAAACGGTAATAAACTTCTAGGAAATTCGGCCGTTGAATTCGATGAAGAGAACAGCCGAACTGTGGTTGATTTTTCATTGCCCAACCAAACAGAAATCGACGGACTTTTGAAAGTCTCCGACAATGGATTGGAGTATGACAACCACTTTTTCTTTTCGATAAACCCTCCCCAAACTATTAACGTTCTAGCCATTAACGGAGGTGACGCGAAGTACTTGGAACGTTTGTTTTCTGATGAAAGCTTTGCGCTAAATATCTATGACCTTAGGCAATTGGATTATAGCGCGATTGACACGCAGAACGTTGTAGTCGTCAATGAAATCGAACAGATTCCTGAAGGGCTTCAAAATGTCTTGCGAACTTTTGCCTCTAACGGAGGAAGTTTGATTGTGGTTCCAGCCAAACAAAAAGAAAACTTGAGCTACAACACGTTTTTGTCACTTTTTGGGTCGACGCGATTTTCAGAAACCGTGGAAAACGTCAAACAAATCACCAAAATAGCTTTTGAACATCCAATATATAGAGGGGTTTTCCAAAAACAAGTGAAAAACTTCGAATACCCAGAAACAAACCACTCCTTCACCCTATCGAATCCGACCCAATCAATTTTGTCCTATGAAGATGGTACTCCCTTTCTCATGGGTGGTAATGGTTTCTACCTGTTTACGGCTCCACTAGATGAAAACCACTGTAACTTTAAAAGTTCTCCCCTAATAGTACCCACCTTTTATAATATGGCACTTTCCAGTTTGCGTGTGCCTGTCTTGTACGAAACTATTGGTAATGCTTCCTTCGCAGATATTGATACTAGATTAGATAATGACCAAGTAGTGAACATGACCAAGGATGGTGAAAGTTTTATCCCACGACAACAATCCTTCCCTAATAAAGTCCGTTTATTTTTTGATGCAGAACCACAAGAAGCCGGTACTTATTTTGCAAAAGCAATGGACAGTATCGTTTCAAACGTAAGTTTCAATTATCCACGAACAGAAAGCCAACCAAGCGAGTTGGAAATCAGAGAACAGGACGGTATAAGCCAGCAAGAATCCCTGAATTCGCTTTTCTCATCCTTAGCAGAAGAAAACGAGGTAAGCGCATATTGGAAATGGTTTGTTATTTTAGCGCTGCTTTTGGGACTTGCCGAAGTCATCATCCAAAAAATCATTAAATGAATGTCCTCCTGAAATCCGCTAAAATTGTAGACGCAAGTCAAAAGGATTTCCATTTAGCAGCTTACGATATCCTCATCAAAAATGGACGGATTTCCAAAATTGCAAAATCCATTTCTCCAGAAGGTTCCATACGAACGGTTGAACGTGATAACCTCCATGTAAGTTTGGGGTGGTTGGACACCAGTGTTTGTTTTGGAGAACCAGGGTTTGAAGAAAGGGAAACGCTTGAGAACGGAATGAACACAGCAGCCAAGAGTGGTTTCACAGATATTGTACTCAATCCGAATACGCATCCAAAACCAGATACCAGTTCTGACATAGCTTATTTTGTTGCGCGAAGTCAGCACCATTTGGTGAACCTTCACCCTATGGGATGCCTTACACAAAACGCGGAGGGCATGGCGCTAGCAGAACTGTTCGATATGCATAATGCGGGAGCAGTAGGATTTTCAGACCATAAAGCTTCCTTGACCAACGCAAACCTTATGAAAATTGCGTTGTTGTATGCTCAAAATTTTGAAGGTTTAGTTTTGTCTTTTGCAAATGATAAAGCCATCACGGGTAAGGGTGTAGCCCATGAAGGTGAGGTTTCTACTAAACTAGGCCTAAAAGGAATTCCCGCTCTATCCGAAAGTTTGCAGATATCACGTGATTTATTTTTGTTGGAATATACGGGAGGTAAATTGCATATTCCTACCATATCAACCAAGGAGAGTGTCTCATTGATTGCCGCCGCCAAGAAAAAAGGATTGGATGTAAGTTGTAGCGTTGCCATTCACAATTTGGTGTTTCAAGATAACCGTTTGATGGAATTTGATAGCAATACGAAATCTTTGCCTCCATTACGCTCCCTTTCCGATAGTAAAGCACTCATCAAAGGCGTTCAAAATGGTACAATCGATTTTGTTACCTCAGATCATACTCCTCTGGATATTGAAGAAAAACGTGTGGAATTTGACCATGCGGCATATGGCACCATTGGGTTGGAAAGTGCCTTTGGAAGCTTGATTCCAGTTTTTGGTTTGGAAACAACCATTGCCCTATTGACCAAAGGTCACGACCGTTTTGGAATTGAAAAACCGGAATGGAAAGAAGGTGCGATGGCCTGTATGACGCTATTTGACCCAGATTCATCATGGACCTTTGACAAAGATTCCATTCATTCCAAATCAAAAAACAGCATGTTTGTCGGCCATAGCATGCAAGGAAAAGTATTGGGGGTAATCCATAATGATAAAGTGAAGCTTTGGAACTAAATGCAGCCAAAAGTGGCTGGACCACGGCTATCGTCGCACATATTACTATAGTGGGTTGTCTAATTGCCATGACAATGAACATGGAACCCAGAAATGCTTTCGCCCGATTTCACATCCGCCAAGCTTTTGGTTGCCACTTACTTTACCACGCATTTTCCATCTTTCTAAACTATTCTAACATCAATACAGGTTGGTCTGTACTGTACATCGCCTATTTGTTGGCCATTGGTTTTGGTTTGTGGGGATGCATTTCTTACAAACAAGCAAAATTGCCCATATTGGGTTCCTATTTTCAAAACTGGTTCAAGTTCATTCCTTAATATCCTAAAATGTCCCATACGCTTTCACTTCATCATCTCGTTCGCGAATCCGATACCACTCAAACCCCTTCCCCGGCAATCATAATGCTGCATGGATACGGTAGCAATGAGGAGGACCTGTTTTCTTTTGCTTCA
Source organism: uncultured Allomuricauda sp. (assembly GCA_937899065.1). Classification (GTDB taxonomy): domain Bacteria; phylum Bacteroidota; class Bacteroidia; order Flavobacteriales; family Flavobacteriaceae; genus Flagellimonas. The sequence goes on from CALBPG010000105.1 coordinate 26,168, forward strand.
GAATTACCCAAACAGTATACTATTCTTTCGGTACAAGCACCTTATCGATTAGAACCCTTTGGGCATGCCTGGTACGCTATCAATTTTGATGCGGAACAAGGTAAATGGAGTGATGATGCACAGGCAAAAGAAAGTCGCGATAAGATTTCGGTATTTATCGATGAAGCCATTGAAGCCTACCAACTCGATGCCGGGAATGTTACGCTTTTAGGGTTTAGCCAGGGTACTATTTTGAGCTATGCCGTTGCGTTATCCTATCCCGAAAAAGTAAAAAACGTAATCGCATTGAGCGGTTATATCAATGAAAAAATACTAACCGCAGACTACAAGTCCAAAAACCATAAGGGTTTACATATTTATGCCTCTCATGGGCAAGTAGACCAAGTTATTCCTGTGGAATGGGCGCAAAGAGCCCCAACTTTTTTAAAGGATTTGGACATTGACCATCTCTATGAAGAGTTTCCTGTTGGGCATGGGGTGTCGCCTCAAAACTTCTATTCCTTCCGAAATTGGTTAGAACGCCATTAGTGACTTCTGGTGTACAATAAATGGTCCATTACGGTAAAATCTACACCCAAATCTTCTTTCACCTCATACCGAACAAGAAGGTCACCCCAATAGTTTCCATCAGAAAAGTCGGCTAGCAGCCATCGGTGGTTGATAACCTTTATTTTGTTGATTTTGAAATCACTTTGCATGCCTTCATAGGGTACCAAAGGGTTATCTCCTTTTCTTTCATTGGTTTCCAATAATTTATCCGATACGTAATTGGCCGGGCTATTTAGTGGTAGTTCGTCAAAGTAGGCCAAAGCATCATCATTGTTTTCCAAAGTGAAATATTGCTGGTCCAAGAAATCAATCCTCGCTGATTGCAACGAGTCTTTTAATGCTTTGTTTTCCGCTTTGGTTTTATCCAATTCCTCATTAAGGGCTTTCTGAAGATTATTTGCGCTAACAAATTGGAAAAGGGCAATCAATGCTGCAAAAACAAATAAGTACAGGAAAATTTTATGCTTCATGAAAGGGCTACTTTTACTTTAAGATTATCATATGCGAGAAACACATTCTCTGGAAGCTTGGCCTGTACTTCTTCATGAAAACCCAACAAATGGCTTATATGGGTAAAGTACGTTCTTTTGGCACCAATGTCTTCAGAGAATTCCAGCGCTTCTTCTAGATTAAAATGGGAATGATGGGCTTCTTCCCTAAGGGCATTCACAACCAAAACATCCACTCCCCGAATCTTCATGCGTTCTTTTTCATCCATTTTTTTCACGTCCGTGAGATAGGCGAAATCCCCGATGCGATACCCGAATACCTGCAAACGGTTATGGAAAGCTTCTACTGGAATTGCCTGTTGGTCCCCAACAGCAAAGGGTTCGTCATTGGACACGGTATGGATTTGAACCGCGGGGGCACCAGGATAACGGTTTTCATCCGCAAAAATATAATCGAACCTGCGTTTGAGACAATCCAATACCCGTTGATGGGCGTAGATGGGAATATCACCTTGACGAAAGAAAAAGGGACGAATGTCATCAATTCCAGCAGTATGGTCCGCATGCTCATGGGTAAACAGAATACCGTCCAAAGTGGAGACGGAATTGGTCAGCATTTCCTGGCTGAATCCCGCGCCGCAATCAATCACATACCTGAACTCACCCCAACAGACCAAACCCGAACCTCGTAGTCTTTTGTCCTTTGGGGCTTCACTTAAACAAACCGGATGGCGGCTACCAATCACTGGTACCCCTTGCGAAGTTCCAGTACCCAAAAAAGTAATGGTCATACAGTCATCCATTAATTCCAAAATTATAACTTATTTATATATTTAGATTGCTTGAAGAATGTAACTTTGTTTTAATCCTAAAATACAAGCCATGGCTACCGAACCGGCCGATATCAACGCCTTTGAGAACATTCCATCCATTAAGGCGAAAACCCTGAGAATCAATTTAAATCGAAACATCTATGGAACTTTCGCCGAAATCGGGGCAGGCCAAGAAACGGCACGTCACTTTTTTAGGGCGGGTGGTGCTTCAGGAACAATAGCAAAAGCCATGAGCGCCTATGACAAGGCCTTTAGTGATGCGATTTATGGGATTGAAGAAGATGGCCGTTATGTTACCCAATCTAGGCTTCGGAAGATGTTAAACCATGAAATGCGATTGGTTCAAGAACGTGTTGGGCATGAAACCAACCCAAACTATCTTTTCTTTACCTACGCAAACACCGTAGCTACGATTGACTTTTCCAAACGATATAAAGGTCATGGTTGGGTAGGCATTAAGTTTCAATTAGACCCCAAGCAAGAAGAGTTTGACGAGATTATCTTACATGTTCGCTTCAAACAAAATGAAGCGCGGTTACAACAAGAAACGCTTGGGATATTAGGAGTTAATCTTATTTACGGCGCATTTTTCAAGAATGACCGCCCCAAGAAACTATTAAAATACCTGTACGACCATATAGATAAGGATACCGTCGAAATCGACATGGTGAACTTCCATGGTCCGAATTTTAATGAAGTGGATAACCGACTCATGAGTCTGCAGCTTATCCGAAACGGCATGACGGATGCGGTGATGTTTGGACCCGATGGAAACAACCTCCTACCCGCAGCGGTACTCTATAAAAAGAACATCTTGGCCCTACGTGGGAGCTTTAGACCTGTGACCAAGGTGAATATGGATATGTTCCAAAAATCCTATGATATTTTTATCAGGGAACAGACCGTGGAGTATGAAAACACCATCGTGGTGTTCGAAATTACCTTATCAAACCTCAAAGCGTCGGGTGAAATCGATGAGCAAGATTTTATGGACCGGGCGGAATTACTATCCTCTTTAGGGCATACGGTTCTGATATCCAACTTCCAAGAATATTTCAAGTTAGTGGAGTATTTCAACAACTACACCAAAGCTCGTATCGGTTTGACCATGGGTATCAACAACCTTATTGACGTTTTTGATGAAAAATACTATCGTCATCTGAGTGGCGGCATTTTGGAGGCATTCGGAAAGTTGTTTTTCAAGGATTTGAAGGTTTACCTATACCCCATGAAAGACCCAGAAACGGGAAAAATCATGACCAGCAACAACGTAAAGGTGCATCCGCGCATGAAAGAGTTGTACAAATTCTTTAAATACAATGGCAAGGTGATGGATATTATTGACTATGACCCTGACATCATGGATATCTTTTCGAGGGAAGTATTACGTCGTATCACCCAAGGTGAAGAGGGTTGGGAAGAAATGCTACCAGAAGGTATTGCTGAAATTATTAAAGAAAAGAAACTGTTTTTACGAAAAGAACATACGGAAAAAGAAGAAGCATAAAAAAAGGCACCTTAACGGTGCCTTTTTTAGTTCAGCAGCTGTGCTGCATGGTCTTTGGTTTTCACTTTTTCGATAACTTTTTCGATAACACCTTCCCCATCAATCACAAAAGTAGTGCGATGCAAGCCATCATATTCTTTCCCCATAAATTTCTTAGGGCCCCAAACACCGAAGGTTTCAATCACGGTATGGTCTTCATCGGCCAAAAGAGGGAACTGAAATTCATATTTCGATTTGAAGTTGGCTTGTTTTTTCTGGCTATCCTCGCTTACCCCCAACAATTCATAGCCCTGCTCCTGCAAAAGGCTGTAATTGTCTCTTAAATTGCAAGCCTCAGCAGTGCAACCAGGTGTATTTGCCCTCGGATAGAAGAAAACAACCAATTTTTTACCTTTGTAATCAGTCAAATTAACCGTATTTCCATCTTGGTCCTTTGCGGAAAATTCAGGTACTTTATCACCAACTTTTAACATGTTCATCGCTTGGAATATTTTATATTGTTTAATAATTATTTCATAAAGTTAAACAAAATATGACGAAAAAGGAGAAGGTAGTCTTTGCAATTGAAAAATTAGAGGAACTATATCCCAAAATTCCGATTCCTTTAGACCATAAGGACCCCTATACCTTATTGATTGCCGTACTAATGTCGGCCCAAAGCACCGATGTTCGGGTGAATCAAATTACACCACTCCTTTTTGAACGGGCCGATAACCCTTACGCCATGGTCAAACTTTCCGTAGAAGAAATTCGGGATATCATTCGCCCGGTAGGTTTATCTCCCATGAAATCAAAAGGAATTCATGGTTTATCCGAAATTTTGATTGAAAAGTACAATGGTGAAGTCCCTTCTGATATCGCATTGTTGGAAGAACTTCCTGCTGTTGGACACAAAACCGCAAGTGTTGTGGTCTCCCAAGCCTTTGGCATACCCGCCTTCCCAGTGGATACCCATATTCATCGGCTCATGTACCGATGGGGTTTTAGTAACGGAAAAAATGTAGTGCAAACGGAAAGGGATGCGAAACGGCTGTTTCCAAAGGAGCTTTGGAACAACTTACATCTTCAAATCATTTGGTATGGTCGGGAATACTCCCCAGCGCGCGGATGGAATTTGGAAAACGACATCATAACCAGCACCATTGGGCGGAAAACTGTGCTTAATGCATACTACAAAAACAAAAAAAGCCGCTAAATAGCGGCTTTTTTTAAATCTTTCTTCAACCCTAATTCAAAGTAACTTCAAATTTGTGGTTGTCACAGTCTACTACCTTGAACGATTGCGAATAACTCAGTAAAAAGTCAATCGTTTTTCGGCTGGATTTGAAAGACCGTGTGATTTTTTGTTCTTCAGAGTAAATATTTTCCATATTCCAGCATTAATGTTACACTAAGGATAACGCAGCCAGAATCGAAATATTGCGGTACTCGTTGGAATGCCAATTAATTCGTTAAAACGATATTATGGCGGTCTACTATCTTTCTTAGGTTAATCAAGGCGTACCGCATGCGGCCTAAAGCCGTATTGATACTCACTCCTGTATTTTCGGAAATCTCCTTGAAACTCATGTCTTTATAGATTCTCATGATAAGAACCTCCTTCTGGTCTTCTGGCAATTCATCAATGAGATAGGTCAAATCCCTATCGATTTGGTCTTTGATGATTTGTTTTTCGGCATTAAGCTTATCGTCTTTGATTACCGAAAAAATATTGAAGTCTTCACTCCCTTCAAACTTGGGCATTCTTTTATTCTTACGAAAGTAATCAATGATAAGGTTGTGTGCGATTCGCATAACCCAAGGCAAAAATTTACCTTCCTCACTGTAAGAACCTCTCTTGAGCGTTTTAATGACTTTGATAAAAGTGTCTTGAAAAATGTCTTCTGCAACATCCTTATCAAGAACCTTGGAATAAATAAAGCTGGAAATTCTTTGGTTGTAGCGGTTGATAAGTACCTCTAGGGATTTTTCGTCACCTGAGATGTATTGCTTAACGAGTACTGAGTCTTCGATTTGTAGTTCCATACAAATTACTTTTTTTGGTTAAACCTAAAGTCCCCTTCCTTACAGAAAAGACTCTATGCTAATTAGTTAATGGTAAAAAAGTAATTATCGCTGTATAGGCCTATCAGGTTTTTAATTACAACTCAAAGATAGAAAAATCACATGCCCATGAAAAAACTTATGTTGTGATTTGAGCATTTTTAGATGTTAACTCATTCAATATACGTATTAACTACGGTCTATTGTATCTTTACGGTTCTAATTTTAACAAATGACCTCCGTTACGGAAATTGATTCCAAGAAGAACATTATCATAAAAGGAGCCAAACTCCATAACCTTAAAAACATTGATGTCGTTATTCCGCGAAACAAGCTCGTGGTGATTACTGGATTGTCTGGTTCCGGTAAGTCTAGCTTGGCTTTCGACACTTTATATGCGGAAGGGCAAAGACGATATGTAGAGAGTCTTTCGTCCTACGCGAGACAATTTTTGGGCAAATTGGACAAACCCAAAGTAGACTACATAAAAGGTATTGCCCCAGCCATCGCCATAGAGCAAAAAGTAAATTCCACTAATCCAAGGTCTACCGTAGGAACGACCACTGAGATTTATGACTATCTGAAGTTGTTGTATGCCCGTATTGGCAAAACTATTTCCCCTATTTCCGGGAAACCGGTAAAAAAACATACGGTAACGGATGTTACCACTCATATTAAAACACTCGAGGAGGGCACAAAGCTTTTATTGCTTGCACCAGTAAACCTGTCCGAAGATAGAGACCCTATAAAATCACTACAGTTGTTTTCAAAGCAGGGTTACGCGCGAATCAAGTATGAGTGAAATGTATATCGTATTGACCTAGCCTCAGAAGATATGTGAAGAACGTTCGATTTGGTCGTAGACCGTATCGTGGTAAAGAATGATGAAGATTTCTTCAACCGTTTGGGCAATGCTGTAGATAACGCCTTCTTTGAAGGAAAGGGTAAGTGCGCCATTGAGAATTTGGAAGACGGAAAGACCATAGCGTTCAGCAATCTATTCGAATTGGATGGCATGAAGTTTTTGGAACCCAACGTGCATTTATTTAGTTTCAACAATCCCTACGGTGCCTGTCCTAAGTGCGAAGGGTATGGCGATGTTATCGGTATTGATGCTGACTTGGTCATTCCAAATACAGCCCTTTCAGTTTTTGAAAATGCTATATTTCCTTGGCGCGGAGACAGTATGGGGTGGTACCGCGACCAATTGGTAAATGCAGCCTATAAATTCGATTTTCCCATTCACAAGCCTTGGTATCAATTAACAGACGAACAAAAACAACTCGTGTGGGATGGAAACGACCATTTTATTGGTATCCATAAGTTTTTTGAACAGCTCGAAGAGAAAAGCTATAAAATTCAAAACCGCGTAATGCTTTCGCGCTATCGCGGAAAGACCAAGTGCCCAGTGTGCAATGGTAGGAGACTTCGAAAAGAAGCCAACTACGTTCGTATCCAAGACAAGTCCATATCCGATTTGATTGAATTGCCCATTGACAAGCTCATCGCTTTTTTTGACGCCTTGGAACTTTCTGAGCACGATGGACAAATTGCGCAAAGACTACTGAAGGAAATTACAAGTCGTTTGGGCTTTTTATCCAAAGTAGGGCTGAGCTATTTGACCTTGAATCGAAAATCCAATTCACTGTCAGGGGGTGAAAGCCAACGCATCAATTTGGCTACTTCTTTAGGTAGTAGTTTGGTAGGTTCCATGTATATCTTGGATGAACCCAGTATTGGTTTGCACCCGAAGGATACAGAGAATCTTATTGAGGTACTTTGTTCCTTAAGGGATTTGGGAAATACAGTTATCGTGGTAGAACACGACGAAGACATTATGAAAGCGGCAGACGAAATCATTGATATTGGTCCGGAAGCTGGAACTTTGGGAGGTGAAGTGGTCGCCACTGGAGATTTTCCTACTCTGATTGCATCCGATTCGCTGACGGCAAATTACCTAAATGGCTCTATGGAGATTGAACTGCCCCAAAAAAGGCGTACCTCCAAGAATCATATTAAGGTGGTCGGTGCTCGAGAAAACAATCTCAAAAATATTGATGTAACCTTTCCCTTGGATATGCTCACGGTAATCACCGGGGTATCTGGTAGCGGTAAAAGCACCTTGGTCAAACGAATCTTATATCCTTCCATTCTAAAAGAAGTTGGGGGCTATGGCGAAAAAGCGGGCCAGTTCACCAAAATTGAAGGAAAATATAGCCATGTTAAGCATGTAGAGTTTGTGGACCAAAACCCTATTGGTAGGTCTTCGCGTTCGAATCCCGTAACCTATATCAAAGCCTACGATGATATTCGAAGCCTATTTGCAGCGCAGAAACTCAGTAAAATTAGAGGGTATCAAGCCAAACATTTCTCTTTTAATGTGGATGGCGGACGCTGTGAAAAGTGCAAAGGTGAGGGTGTGATTACTGTAGAAATGCAGTTTATGGCCGATGTGCACCTAGAATGCGATGCCTGCGGCGGGAAACGATTCAAGAAAGAAATATTAGAGGTACAGTTTGAAGGAAAAAACATAGATGACATTTTAAATATGACCATCGATGAAGCTATTGTTCATTTTGAAACCTACAAGCAAAACAAAATTGTATCCAAATTACGACCGCTTCAAGATGTAGGATTGGGTTATGTCACGTTGGGACAGTCTTCCTCTACCCTATCTGGCGGTGAAGCACAGCGAATCAAATTAGCTTCGTTTTTGGTGAAGGGAGAAACCAAAGAGAAGGCCCTCTTTATCTTTGATGAACCAACTACAGGACTTCATTTCCATGATATCAAGAAATTGCTCAAATCTTTTGAAGCCCTTATTTCAAAAGGGCATTCGGTGATTGTTATTGAACATAATATCGAACTCATCAAATGTGCCGATTATATTATTGATTTAGGTCCCGAAGGAGGAGAAAATGGTGGGCATCTGGTTGCGGAAGGTACTCCAGAAGAAATTGTAGGAAATAAGGACTCCGTTACCGCCCGATATCTTTCAGAAAAAATATGAGTTTTTGGGATTAATCGAGTGTAACAATTAGTTATTGTTGTTCTCCCTTAATAAAACCTAAAACCATGTTAAAAATATCTCCTTTTAGACTAGCAACGCTTTTGCTAGCCCTTATCGCCTCTTGCAATCCGAAACAACAACCAAAGGAAGAGACCTCTCAAACAGTTAACCCTTTGGACACTCTAAAATCTCCTCGTGACTTCTACCCTAAAGAACGAGCGCAGGTCTTGGTGGTGGGCTCATTTCATTTTGAATATCCTGGACTAGACAAACACAAAGCCAAGGATGACAATAAAATTGATGTACTCGAAGAACCCAAAAAAAGCGAATTAAAAGCTTTAACGGACTACATTACCAAATTCAAGCCTAACAAAGTGGCCATTGAAGCCCGTCCGAAATGGAATACCATGGACAAGTACCGGGGGTACAAAAATGGCGAATATGCCGATAAGCGAGACGAACGATACACCATCGCCATGCAAGTAGCTTCAAATATGGGATTGGATACGTTATATGCTGTTGACACCAACAGTCTTTCTGATGACTTGTATAAAAAAGATTCGATGTTGGTCAAATCACTTACCGATAAAATCGATTGGGATGCCCCAGACCCCTATTGGGATATGGCAACTGGCTATTTGGACTATAAAGACGCTGTAATTCCCAACATGCATCTTTTAGACTATTTTAAATACATGAATTCGGTGGAAGCCCATCGTGCAAACTACGGTCTTTATCTTACAGGGACTATGGGCAAAGCGGATGGGCAGACCGCAGATAACCTTTCTATGTGGTGGTACAATCGAAACCTTAGAATCTTCTCAAAATTAGTTGGATTAACCGAAGGACCAGAGGATAGAATCATAGTAGTTATGGGAAATGGTCATGCCTCGCTATTGCGACATTTATTTGAAGCTTCTCCCCAGTATGATTTTGTAGAGTTCTCTTCTTTAGATGAGTAATTCTCTATAAGATGCTGTTTTACAAATACTTAAATATAAATTGATTTTTTTGGCACGCTGTTTGGTTACTACTTTATGGATTGTAAATAATTACAATTCGGAACTTAAAACAAAAGGATATGAAAAAAGTAGTACTCATAATCGCAGCGGTTCTGTTTTCAACAGCACACACTAAAGCTGCAACAGGTTTGGGCTATGGAAATTCCTTTATTTTCGTTGAAAATGGAGTAACATTTTCCGTATACCCTGATGGAGAATTCGATTTCTTTATCGATAATCAAGTTAATGTAGGTGTTGATGCACGATTTGGTAATGTTGGGGTTACGTTTAATTCCGGTTTCAACTATAATCCTTTTGTGCAATACGATGACTACGGTGCGGTAATCCAAGTCGAAAACGTTCCTATCTTCTACGACTTTTACGGTCGTGTGTCACAAATTGGTGGTGTCGATGTCTTGTATAGAAACAACCGGGTTCGAAGATTTGGTTGATTAACCGTATGCTATAACGGAGGTGTGTTTAGCCACCATACGGGAGTCATCAACATTTATAATAGAAGGTATGTGTACCGTCCTTTCCATAGGTTCTTTATTCGACCTGCAATCGGATTCTGTAATGTGTACACCAGACCGTATAGAAGATTTTATACACCAGTTCGATATACCTATTATAGACCATATCGCAATAATTTCAGAAGAGGTTATGTACGTGTTGGAAAGACCTACAGACATGGTAGAAATGTGAGAAGGTCCAATATCTATAGAAATGACAATCGAGTTGCGGTGCGAAATGAAGTAAGACGTTCCAATCGAAACGTAGTGAACAATGCGAATGGAAGAAGGTCTAATGTAAACCGAAACAGTACGGTTCGAAGAAGTAACTCCACTGTCTCGCGTTCCAATGGCAACACTACAGTTCGAAGAAGCAATACGACCGTAGCACGTTCCAATGGGAATAGAAATACTACGGCACGAAGAAGTAACACGAACGTAAACAGGTCCAACAATGCGACCACACGTTCTAGTCGTAACAATGACAGTGCTATCCGAAATAGTGATTATCGTAGAAGCAATACGACCCAGCGAAGTGTCGCCAAAAGAGATACGCAAAGGTCTTCTAACGTAAGAAGCACCACGCGCAGGGAAGTAACGTCTACCCCTAGAAGCACCACGGTAAAACGTACAACGACACGTACGTATAAAAAACCGAATAACACTTCTAGGAGTACGGTAAACCGGAGTGGTAACACGAACCGAACCGTAAAGCGTTCCACGTCAACGGTAAAAAGAAGTTCTGGTAACACTTCATCAAGAAGAAGTAATTCATCGAACTCAAGGTCAAGAAGCCGTAGAGTTCAGTAAAAATAGTTTTTAGGTTGGTTAGTTGTTTACCCTGTGGTTGGATTCATCCGCCACAGGGTTTTTTTTGCCTAAACTTTCTACGCTGATTCGTCTCGCTTGAGCCATCGTGATAAGTATCCTGTCACATCTTCCGAAAGTTCAAAACGAAATAGAATACCCACGTACATCACACCAATGATTGCAGATTTCAAAAGAATATTCACAATGGGATGAAATCCAAAATCGAAAATACCAAACAAGACTGCCAGTAACAATAGTGCCCAAAACACCCTAAATGTAGCTCCTGTAAAAGGAATCATGCCAAACTTGACCTTTACAAAAACAAGTTTCGCCAAATTGAAAATTCCTATAGCAGTAAAACTGGCTATAGCAGCGCCTTCGATACCATATATGGGTATCAAAATCCAATTTAAAATAATGGTCAAAATTGCCAACCCCACTCCAAAAAGAAGAATAGTCTTATAATATTGGGAGTTATAAAGTATGGAGTTGATGTTCCCTAAAACAGAATCAAAAACCTTGGCCAGACCAATAAGAAAAACAACTAAGGTGCCATCACGATAGGTTTCGGGTAACAGCAAGAAGAAATCTTTTAAATTGAGCATAATCAACAAAAAGACAATACCTGAAACGATAAATAGGGTAAGCGACGTTTTTTGGTATAACCGCGTCAATCCAAATGAATCGCCTTCTGCCATCAAATTGGCCGTCAACGGGTACGTAATCTGATGCATCGCCCGAGAAGGCACTATGACCACGGTTGCAATGTAAACGGCTACGCCATAATAGGCTACATTTTCAATTTCCTTGAATTGATTAATCATCACTTTATCAATTTCCAATAAAATCAAGGCAGCAGAACCTCCCAAAATAATGAGCAAGCTATATAGCATAACCTCCCTGAAGTTATCAGGCAATATGAAACGCCAACGAATCGGGTGCAATAGCACCGCATAAATGCCCATAATCAAGGTGCGCAAAAGATACAATCCCACAAGACAAATAAAAAAGAGGGATAAATCAATAGTTTCTAAGTAGAATAGAAGCAAAAGTACGGTTACCCCTACTCTACCAAAGACCTCCTTCATGAGGTTACCAAAAGCAGATTTCAACTGCACTTTGCTCCAAGCAAAAAACACTTCAAAATAGGCCATGGCGGCACCAACCCAGAAAACATGCCATAAATAGTCTTGAACCAAGGCGTTTTGAGAGGACAAGGCTTTGGCGATACTTCCTTGAAAAAGCAGCAATAGCACTAAAACCGATATAATTCCCAAAAGCGGAACCCCCAACATGGTAGTTAAAAAACCAGCTCGTGAATCTTCGGAATAGGTATTGTAGAACTTCACCAGGGTATTATGGACCCAAAACGCCATCAAAGGCATTAAAATCGCACCGGAAGCTAAGATGAAAGTTACCAATCCATAGTATGCATCAGGCAATATCTTGGTATATAAAAACACCGTATTGATGGCCCCAAAGGCAAAGCCTATATAGGTGCTGGCCATATTTTGCAAAGATTGTTTTAAGACGATTCCCATCGTATGATATTTGCCAAGGTTTCCGTCAATTGTCGCCTATGATATTGTTCGATATTCTTCGGATTGGCGACCAAACGCTTTTCTTGATATCGGGAAAACCATTCCAAAAGTACTGTGTTTAGTTCGGTCGTATCTTCTGGGGTGAGAAAAGTTCCGGATTCAGTTGCTTGCACCATAATCCCTGCCTCCCATCCGTTTGGACCAATTGCCAAAATGGGCCGCTGCGCCGCAAAATATTCAAACAACTTTCCGGGAATGATGCCAGCCGTTTGTGCACTATCTATCTCTAACAGCAATAATAGCTGCGCCTTTCGCTGTAGCTGCAAAACTTCTTGATGGTTCAAATACCCCTTAAAGTCAACATAATCCGCCAATCCATGTTCCGCTAAACTGTCCTTGACTTCATCTCCCACAACCCCTACTAATTGAATCTTTAGTTTTTCCGCAAATAGCTCATTTGTCTGCACCAATTCTTGCAAAACGGTCCATAACCGTGTTGGATTTCGGTCGGTCAATAATGACCCGATATGCGCAATGGTAAAGTCTTCATCCAATGCCATGGTATATGGGTTATCCTCATAGCCATTGGTTACCAATTCAATAGGTTTTGAAGTGATGTTTTCAAATTCTAAACGCGTTGCTTGGCTGGTGACCACAATTTGGTCGGCTGATGATAGCACTTTACGCTCCAAGTCCTTGTGCTTTTGCTGTGAAGCTTTGGACAATCGCAGTTTTTCATGGTAGCCAATACTGGTCCACGGGTCCCTAAAATCAGCAATCCAACGGATGTCCAATTTGTCTTTCAATCCAAGTCCAATCAGATGGACGCTATGCGGAGGCCCAGTGGTAATTACAGTCCCTATTTTCTGTTCTTGTAGATACGACCCTAAAAAATCCAGGGAAGGTTTCACCCATGCCACACGTGCATCGGGTATAAAAAGATTTCCTCGAACCCAAAGCAATATCTTTTCAAGAAACCCCTGCTTCTTTTTCGCAATCATTCCCCTACTAATGGTTTGGGTTTTGGATTTGGATAAGAGTGAAGCCCACCGGTAGGGCTCGCGAATCTTTTTTCGCAGTACGGTAACACCTTTGGGAATTTCTTCCACAAGCTTATCGTCGATTATGGGATACGAAGGGTTTTCTGGGACATACAGTACGGGTTCAATGCCAAACTCCGGTAAATATTTTACAAATTTGAGCCAGCGCTGAACGCCTGGTCCACCAGCAGGAGGCCAATAATAGGTAAGAATCAATACTTTTTGCATCAAGTATCTTTTTTCTGGACTTTTTTACGAAGTGAAAAACCTGCTCCGCCCAACACGATAAGTCCTAACAAAATACAACTCGCCAAAGTAATCTTGCTACCCGTTTCCACAACTGGCGGTACAAATGCAAATTCGATGGTATGTTCCCCTGAAGGCACATTCAGACCTCGAAGCGCGTAGTTCACGCGATAATGCTCTACAGGTTTTCCATCCATCTTTACTTCCCAGCCCTTCGGATAGTGCATCTCGGAAAACACCGCAAAACCATCGTATATATTTTTGGTGCTGTATTTTAGATAATTCGGTTGGTATTCATCCAAGGTGATGACGGCAGTCGAATCCTGCTCAAAACTGCGCTTTACCAATCTGGGGTAAAGGGTCGTGTTGATTACCGCTTCGGAATCTGAATCAAAGTCAGATAATGCATTAATTTCTTCATCGGAACTGTTTACGGGTGTGATGCGCTGCACAAACCATGCATTACCGTTCGCGGCATCGTTCAAGGCCGGAAAGCTATTTCCTTCCTCGTCCTGTTGAATAATGTATTTCACGTTGAGCATATCCAGTATCTCAATGTTGTTTTGATACAATTGATACTGAAACAAATCCTGAAGGCGTTTTGGTTTCGCGGCATGATACCCTCCAATAGATTTATGAAAGAAGGAAGTTCTAGCGCCATTCAATTCCTCTTGCGGGTCAAATACCCTAAAAATCCCTTTGTCTTGATGAATCATCTCATCAATTTGCGACTTTTGAAAAGGAGTGCTTATTCTGCGTTGACGGACAAAATCGTCATCATTGACATACCTTCGGTTTACGCCTCCCAAATCCAATACGAGTAGTAACCCAATACCAACAGCTGCTATGTTGATGTTGATTTTCTCCTTTATCCAAAGCCATATCACTACAGCGGTCAACAACACAAAAAGCAAAGAACGTAGTGTGTCATTTACATAAACTGACTTTCTATCCCCTACTATCATCGACATTAACTCATCTCCAAAACCATTTCGATAAACTTCATCGTTAAGCCCTTCAAATCGAAACACAGCTTTCATTACCAAAATGAAAACCCCTAGGCCTATCGCTACAGCGAAGCCCCATTTAAGTCCTTTTAGAAGTTCTTTGTTTTTTGCTTTTCTGCGATAAATCTCCCGTAAACCCAAAATTCCTAGAACGGGGATGCAAAGTTCGAGCACAACTTGTATGGAGGAAACCGCTCTAAACTTATCGTAAAGCGGAAAGTAGTCAATCATGAAATCGGTGAGCAGCGAGAAATTCTTACCCCATGAAAGTAGAAGGGATAAAATCGCACCACCCAACAACCACCATTTGTGTTTGCTTTTCACCAAGAACAGTCCCAAAAAGAATAGAAAAAACACCACGGCGCCTACGTAAGCTGGAGCGGCAACTCCAGGTTGTTTTCCCCAATACAGCGGCAAACCACTTGAAAATTCCAACGCACGGGAAGAGGGCAACCCTTGTCCCACTAAAAACTCATATGCCTTAGAATCCTTTCCGAGGTCTTCACCAGCAGAACTACCACCAAAGAGGCGGGCCGAGAAAAGATTCAAAGATTCTGCTATTCCATAACTATATCGGGTA
This sequence comes from uncultured Allomuricauda sp., assembly GCA_937899065.1. Classification (GTDB taxonomy): domain Bacteria; phylum Bacteroidota; class Bacteroidia; order Flavobacteriales; family Flavobacteriaceae; genus Flagellimonas. Next base: position 41,296 of record CALBPG010000105.1, read on the forward strand.
ATGTATTCTTTGTCCAACCCTTCGGTTGAGGGTTTTGGTGTGCCATCAGGCGACAATTTAAGTTCAGAAGTACCCCGTGTGCTCCAATCGGCGTATTCTTTGGTTGACAGCAAACTGGTTGCATTGGTTGCAAAGGCCAATACTACGGCCACTAAGAGCAATCCTACGGAAACCCCAAAATGTTTGAGTTGCTTTTGCTTAATGGCATAAATCAAATAGACCAACCCCAAAATCAGCACCAATAGCCCAAAATAATAGGTCATTTGAAAGTGGTTCGCATTGATTTCAAGAGCCATGGCCAAAGCAGTAAGTACGAATCCCAGAAAATACTTTTTTCGAAAGACCAATATGATACCTCCGAAAACCATGGGAATGTAGCCTAAAGCATGTGCTTTTGCATTATGCCCTACTTCAAGAATGATAATCAGATAGGTAGACAATCCAAAGGCCAAAGCCCCTAGTATGGCTAGTCGATAATCGGTTTTTAAGCACAACATCAAAACATAAAATCCAACCAAATAAAGAAAGAGATAATCCGTGGGTCGAGGCATGAACCGAATGGCCCTATCCAATTGTTTGATGTAGTTGTGTGGAAAATTAGCTCCTAATTGATAGGTAGGCATTCCGCCAAAGGCGCTATTGGTCCAATACGATTCCTCACCCGTCAAGGCCTTAAAATCATTACGTTCCTTGGCCATACCGCTGTATTGGGCAATATCAGACTGAAATAGAGCCTTGCCTTGTAAAACGGGATAGAAATACAACAAGGAGGTTAGCGCAAAGAAAAGTAGGACCAGTAAATGCTTGATAATCGACTTTACCGAAAAGGCCATGAACTATTTTTGAGACACAAAGATTACGGAATTTCTTCAAAATCTATGTATTCTCCAACTTTTTTTGAGGGCTTTCTTTGGGCGGGCCTGGAATGAATTGTGGTTTCACCGTCACGATTTGTTTTTTGATAATCCGAAGTCTGTGATTGGTATGCTTGGCCTGTGAACTTCTGCTCGGCCTTTTTCATGGCGAAAGCAAAGAGCTTTGGTCCAAACCACCGTAACAGTAATTTCAAGGAGTAGTATACTAAGACCAGTATTAAAATCGTTGTCAATAAAACCATATAACACTTACAATTGCATCAAAATTACTTAGTTAGTCATCTCATTAGCGCTAATGTATCTTAAAATAGTATTAAAATAAGTTATATGGATTTCAAGTTCCTTCGGGTCTTCACCACATTATTATGCATTTTTCCCTTGCTGACCTATGCGCAGTACACGGATGTAATCAACTCCAACCGACCAGGTCGTGCCGTGAGTGCCTATGCCGTAGGAAGGAATGTAGTGCAGGCAGAAATAGGACTTCTGTATGAACAACAAGACAATGGTGACCTCAATAGGACTTCTGTATGAACAACAAGACAATGGTGACCTCAATACAGACTCCAATATCTTCGGTACGGATGTATCCTTGCGATATGGTTTTCTTTTTGAGCAACTTGAAATCGTTTACGAAGGTTCTTTTATCAGTCAGAATATCACTTTTGCAGAGACAGGCGATAGTGACCGACTAACGGATTTTTCCAGAAACCGGGCCGGAATAAAATATTTGATATTTGACCCTTTCAAAAATCCCGAACGAAACAAACCAAATCTGTATAGCTGGCGGGCCAATAATGTTTTTCAATGGAAAAATTTGATTCCTGCTGTTTCCCTTTATGCCGGAGCCACCTTTAACTTAGGAGATAATCCGTTTTATGTAGGAGACCCTACTGTGGCCCCTCGAGGAGCTATTTCCGCACAGAGTAGGTTATCCCCACGTTTTGTTTTGATTACGAATGTAGCCTATGACCGCATCGGGACAGATTTCCCAGAATGGAGTTATGCCGTTTCGGTAACGCATGCGTTTCGCAACCCTAAATGGAGCGTATTCCTAGAAAACCAAGGGTTCAAAAGTGACCGTAATTCCGATGTCTTGTTACGGACTGGTATCGCGCATCTCTTCAATCAAGACTTTCAGGCTGATTTCCACGTAGGAAGCAACTTCAAAAACAGTCCATCACGGATTTTTGGTGTCTTAGGCTGCTCCTATCGCCTTGATTTTCATAAAGATAAATTGGTTCAGATAGAAGATGCCAATAGTTCAGAAAATAAAAAAATCAAGAAACAAAACTTTAAAAAGAATCGCAAGCGTGTGAAGCGGGCGAAAAGAAAGGCGAAGAAAGAAAAGAAAATCGAAGAAGATTTCTGATTTTCATTCTGTAGATTTCTTCACTCTTGGGAATATTGTTATTATTGGCTCCTAAAAGCCATAGATGATAACGGTACAGGAGGTACATTCCAAAGAAGACTTCAAGCGTTTCGTTAAGTTCCCTTTTTCCTTATACAAAGGTTCCAAATACTGGGTGCCTCCAATTATCAATGATGAGTTGGAAACTTTCGACCGAGAAAAGAATCCAGCATTTCAGAGTGCTGAAGCCAACTTTTTTCTTGCGCTGCAAGATGGAAAAGTAGTAGGCCGTGTAGCGGCTATCATCAATCATATCGAAATCAATGAACAGAAAATCTCCAAAATGCGTTTTGGCTGGTTTGATTTTGTTGATGACATAGAAGTTTCCAAACTTTTGTTGGAAAAAGTGGCCGAAATTGGACGCGAAAATGGTTTGCAATATATGGAAGGTCCTGTTGGCTTTTCAAATTTGGACAAGGTAGGCGTACTAACGGAAGGATTCGACCATATTGGCACCATGATTACTTGGTACAATCACCCTTATTATGTGAAACATTATGAGGCGCATGGTTTCGTCAAAGAAAAAGAATATCTCGAAAACAAATTTCTTTTTGAAGCAGCCGACCCCAAGATTTTTTACAAAGCTAATTTGCTCATCAAAAAACGATATGGTCTCCGCGCACTAAATTTTACCAAAAGTTCTGAAATCATGCCTTGGGTTGATAAAATGTTCGACTTGTTCAATGAGTCATATGCGCAACTTTCATCTTTCGTCAAGATAACCGATGTACAAAAGGAGTACTTCAAAAAAAAATACATCAACTTCATTAACCCAGAGTATATTAAGTTCGTAGTGACGGAAGACAATGAACTGGTTTCGTTTAGCATCGTAATGCCCTCTTTTTCCAAAGCACTTCAAAAAGCGAAAGGCAAAATCTTTCCGTTTGGATTATTTCACCTTCTTAAAGCCAGAAGAAGCAGCAAGGACGTGATTTTTTATTTGATTGGGATTCACCCTAGTTATCAAAACAAAGGGGTGACAGCGATAATTTTCAACGAATATTACTCGACTTTCCGGCAAAAAGGTATTGTCAATTGCATTCGAACACCTGAACTCTCTGACAATACTGCGATTCGTCAATTGTGGAAGCACTTTGACCCTGTTACCCACAAAAAAAGAAGAACCTACCGTAAGACGCTTTAGTCTTCCCTGTAGGTTCTGTATAAAATTGTGTTTTAAAAACTACTCGCCCATAGCAGCGGCAACCGCTGCAGACAAACGCTTATAGGTTCCATTTTGCAATCGCTCACGAATGGCAGAGAACGCATCCAAGGTTTCCACGATATCCTTCATGGTATGCGTAGCCGTTGGAATCATTCGTAGTAGAATCAATCCTTTAGGAATAACAGGATATACCACAATAGAGCAGAAAATGCCATAGTTCTCACGCAAATCTTTTACCAAAGCCATCGCCTCTGGAATACTACCGTTAAGATAAACAGGTGTAACACAGCTAGATGTAGTTCCAATATCAAAACCACGTTTTTTCAATCCGTTCTGTAAGGCGTCTACATTTTCCCATAGTTTGGCTTTCAACTCTGGCATAGTGCGCAACATATCCAATCTTTTCAACGCTCCTTTGACATAAATCATGGGTAATGATTTCGCGAACATTTGTGAGCGAAGATTGTATTTTAAAAAGTCAATGATTTCTTTATCGGCTGCCAAGAATGCGCCAATACCTGCCATGGATTTGGCGAATGTGGCAAAGTATACATCAATATCGTCTTGAACGCCTTGCTCCTCACCTGCTCCTGCACCAGTTTTTCCTAAGGTTCCAAATCCGTGGGCATCATCAACCAGAAGTCTAAATTTGAACTTTTCCTTTAGCGCAACGATTTCCCTAAGTTTTCCTTGCTCACCGCGCATTCCGAAAACCCCTTCAGATATTACTAGAATACCACCGCCCGTTTCTTGGGCCATTTTTGTAGCGCGTTCCAAGTTTTTCTCCAAGCTCGCTACATCGTTGTGCTTGAACGTAAAACGTTTTCCCACGTGTAATCGCACCCCGTCAATAATACAGGCGTGACAATCCACATCGTAAACGATAATATCATCTTTGCTCACCAAGGCGTCAATGGCAGACATAATTCCTTGGTAACCAAAATTTAAAAGGTAAGCGGCCTCTTTGTCTACAAATTGAGCCAATTCATTTTCCAATTGTTCGTGGTAATCGGTATGCCCACTCATCATTCTGGCACCCATAGGGTATGCCGAACCGTGTTCATACGCTGCGTCCCCATCAACTTTTTTGACTTCAGGCAAATTAGCCAATCCCAAATAGTCGTTCACACTCCATGTAATGACTTCTTTTCCCTGAAATCGCATTCGGTTGGAAATAGGACCTTCCAACTTTGGAAAAACGAAATACCCTTCGGCCTGGGAAGCCCATTTCCCTAAAGGGCCTTTGTTTTCAATGATTCTGTCAAATAAATCTCTCATCTACCTCTCAAATTGTTTCAACTGCAAAAATATAGATTTTTACAATTCCTTTGCAATGCCTGTAAGGCATAAAAAAACGGTAATGAAAACATTACCGTGTATCCTAAATCGCTAGTAGCGATTATTTTATGTAATCTACTTTCTCTTGTTCAACGGTTTTGGACGCATCAAGGAAGCCTTGGTTTTCCATCCAAACGTCGCTGTATACTTTGCTCATGTAACGTGAACCGTGGTCTGGAAAAACAACCACAACATTGCTGTCTTCGGAAAATTCACCTTCTTCATTCAGTTGGTAAACCGCCTGCATGGCTGCTCCTGTGGTGTATCCTCCGAAAATACCTTCGGTTTTCGCGACTTTTCGCGCCATATGGGCACTATCATCATCTTTTACCTTAGTGTAGCTATCAATAGCTTCAAAATCCGTAGCGGTTGGAATTAAGTTTTTCCCTAACCCTTCAATACGATACGGATAGATTTCGTTATGGTCGAATTCACCAGTTTTGTGATATTTCTGAAGCACAGAACCATAAGCATCCACACCTAAAACACGAATTGCCGGATTTTGCTCCTTCAAATAGCGTGCTATTCCAGAAATTGTACCTCCTGTTCCACTACAAGCCACCAAATGCGTGATTTGCCCACCAGTCTGTTCCCAAATTTCAGGACCCGTAGTGCGATAATGCGCCTCGGTATTCAATTCATTGAAATATTGGTTGATGTAAATGGAATTGTCTATTTCAGAATGCAAACGTTTCGCCACCTCATAATACGAACGTGGGTCATCAGCGCTAACGTGTGCCGGGCACACATGCACCTGAGCACCCATGGAACGCAACATGTCAATTTTATCTGGTGAAGATTTTGAACTCACTGCCAAAATGCAACGGTATCCCTTCACGATACTCACCATAGCAATACTGAATCCTGTATTTCCTGAGGTGGTTTCAATAATCGTACTCCCGGGTTTAAGTATTCCCTTTCGTTCGGCTTCTTCAATAATGAAATGCGCAATTCTATCCTTAGCCGAATGGCCTGGATTAAACGATTCCATTTTGGCATAAAACGAACCTGTTAAAGGTTCTGCTATGGCATTTAATTGAACAAGGGGGGTACTACCGATGAGCTCTAAGATGTTATTGTAGGCCTTAATAGGTTTATTCATAACTAGTTTAGATGAGGAGTAAACGTGCTAGCGCTCCGATTATTCCGTGCAAAAATAGCATTTTTTATTTTAGGGGGTTTTTCCTTCCAAATCCAACAAAAAGGCATATTCCTTGGCCGTTTCTTTCAAGGATTCGAATCTCCCAGAGGCCCCTCCATGACCTGCATCCATATTGGTATCCAAAAACAAAAGATTGTCGTCTGTTTTCATCTCTCGAAGCTTAGCTACCCATTTGGCGGGTTCCCAATATTGCACCTGAGAGTCATGCAGACCCGTAGAAACGTAAAGGTTTGGGTAGGCCTTTTCTTCCACATTATCATAAGGCGAATACGTCTTGATGTACTTGTAGTATTCCTCATCATTTGGATTACCCCACTCATCATATTCGCCTGTGGTCAGCGGAATGGAATCGTCCAGCATCGTGGTAATTACATCCACAAAGGGAACGGCCGCAATGACTCCATTGTATAGTTCTGGCGCCATGTTTACAATGGCTCCCATCAAAAGTCCACCGGCTGAGCCACCCATGGCATACAAATGCTCCGCGGAGGTGTACTTTTCAGCAATCAAGAACTTGGAGCAATCCACAAAGTCTGTGAAGGTGTTTTTCTTATTGAGTAGTTTTCCGTCTTCATACCAGGGCCTCCCGAGATATTCCCCGCCACGGATATGCGCAATAGCGTATACAAATCCCCTATCCAGCAAACTTAATCGAACCGATGAAAAATAAGGGTCAATCGTGCTACCGTAGGAACCGTATGCGTACTGAAGCAATGGACTGGAACCATCCAACGGGGTATCCTTCTTGTAAATCAATGAGATTGGAATTTTCTTTCCGTCCCTTGCAGGAGCCCACAAACGTTTGGTTTCGTAGTTTTCAGAGGCGAACTTTCCACCCAAAACTTCTTGTTGTTTCAAAACGGTTTTTTCTCCGGTAGACATGTTATAATCGACCACGGAGTAAGGCGTTCCCATTTCGTTGAAGTAGTAGCGCAAGATATTAGTGTCAAAATCCAAGTTTACCGAGGTTCCTGCTACATAGGTTTCGCTATCAAAGGGAAGGAATTTGGAATCGCTGCCGTCCCATCGCACAATTTTCATCCGGTTCAGGCCGTTCTCTCGCTCCGACAATACATAGTATTCCTTAAAGATTTCAATATCTTCCAACAAAACGTCCTCTCTGATGGGAAAGAATTCTTGCCATTGAGAGGAATCCGTCTCGGTCAAGTTGGATTGCATCAACTTAAAGTTGGTTGCATCGTCTTTATTGGTGAGAATGTAAAAGGTATCGGCATAATGGGAAATGGAGTATTCCAACCCTCTCTTACGCTCCGAAAAAATACGAAACGTTCCATCCGGCTGATTCGCTTCTAATATGCGGTACTCTGTCGTCAAAGTACTTGCAGAGCCAATAATGATGTACTTTCTTGACTTTGATTTGTATACAAAGGCGCTGTAGGTGTCATCCTTCTCGTGGAATACCAATTCATCTTCCGAAGCTGCAGTGCCCAATTTGTGGCGATAAATACGGTCTGACCGAAGGGTAACCGGGTCTTTTTTGGTGTAATACAGCGTTTTGTTGTCATCTGCCCATACCGAAGTTCCTGTTGTATTCTCAATTTTATCGGGATACACTTCCCCGGTCTTCAGATTTTTGATTTGAATATGGTATTGTCTACGAGAGATGGTATCTACTCCAAAGGAAGCCAACGTATTGTCTGGGCTAATCGATATTCCTCTCAAGTTGAAAAACTCATGGTCCTTTGCGAGCACGTTGCAATCGAACAGAATTTGTTCTGGGTTGTCCAAGGTTTCTTCATGACGACTGAAAATCGGATACTCTTTGTTGGTTTCATATCGGGTTACGTACCAATACCCATTCAGTTTATACGGTACAGAACTATCGTCTTCTTTGATTCTCCCCTTCATTTCTTCAAACAAGGCCTTTTGAAAGTCCTTCGTATGGGCCGTAGTCTTTTCGTAATAGTCGTTTTCCTCGGTCAGATAATCCAGCACCGCTTGGTCAGTGCGGTCGTTCATCCAATAATAGTTATCCACACGGGTATCGTTATGAAGCGTAAGTTCCTTTGCAATTTTTTTGGCAACCGGGGGTTGGTTCTCTTCCATGGACTGGGTTTTCTCTTTTTTACAAGCGAGCACAAAAGTAAGGCAGGCCGCCATAAAAAGGGTTGGTTTTTGATAGCGAATCATAGGTGTTTTGATTTTGACCAATTTACTACATTTGATGTCAGAAAAACAAAAGGAAAAAACAATGTTTGGAGATTTAATGGGCATGATGGGCAAACTAAAGGAAACCCAAGAGAAAATGAAGCAAGCCAAAGCTAGGCTTGAACATATTCTGGTTGATGAAGCCTCACAAGATGGACGCATTAAAGTAACCCTTACCGCAAATCGTGAAATCAAATCCATTCAAATTGATGATAGTTTGCTTCAAGACAAGGAAGAACTTGAGGATTTTTTAGTGACGACCTTAAATAAGGCGATTGCAAAAGCAGACAAAATACAGGAAGCTGAATTGTCCAGCGTAGCCAAAGATGGCATGCCCAACATTCCGGGGATGGATAGTTTCTTCAAATAACTACCCAAATAACTTTACGAGTTGCTCTAAAAGATGCTGATGCATCTTATCCGTATAATCAAGGTGCGTGACCATCCGCAGTTTCCCCTGCCCCATTCCAATAATGGAGATTTCTTTTTCAGATAATTTATTGAGAAAATCCGTTTCGGAAATTTGGTTTTCGTCCAACTCAAAAATGAGAATATTGGTTTCTTGTGGTTCTACTTTTTTGACCACGGACAAATTGGCTAAAGTATTTCCCAATTCCTTTGCTTTTTCATGGTCCTCATGGAGTCTTGTGACATGATTTTCCAAGGCATACACTCCAGCAGCGGCCAAGTATCCCGATTGACGCATTCCGCCACCTAAAACTTTGCGAACACGAAGGGCTTTGTCGATGATTTTTTGGCTTCCTACTAGTACTGCACAATCTGGAAATCAGAGCACTATGCTCTACAAAACTCTGATAGAATAAAACAATTCCACATACTCTTTACGGTTTTCATTTCTAGCCACCAAAGCATTCCATAGGCGTGCCCCATCCAGATGATATTTTAGACCATGGTCATCACATACTTTTCGGATGGCTTTCAATTCTTCAAAATCCCAACACGCCCCACCTCCTTTGTTTGTGGTGTTTTCAATACAAACCAAAGTGGTCAAAGGGCTATGATAAAAATCTGGCGGATTAATGGCCTTTTCTACCTGCTCGGCGGTCATCATCCCGCGATGACCATCTACCAACTTGCAAGAAACCCCACTATTAAAACTTACCCCTCCCCCTTCATAGTTGTACACATGCGCATATTTATCACAAATCAACTGTTCCCCGGGTTGTGTATGTACCTTAATCGCCGTCTGATTGGTCATGGTACCGCTGGGGAAAAATAACGAGGCTTCCATATCAAAGTATTCAGCCACCTTTTCTTCCAATGCGATTACCGAAGGGTCATTTTTAAAAACGTCATCCCCGACCGCAGCGTTCATCATGGCATCCAACATGCCTGGTGTTGGCCGTGTAACGGTATCACTTATCAAATTTACTTTCATAGAAGCGCTTTAGTGCATACAGGCCATTCCAATGGGAGAACCGTCTGGAATTTTGGGTGCAGGAATTACCTCAAAAGCAGAGGGAGCTTTTAAAAACGCATCAATACGTCGCACCATTTCTTGGGAAACGGGGTTTTTGTCTTTGGTCAACAATTTTGATTTGACATCCTTCAAGCCAGAAAAAGCAATCCCATTTACTTGTGGATGTACTTCTTTGTGCGCTGCAAGATTCATCATATGATACAATACCCTGAAGTTGATAGTGCTTTGCACGTTGGCAATGTAACCATCCTTATGGTTTTTGAATAGGGTTTGGTCTGCTAGGGTATCCAACAAATCTGCAAGACCGAGTTGCTCTGAGTTCAAGTTTTTCTGATGCATTAGTCGTGAAGCCCTTTGAGGGTGCAACAAGGCTCCCAAACTCATATCTGCCGATGTCTCTGCAGCACCGAGAGGGTCGAATGCCGTTCCTGTTCTTCCCTTGAAAGATTCTCGGCTTCTTCCATAACCAATCGCTCTAGGGGGAAACAAGGCCAATTTATCTTCTGGGATGGCTACTTCAGCAGCATCCAAAGTTTTTAAGAATGCTGTTAAAGCTTTTCGCTGCACATCCGCTGGAACGACTTTTACTACCCTTTGTCCTCCTCCTTTCACAGCATAGTTATAATCCAAACCGGCAATCCATTTGCTGGTTGCTTCGGTTTGATAGCGATGAAAGAAAAACAACGGAACGAACACATCCTCTAATTGTGAGTAGGGTTCACCAGAACGAATATTATCGACAGAGAAGTTTTTAATAGCCGTTTTACGGATTTCAAGCATGTTTTCCAACTCGGTACCAGCCTCTTCTCCGTTATCCCATAAATGACCATAGGCATGCGCGCCACCCAAGGGTCTTGAGTCTTGGTCAGAAATATAGCGCAACCCTTCATCAAAAGCTTTGTCCAAAAGGGCACTCAATTGTTCAGTTTCATCTGAACCATCCTCAAATTGTGCATAGGAATACGCCACGGTGACCTTATCCCATTCCCCAATACCTGTATCGTAGGCATTGCTCAAATCCAAAGCCCCCTCTTTCATGGCCATCTGAGGATGCGGATAGTCCATTACGGAAGCGCGGTTATTTGTGCTTGCGGCAAAGTTGTGGGCGAATCCTAGGGTATGCCCAATTTCGTGTGCAGACAACTGTCGAATACGGGCCAGTGCCATGTCTAACATGGGTTTATTGTTTTGGTCACCCTCCGCAAATGGGCGATTCATGAGTGCCTGTGCAATCATAAAATCTTGGCGAATACGAAGACTTCCCAAACTTACATGTCCTTTGATGATTTCGCCTGTTCGCGGGTCGGAAACGCTATTTCCATAACTCCAACCTCTTGTAGAACGATGTACCCATTGTATCACGTTGTAGCGCACATCCAAAGGATCCGCATCATCAGGAAGAATTTTTACTTGAAAAGCATCTTTGAAGCCAATGGACTCAAAGGCTTGGTTCCACCATCTTCCTCCCTCTAAAAGTGCGGAACGTACTGGTTCGGGGGTACCATTGTCCAAATAATAAATAATGGGTTCCACCGCTTCGCTGACTTCGGCTTTTGGGTTCTTCTTTTCCAGACGATGACGACGGACAAAGCGTTTTACCAATGATTCTTCTACGGGAGAAGCATAATCGTAATAAACGAAGGGATACGAGCCACAACGTGGGTCATACTTTCGAGGTTTGTATCCGTCATCAGGCAATTCAATAAAGGAGTGGTGTTGCGCTACAGTAACCAAACTTGGATTTGGTGTTACGGAACGAATCAATCGACCTGTCGGTTCACCGGAAAAGGTCAGAATAACATCAAACTCAACATTTTTGGGGAAAGCCTTGGTGCGCTCAAATCCTAAGGCACTTTTAGAAGCATCGAGTTTGTAAGAGCCCTGCTTGGTCTGTTTCAAACGTCTGGATACCCCATGTGCATCCTGCATCAAAAACCCACTGATATCTATTAAATAATGCCCTTTGGATTCCTCCACAATTGGAAATCCAAACAGATTAGACTTCGCGAAAGCTTGCTCCACAGAAGCTTTTTCCAATGCGTTGGACGTATTGGCCCGATAGTATAAATTCGGTTGAACCAACAGCAATTTGTTTCCGGCCTTTTGAAAAAACACTATTTGTTCACTCCCCAACTGACCACGATCCAATCCAATATCATTATTTCCTATTCCGCTGCTTAGCGCATATACGTAAAGGAATTCTTTATTGAGTTCATCTACTTCCAAATAGACCTTGTCCGAGGTGTCATCATAATAAAAGTTGAAGAAACCTGTGAACTTTTGAAAGTCTTTGGTTTTTTCGAAGGATTGCCCCAAGAGTTGAAGGACACCGAACATCGGCACCAATAAACAGAGTACTCTTTTCCCCATAATAAGATTTTTTTTAAAAATAGTCAAAATCGCATTTTGAATAAGAATAAAAGGGGATTTGATTAAAATTGATTGATTCTTGAATAAAACTACCTTTTCATTGCTAATACCTTAATTATTGGAATGTTTTTTTAAATCCTTTGTCTTTACTCATTATGTTAAAAACAGTATCTTCAGAACACCATGCACGAAAAAAAAGACCCGATTATTTTTTCTTCATACGAACCTCGTGAAGGGCTTTTTGATGAAGTTTTTGAAGACAACGGTTCGGTAAAGTCCATTTATAAAACCCTTTTCGACTTATACGGGGGCCATTCGGTGAACGATTACGAAAATCTAAACAACAAAGCCAAAGCTTCTTTTTTCAATCAAGGCATCACTTTTCAAGTGTACGACAATGAACAAACGCAGGAAAAAATATTTCCTTTTGACCTTTTCCCACGCATCATACATCCTTTAGAATGGGAAATCATTGAGAAAGGAGCCATTCAGCGAAGTCGGGCGCTCAATCTTTTCCTTTGGGACATTTACCATGATAAGAAGATTATCAAGGACAAAGTTGTGCCTTTGGACTTACTGAGCTCATCGGAGCATTACTTGCACCAGATGATGCATTTGGACCCACCAGGAAAAATATATAACCACATTTCGGGAACGGACCTTATCAAACATTCTGACGGGGAATATTATGTGTTGGAAGATAATATTCGCTGTCCCTCTGGGGTTAGCTATGTTATCTGCAACCGTACGGCGCTGAAACGAGCTTTGTTTGGGGTTTTCAACCATTACCAGGCACACTCTGTGACCAACTACGCGGGAAATTTGCTTCAAATTTTGGAAACGGTTATACCGCGCGGTGTGGACAATCCTAACTGTGTGGTTATCTCTCCTGGGCGATTCAATTCAGCCTATTATGAACATTCCTATCTGGCCAAGGCCATGGGCGTTGAGTTGGTGGAAGGGCAAGACTTGTTTGTGGAGAACGACTTTGTGTACATGAAAACCATAAATGGTCCAGAGCGAGTGGATATCATTTATCGCAGAATTGACGACGCCTTTATTGACCCTTTGGAGTTTAGACCTGATTCAGCTCTTGGGGTACCAGGATTGTTCGCAGCTTACAAAAAAGGGAATGTTTGCTTGGCCAATGCTCCCGGTACCGGGGTTGCCGACGACAAGGCCGTGTATACCTACATGCCCGAAATCATAAAGTATTATTTGGATGAGGCACCCATATTGAATAATGTGCATACCTACAGGTGTAGCAGACCAGATGAATTGAAATATGTTTTGGAAAACATAGATAAACTAGTCATCAAACCGGTGGATGAGGCTGGAGGATATGGCATTTCCATTGGCAACCAATTGACCAAATCCGAAATTGAAAAGGTTAAGGCCACCATAAAAGAACATCCTCGAAAATATATTGCCCAACCCATACTTTCACTGTCCGTCCATCCCACCTATATCGAAGAGGAAGGGTCTTTTGAACAACGTCATGTTGACCTGCGCACCTTTACCTTGCTGGGAAAAGACAAAGATTTTGTATTGAAAGGCGGTCTTACCCGCGTAGCGTTGCGCAAAGGAAATCTTATCGTGAATTCTTCACAAGGCGGAGGGTCGAAAGACACTTGGGTCTTAAAAAACGAAGCGTAAACATGTTAGCGAGAGTGGCAAACAATTTGTTTTGGATGGGGCGTTATATTGAACGGTCCGAACATATCGCGCGCTATTTGAACGTGAATTATTTTTCTTCCTTGGATGCCCCCCACGAACTCTCCCAATCAAGACAGTTCATGTTGCGTTCTACGCTATTCATGATTGGGGACCCTGTAAACGACACTGACCAAGTTTTGGATGAAGAAAAGGTTTTGTTCAACACCGCTCTCAATCAGGAAAAGGACTATTCGATTATCAGCAACATCAAGTCTGCCCGAGAAAATGCAAATAGTGCGAGAGACCTAATTTCAACAGGACTTTATGAGGCCATCAACCGCTTCTATCATTACGTTTTGAACTATGACACAAACTTCTTTGTAAAAAAAGGACTCTACGATTTCACGGTTCACGTTACGGAACAAACTGCTGTGCTTCGTGGCAAAATCAGAGGGTCATTGCTACATGACCAGGTGTATGCCATTATCATGCTGGGTATTAACATTGAACGCGCCACACAAATCATTCGAATAATCAATGCCAAATACCATGATGCCCTCTTGGCGACAGGAAGTTACGGCGACCAAGTGGCCCACAGTTTTGAATGGACCACCTTGTTGAAATGCATTGAATCCTATGATATGATGCGAAGATTCTATCGCAAAACCCCAACAAGCCTAAGTACTTTGGAATTTTTGATTTTAAATGGAGATTGCCCACGGTCGGTAATGAATAGTTTGAACCAAATTTACCGGCATATGAGCGTATTGGATAAAGCGAAACGTCCCGCAAAAGATTCCACCTCATTTTTGGTGGGTAAACTCCGTGCCGAAATTGAGTTTACCAAAGTGGAATCCATTGAATGCAACGTACAGGAATTTATTCAACAAATTCTTGAAAAACTTGTTGAAATCAGTCAAAAAATGGAAAAGGAGTTCTTCAATTATTGATTAGGTTTACCGCTTGATGACCTAACCATCACCATGGAGCATCTTTATAAGATTGTTTATAGCGCAAAGAATCAATACTCAGAAAATGTCAAGGAAGCCGTTTGGCAATTTTTGATTCTTCCCATGGAAAACGAATCACAAAACTTGGTTCGGTGGAACTTTGAAAATAGTTTGCATACCCCCTATCACATCTCGAATAGTGGGCTTGGTTTCACCACAATTCGCTTGCATCCTAAGCACGTTTTCAGGGAAATCGAGTTCCAGTTTGAATGCGAATTGATAAAAACGGAACAAAATCCTTTCGATTTCATCCCCAGTCTGAATCCTGAAGAAGAGTATATTACCATAGATTCTTTGTCGTTCAGAAGCGACAATGAAATCTATTTGCGAAAAACCGACTTAAGTTCACTACCCAAGGACCACAAATCTATTTTTAGCTTCGACCGAGCACAATCTCTTTTCCAAAATCTGCTGAACCTTAATGATTGGGTGTATCATCATCTGTATTTCAAAACAGGCGTAACCGATGTTACCACCCCTTTAAAAGATATCATTGACCAAAGACAAGGCGTTTGCCAAGATTTCGCCCATCTTTTTTGTGCCATCGCAAAAGAGAATGGTGTTCCTGCACGATATGTTTCAGGATACATCCATCAAGGCGGTAACTTTTTTGGTGATCTTCAAATGCATGCCTGGGCAGAAGTACGGTTGCCCGATGTGGGATGGATAGGTTTTGACCCCACAAATAACATTTTGGTGGCCCAAAACCATGTAAAAGTATGCCACGGAAAAGACTACAGCGATTGTGCTCCCTTAAAAGGGGTTGTTTTCACTACGGGAGCGAATACAACGGCGTATTCGGTCAGGGTACAATCATCA
>CALBPG010000106.1 GCA_937899065.1 uncultured Allomuricauda sp.
ACAAGCGGTGGATTATACCAAGGAACAATTGGATAGTTTAGGCTTGGATAGAGCCTGGCTACAACCGGTTATGGTACCCAAATGGGTTCGCGGCACTCCTGAATTCGCCTACATTGAAACCAAACCGGGACTAACGACCAACGTGCCCATATGTGCTTTAGGCGGTTCTATTGCTACACCGGATATTGGAATTAAGGCTGCAGTAATAGAAGTAAAGGGCATTGAGGACCTCAAAACCCTCGGTCGAGAACAAATAGAGGGCAAAATAGTATTCTACAATCGCCCAATGGACCCTACTTTGATAAGCACATTTGACGCGTATTCAGGCTGTGTAGACCAAAGATATTCAGGCGCAGCGGAGGCCGGGAAGTACGGTGCCCTAGGTGTGATAGTGCGATCTATGAACCTCAGGTTGGATGATTTTCCCCATACAGGCTCTATGGCCTACGGGGATACCTCAGTTTCAGAACGTATTCCAGCTGCGGCAATTAGCACCAAAGGTGCCGAATTGCTGAGCACGACCTTATCCTTGAATCCTGAAATCAAGTTTTACTTTAAACAAAACTGTAAGCAATTTGCTGACGTACAATCCTATAATGTGGTTGGAGAATCTAATGGCTCCGAATTTCCTAACGATAGCATGTTTGTTGGGGGGCACTTGGTCTCTTGGGACTTAGGAGATGGTTCCCATGATGATGGCGCAGGTTGTGTTCAGAGTATGGAGGTATTGCGGTTGCTGAAAAAGTCTGGGTACCGGCCCAAAAGAACCATTCGGGTGGTGTTGTTCATGAACGAGGAAAATGGTTTGCGCGGGGGCAGAAAGTATGCTGAAGTAGCGCAAAGAAAGGGCGAAAAACATATTTTTGCCTTAGAAAGTGATGCAGGTGGATTCACACCGCGTGGCTTTTCTTTCAACTGTTCCGATGAAAATCTAAAACAAGTGCAAAGCTGGGAAAAGCTTTTCGAACCGTATCTGATTCATCTCTTCGTAAAAGGATTTAGCGGTGCTGATATTCGTCCCTTAAAATCAGATGACATGGTGTTAGCCGGTTTGGTACCGGACTCACAACGGTATTTTGACCATCACCACGCCGAAAATGACACCTTTGAACACGTCAACAAAAGGGAATTGGAATTGGGTGCGGCCAGTATGGCGAGTTTGGTATACCTGATGGACAAATACGGTGTTGTTCCTTACACAAAAATCAAGGGATAAATTCCGCCCATCTCTTTCATTTGCATACAAATACATAGTTTATTTCCCTGTGTAAGCCGTATCTTTGTGGCCTTTTAAAACAAAGATTTTAAACAAAATTAAACGTATGCAAGACGGTATTTATGCCAAATTCAATACCAATCGTGGTGAAATTTTGGTGAAGCTTACCCATGATAAAACTCCTGGAACCGTTGGGAACTTTGTGGCCTTGGCTGAAGGAAACATGGAAAACGGTGCACGACCACAGGGAAAACCGTATTATGATGGATTGAAGTTCCATCGTGTAATTCAAGATTTTATGATTCAGGGTGGGTGCCCACAGGGAACTGGAACCGGCGACCCGGGATATAAATTCGATGATGAATTCGATAAAACTCTAACACATGACGGCCCTGGGGTACTTTCCATGGCCAATGCAGGACCAGGAACCAATGGCAGCCAGTTTTTTATAACTCATGTTGCTACACCTTGGTTGGATGGAAAGCATACCGTTTTTGGACATGTGGAAGCAGGCCAAGAGGTTGTGGACGCCATTGCACAAGGGGATGCCATTGAAACCTTGGAAATTGTAAGGGTTGGTGATGCGGCCGAAAAATGGAATGCGATTGAAGCGTTTCGCGAGTTTGAAGGCTCTCGCCAAAGAAGATTGGAGGAAGCAAAAGCTGCTGCTGAGGCAGAACTTGAAAAGCTTGCCGCCGGTTTTCAAAAAACAGACAGTGGATTGCGCTATCAAATTATTCAAAAGGGAGATGGACTTGCTGCTGAAAAAGGGAAAACCGTATCCGTGCATTATGAAGGTAGTTTGACGAGTGGTCAAGTTTTTGACTCATCCTATCAACGCAACCACCCTATCGATTTTACTTTGGGTATTGGACAGGTAATCCCTGGATGGGATGAAGGTATTGGATTGCTTAAAGTTGGGGACAAAGCACGTTTTGTAATTCCCTCGCACTTGGCGTACGGCAGTGCCGGAGCAGGAGGTGTTATTCCGCCAAACGCAACATTGATTTTTGATGTGGAATTGATGAACGTGAAGTAATCACGTCAAAAGAACAAATACAGAAAAAGCTCCCAAAAGGGGGCTTTTTTATTTGCCGCGATTCACACTTATCAATAGAAGACAAGCGTTCAGTAGCAAAAGAATAAGCAAAACGGTAAAAAAAGTTTGCATGGTATTCAGTTTATGTATTCAAAGGGGGTGCTGTTGTTTTTATAACAGATGAACGAGGGAAAACCCTACTTATTGTTTGTTAATCTTTTAACCACTGGAAATGTTTCCGGGATTAAATTAGGTCGAGGAATGGGCGGAGCTGCTTTTTTTATTGGAAAAAAAGAGCGAGCTACTGGTCTGGAAAATGAATCTGAATGGACATACAATGTTTGTTTATAAGGATTGCGGTTTAGGTATTCTCTTACAACGAAGAGGCGTATGTCCAAGGAAGGTTGCGTTCGTTTTGGTTAAAAAAGAAAAGAATTGATTTGTTCTTTTTTAAAAAGAAAAACCCATGAAACCCAAGCAAGGCTGGAATTTCATGGGTGAAGGAGAAGTTTATGCCGTTGGGTCTGGCGTCAACCGCAAATACGGTTTTACCTCTTCAACGCCCTTCTCAAATATTGTTTGGGCCTCAGCTGTCGGTATCGCAGGACTCACTACTACTTTTTCACCATTCTTCCAGTTGGCCGGTGTAGCTACTTTGTGGTGCGCCGTAAGCTGCAGGGAATCGATTACCCGAAGCAATTCATAAAAGTTTCTTCCGGTTGAGGCAGGGTAGGTCAAAATCAATTTGATTTTTCGGTCTGGGCCAATGATGAAAACAGACCGTACTGTAAGCGTATCGTTTGCATTTGGGTGAATCATGTCATACAAATCAGAAACTTTTCGGTCCTCATCTGCTATGATGGGAAAATTGACTACCGTGTCTTGCGTTTCGTTGATATCCTTAATCCATTCAGAATGTGAAGCTACGCCATCAACACTTAAGGCAATCATTTTCACATTGCGGTTTGCAAATTCATCTTTGAATTTTGAAGCGGTTCCTAATTCAGTAGTGCAAACAGGAGTAAAATCCGCAGGATGCGAAAATAAAATTCCCCAACCATCGCCGAGATAGTCGTATAAGTTCAAAGTTCCTTGTGAGGTTTCAGCAGTAAAATCTGGAGCTACATCGCCCAATCGAAGTGCAGACATATGGGTGTTTTTTGTTTAAAAATGATTTATCCTACAAAATTAGTAGATAAAACAAATGTTGTTTGGCTAAGGTGGTTAAATAAGTATTAAAGTTTACCCGTAAACCACCCCAAACTTTTGACAATCCCCGTAATTTTGAATAGAAGCTAAATCTAGAGATATGAAAGATGATAACCTCGAAGCATTGAAATATCCAATCGGAAAGTACAAGATTCCCGAACCCATAACCGAAGCGTATATTGAAACCTGGATAACCGTTCTGGAATTTTTACCTGAACGATTTGAGAAGCTAGTAACGCCTCTCAACGACGCACAATTGGAAACACCCTATCGTCCAGGCGGATGGACGGTTCGCCAAGTGGTGCATCACGTTTCTGATAGCCATCACCATAGTTATACGCGTTTTAAATGGGCCCTCACCGAAGACAATCCTTTGATAAAAGCCTATTTTGAAAAGGAATGGTCCAAGTTGTTTGATGCCAAAACAGCGCCTATCCAGCTTTCACTAAATCATTTAAAGGCGGTACATGCCAAATTGGTGTATTTGCTTCGCGGTCTGTCCCAAGAAGATTTGACTAGGACTTTTCTTCATCCCGAGGGAAATGTTACATCTACTTTAGCGGAAAATATTGGACGTTACGCCTGGCATGGCAGTCATCATTTGGCACATATCCAAAATCTGGTGAGTCGCGAAGGTTGGTAATCCGATTATTTCCACTTGATGTTACAACCTATACTGGGTTTTTGGAGCGTATTGATGGATTTTCCATCTAGAAGCGCGGTCAGTGCATCCCTTAGGTCTTTTCCCGTTAAAGGCATACCGTTTCCAGGTCGGGAATCATCGAGTTGACCACGATACACGAGTTCTTGTTTTTCGTCAAACAGATAGAAGTCTGGGGTGCAAGCCGCATCATAGTCCTTTGCAACTTTTTGGGTTTCATCATACAAATAGGGAAAGGGATACCCTTCTTCCTTTGCTTTGGTCTTCATCAATTGCGGACCGTCTTGCGGATAATTTTCCACATCATTGCTTGAAATTGCCACAAAGCCAATACCTTTTTCTATGTACTCTTTCGCTACTTTAGTTATCTCTGGATTTACGTGAATCACGAAGGGACAGTGGTTGCAGATAAACATGACTACTGTACCTTTTTCTCCTGTGACGTTGTTCAGTGCCATCATTTCATCTGAAACAGTATCAACAAGCTTGAAATCTGGAGCTTTGGTACTCAAAGCCAACATATTACTCGGAGTTCTTGCCATGGTTAGCTTTTTACATTAAAGGGCCGAAGAAAACGGCATTCATCATAAGCTTGTTGGTTCCGTACCAAAAGGCCCTAAAGTTTGTATTGTCCGTAAACAATAGCACGCGACCTTTTCCCATCCGCTTTGCTTTAAACGGAACACTGGATTTTATAAGCTCTGCATTTTCTTCTGAGATATAACCGCTCAACAATGGGTTATTGGTGTATTGTATGGGGTTGTCATAGCTCTGCTTTGCAGGTTCCAAGTAGATATTGGTATTGCGAAAAAGCGAGATGGTATTCCCACTATATCCAAAGTTGATGGGGTGCGAACGGTCAATTTTTGCCTCAAAGATAGCTCCGCCAGTTACTTGAGCTCCACGGAAAGCCCGTTTTTTGTCAAAGGAAATATTTTTGGCAACAAGGGTATCCTTCCGCATCTTTAATTTCATGATTTCGTTTTTGTCCATCCAATTGGCCACATTTCGATAGCCAATTAGCGTACCGCCGTTTTTAACCCATTCCTTTACTTTTTTAGTACCTGTTTCGTCCAGAATTGTTCCGCCCCATCCGCTAGGAATTATTAAATCCGTGTAGCGTTCTAACTCCACATTGTTGAAGGAACGTTTGTCCAATTTTGTGATTTTCATGTCGAAGCGCGTATCGAACAAATGCCAAATTTCACCAGCGTCGTATGAGCGAATGCCATCGCCTACCAAAACAGCAACCTTTTGCTTTTTGATGGGTTCAAAATCATTACTTCCCAAATCAATACCTATGGTTTGACCCGTACTGACGCTTGAAATTTCGATTCCGGTTTTACTTGCTACGGTTTTTAGAAATTCGAAAAGCTCGTCTGCATCCAATTTCTGGTCTTGAACCGGTACCATAATGGTTCCATAATCGTAGTCGTTCGATTCTAGAGTAAATGGCGTTCTAGCCACTTTGGCACGTAATCCTTTTTCAAGAATGTGGTTCAATGCTTTTGGCGTATTGTAATCATGCCATTCGAAGAGATAGGCATAATTGCTTTTTTGAGGGACGCTAGCTACTTTTTTCGGCATTTGGGTAACCGCCTCGCCAGCATTGGTCAACGAACTTACCGAGGCGTAGTCCAAATTGAAGGCTAAAGGAAACGTCCAAGCGGATACGTCATAGAAAATACTGTCTTTAAAAGTAGTTCGCTTTTCAAACATGGCATTGATGAGGCGCGGATTTTTCTGGTCCATCGGCACGATAAAGGCATGGTCTTTTTTAAAGGTTTTGCCCCCAACGGTCATGTCCTGCTTTAAATTGTGGAATCGAATTTTATGGCGGTAGAGAATTTCAGCGAGGCTATTGGTTCGAGAAATGTCTTTTGGGTCCCCAAAAACAATACCTTTCGTCTTCATACGGCTTCCTTCTTGGCGCAAGTTTGCGTAATAGCCCTTCTGGAATTCCAATATCTTTTCACGTAAGGCATTGGCTGCGGTCAAGGTCGATATACAGGTGGTAAATTGGTTTCGAATGGTAAAAGGAAAGGTCAAAATACCATTTTCACTTTCCTGTATATGTCCTCTTGAACTCCCCTGCTCGAAAAGAATACCAATACTTCCATTTACATCAGGGAAAGTGGAGCCCTTGCCATAGTAGTAATCGTCAAATCCTTCTTCGGAATAGTATAATGAACCAATTTTATCCAAGGCAGCGGCATGGAAATTTCCAATTTCCTTGGTCAGTTCTTGATTTCGTTTTGGCGTTAACGGATTCACGCGGTCTGGTTCTCCTGGTTGGAAGAAAAAGGTGGAGTTGGTTCCCATCTCGTGGTGGTCCGTTAAAATATTGGGTAGCCATTTGTGAAAACTTTCCACACGTGCTTTACTCTCTGGTAGCTGTACCGGAAGCCAATCTCGGTTCATATCAAACCAGTAGTGGTTGGTACGGCCCCCAGGCCAAACTTCGCGGTACTCTCTATCGTTGTTGTCTGGATTCAGATTTTGGCTTTTATGGATGTTTGCCCAATACGCAAAACGCTGCAAACCATCTGGGTTCATGCAAGCATCCAAAAGGATGACAGAGTTCTTCAAAGCAGTTTCTATTTCGTTTCCTTCCGCGGCAGCGAGATAATAGGCATACACCACAGCAGCATTGGTTGCACTCGCCTCGTTTCCATGAATGGAAAAACCTTGATAAACCACAATCGGCATTCCTGAAACGTCTGAAACTTCACCATCGGTGAGTGCAATATGCTCTTTGCGAATGGTTTCGATGTTCTTATGATTTTCAGGGCTGGTAATGGTGAGTAGCGGAAGCTGGCGCCCTTCATAGGTTTTGCCACGTTCTTCTAGTGTTATTCTATCGCTGGATTCGGCCAATGCCTTCAAATAGAACAAAAGCTTATCATGGGTGATGTGCCATTCACCAACTTCGTGCCCAATGACGTCAATGGGTTTTGGGATATCCGAATTGTACGAGATGTTTTTTGGCAAATAATAGTCCAAAGACACGCTTTGGGCAGTTAAAAAAACGGGGAAAAGTAAAAAAAGAACGTATTGGAATCGCATTTTCTGTTAGTTGGATTAGAGTAGGCCCTAAAATAAAAAACGACCTGTCAAAGGCAGGTCGTTTTAAGTTTTTTTTAAGGTTGTTTTAAATATCGTCGAAACTTACATCAGTAAAGCTAGAAGAATTGGTGTCGTCTTTGGACACGGGTGTCTCTTCTTCCTTTTTGAAGTCCTTTTGATGTCTTTCTGAAATAACCTCAAGGCCTTTTTCTTCTATGATGTAGTCCATCATCTCTTCCATGATTTCTTTAAAAGCCATAAAATCTTCTTTGTAGAGATAGATTTTGTGCTTTTTGTAATGAAAGGATCCGTCGTCGTGGGTGAATTTTTTGCTTTCTGTGATGGTTAGATAGTAGTCGCCTGCTTTAGTACTCCGGACATCAAAAAAGTAAGTTCGTCTTCCAGCTCTTAGGACTTTGGAGTAAATTTCTTCCTGGTCCATTATTTCTTTATCACTCATAGAGATTAGGTGTGTATTTGGTGATTTGCTGTATAATTCTACCAAAAATGTAAAAAAAATGCTAAAACCACAATTTTTTAGTCCACTTTCTCGGAGAGCTGACTTTGATAAAGTTCTTGGTAATATCCCTTTACGCTATTGAGTTCTTCGTGGGTTCCCTCTTGTATGATTTCCCCATTTTCAAGGATGATAATGTGGTCGGCGTTCTTGGCTGAAGAGACCCGATGGCTTACGATTAGGGTAGTTTTATTGGACGAAATTTCTTTGAGATTCTTTAAGATTTCTTCCTCGGTTTCGGTATCCACAGCGGAGAGACAGTCATCAAATAGGTAAATGGTAGGGTCTTTAAGCAAGGCCCGTGCAATAGACACACGTTGTTTCTGCCCACCACTTAAGGTGATGCCACGCTCACCCAAGACGGTATCATATTTTTTGGTGAACCCTTCAATGTTTTCGTGAACCACTGCTTTTTTGGCAGCAGCCACAACTTCGGAATCATTGGCAGATTCATTGCCCATACGAATGTTGTTCGCAATGGTGTCGGAGAACAGAAAAGCATCTTGTGGAACAGTACCGATGGCTTTTCGCAAATGATTCAGGTTGAATTCTTGAATAGGGATGTCGTCAATAAGTACAATTCCCGAATCCACATCATATAATCGGGTAACCAAATCGAGTATAGTTGACTTTCCTGCCCCTGTTTTGCCCAAGAAGGCAACAGTTTGTCCCGATTTTATTGTAAAGGATACATTTTTCAGCGCAGTAATATTCGTGTCATCATAGGTGAAGGTCACATTGTCAAATCGAATATTACCTTTTATTTCGGCGGTTTCCAGTGCAGTGTTTTGAATTTTAGGCTCCACCTTCAAAAACTCATTGATTCGTTTTTGAGAAGCTTCTGCCCGTTGCACGATTGAAGTAAGCCATCCTACCACGGCTACGGGCCATGTCAGCATATTTACATACAGAATAAATTCTGCTATGATGCCGAAAGATTCAATTTCACCTGCTAAATATTGTTTTCCGCCAATGTAAATGACAATGATATTGCTGATACCAATCAACAAAATCATTAACGGGAAAAACCACGCATTGACTTTGGCCAAGTCCATGCTGATGTTCTTTCCTTGCAGCGCCAAATCGCCCATTTCACGATTCACTTTGGGTTCGATACCATAAGCTTTGATAACCGATACCCCAGAAAAGGACTCTTGCGTGAAAGTGGAAAGCGTTGATAAAAACTCCTGAACCCGAGTACTTCGAATATGAATGATTTTACTGATTTGATAAATCAAAATCGACAGAAAGGGTAGGGGTATTAGCGTGTATGCCGCTAAGGTGGGTGCTTTGATGAACATTATCGAAATGACACAAACAAAGGTGGTAATGGAGTTCATGCCATACATGATGACCGGTCCCGCATACATGCGTACCTGATTGATGTCTTCGCTAATACGATTCATCAAATCCCCAATTCTATTCTTTTTGTAGAAATCAAGGTTTAGGATTTGATAATGGTCAAATACTTCGTTCTTCAGGTCGAACTCGATGTAACGCGATACATTAATAATGGTCTGACGCATCAAAAAAGTGAACAAGGCCGATAACAAGGCCGCTCCAATCACGATGAGGATATATTCGAAAAGGTCACTTTTGGCTTCCGCCAAGGTCAATTCCTGACCCACAAATTTTTCAATAGTCTGAATGGAATTGTTCACGTAGTGCGGCAAGAAAAGTGAAAATAACCTGGCCACAATGGTAATAACGATACCGAGCAGGATTTTAAGAGCGTATTTTTTAAAATACTTGTTTAAGTGTTTGAGTTCCTTCATGTAGGAAATGCGACTGGAAAATAATTTGACCAAAAACAAGCAAATATAGCCGTAAACCTCAAAACCAAATGTTATAAAACTGATAAGAAAAAGGTTGGGGTAGGCAGAAATAAATTATAAAGTTACTTTTGCGCCAATAAATGCAACCGCCATTAAAAAAGTTCTTTAAACATGCTTACGAGAAGGCATATACGCGTTAAGGTCATGCAATGTATCTATGCATTGGTACAATCAAAAGATGACTCCCTTGAAAAGCAGGAAAAATTCCTTAAAGTAAGCATTGAGAACATGTATGTGCTCTACCTCTTGATGCTCAGTCTGTTGAAGGAGTTACATGCCATGGCCAAGTACCGCACGGAACAGGCATCCAAAAAATATTTGGCCACTGAGGAGGATAGCTTTCCAAATCCAAAAAAGTATGTTGAAAACAAGCTCCTTCTGCAGATAGACGACAACACTATGCTAGAACAAGAATGATACTAACGAAAATTGAACAATTGGGACCTGAACAGCGACTATATCAAAATTCTGTACAAAGAAATTCTTGTGAGTGATGCCTACCAAGCCTACATGGCCAAGAAGGACAGTTCGTATACCGCTGATCGTGAATTGGTACTGTCGTTATTTAAAAACGTGATTGCGCCGAACGATAAGATTTATGAATACTTGGAAGATGACAAACTGACTTGGGTTGATGATTTTCCTATAGTAAATACCTACATCGTCAAACGCTTGAAGAATGCTTCGCAAGAAGTGAAACCCAAATATTTTGTACCCAGACTTTTAAAAGACGAGGCGGATATGCTCTTCGCCAATACCTTGCTCACCAAAACATTATTGAACGATGCGGAATGGGAGAAGGAAATAGAGGCAAAAACCCCTAATTGGGACAATGACCGTATTGCGGAGATAGATTCCATCATTCTGAAGATGGCCATTTGTGAGTTACTTAACTTTTCGTCTATTCCTGAAAAGGTAACTTTGAATGAGTATCTGGAAATCGCCAAAGAGTATTCTACCCCGAAGAGCAGTATTTTTATAAATGGGGTATTGGACAAGCTCGCCAAAGAATACAAGTCCAATGGAAAGCTCCAAAATATTGGGCGAGGTCTTCGATA
>CALBPG010000107.1 GCA_937899065.1 uncultured Allomuricauda sp.
ATTAAAGACAATTTTGTGGACTTGAATTGGAGGTACAACAATAGAAAAATAAGCGCTATAGTTAGTGGTAAAATGAACGATAAGGTTCGTTGGGAACGCAGGTGATTCACATAAGACCCACTAAATTCATAATTCACTTGAGAAGGTACTACTAGCGTTCCATCCGTGATTTGTTTTGTTATTGCATACTGGGCAGCTTCAACGGCACTAACCTCTGAAACCCCCTTATTTCTGTCAAAAGTGAGGTAGCTGGTCAAAAAACCATCCTCTCCCCGAATCGCTTGAGGGCCAAGTTCGTAGGCGAGGGCAGCTAATTCAGAGAGCTGAACTGTAGCACCTTCTCCCAAATGAACCTGTACTTCTTCCAGTGCTTCTGGACTTCCTCGTAATTCTCTTGGGTATTTGACCTTTATCCCGTAGCGTTCTCTACCTTCAATTGTTTCTCCCACAATTTTACCGCCAATAGCCACAGCAATAGTCTGTTGAACTTCCTCTACGGACAAACCATATTGTGCAATTCTATCTCTCTTTAATTCCAGTATTACATAGGGTTTTCCTAGGAGTCTTTCCGCAAAAACCGTGGGGGTAGCTATTTCGTCAACCGTTTTTAACACATTTTCCAAACGTGCGGCAAAAGCTGCAATCGTATCAAGATTTTGTCCTTTGATTTTAATTCCGAGGTTGGCCCGCATTCCCGTTTGCAACATCACTTGTCGCGTTTCAATAGGTTGTAAGAAGGGTGCGCCAGTAACGCCTGGCAGGTAAGTAGCTTTTTCAATTTCCTTCCAGATATCCGAAGGCGAATGGATATGGTCCCGCCAGTTTCTAAAAAATGTTCCGTTGTCGTCAGGAACCAATGATTTTGCAGATACACCACTACCTGCAGTAACCGTATTGCCCGAAGCCGTTTTGAAATTCCCTTCACCATCGGTCTCAAAACGGATCGGTTCTCCAGAAGCGTCTAAAATATATTCTGATTTATAGGAAATCAGGTTCTCGTACATGGAAAGTGGAGCTGGGTCTAAAGCGGATTCAACTCGGCCAGCCTTACCCACAACATAGTCTATCTCTGGAATGTTACTGACCGCCATATCCAGCTTTTTCAGGGTTTGGTTTACTTCTGTAACCCCTGCATGCGGCATGGAAGTGGGCATCAATAAAAAATCTCCTTCTTCCAACGAAGGCATAAATTCTCTTTCAGTATTAACAAAGATGAACATGCCTGCCAACACTAAAAGTGAGGGGATACTAATGGCAATTCCCTTATTATCCAGAATCCAGCGCAATAGTCTTTCATAATAGTGATGGAAGAGGTACAAACCGCCAAGAATCGTAAACGCCAAAAGAAATACCATAAGTCCATTAGATAACCAACCGTATCCAATACCCAATGGCCTCCAATACCAGGTCAACACTCCAAATAGGATAACCAAAGATGTCCAACGTCGTATTGTTTTGATGGACTGCTCTTCCAATTTCTTCCAAAACAAGAAAAACTCCATCAGTGCATAAAGAACTAACGCCCACCCCAAGTCAAACTCAAAAACCAAGGCCAAAACGCCTAAAAGTAGCGCTACTATACCTGCTGTTGGGATATTACTCTGATGTTGTTTTGGTTTTATGAAAAGCAAATAAAAGGATGGGATAAGCACAATGGATAGCCCTATGGCCGCCAATAGCACAAACGTTTTGGTGAAGGCCAACGGCTGAAACAATTGCCCTTCGACCTCAGTAAGTGTGAACACAGGTAAAAAACTCACTACCGTGGTCAACCCTGCTGTGGCAATAGCACCCGATACTTCTCGTGTTGCCTGAATTACAAGCTCCTTTTTGTTTCCTTCCGGATTTTCATCCAGGTGTCGGGAAATGTTCTCGGCAAGGATAATGCCCATATCCACCACGGTGCCTATTGCTATGGCAATTCCTGCTAAAGCGACAATATTGGCTTCTATATTGAAAATGCGCATAGCGATAAAAGCAAAAAGAATCGCCAAAGGAACCAAAGCAGATACCAAGAAAGATAGTTTCAGGTTGCGCATCATGAAGAAGACCACAAAAATGGCAATGAGTGTTTCAAAGAACAATGCACTACCCAGGGTTTGCAGAGTTTCTTCTATCAACACTGAGCGATTATAAAAGGGAACCAAAGTCAATTTGGAGATTGTTCCATCAGCTAGCGTTTTTTGAGGCAATCCTTTATCAAGTCGTTTGATACTTTCCTGTAATCTTTCTGTAACGACCAAGGTATTCTCACCGTATTCAGCCGAGACTACGCCCCCAACAACCTCTGCGCCTCCTTTATCCAAAATCACTCTTCTTTCTGCCGGACCCAAGCTTACTCGCGCCACGTCTTTTTCAAAAACTGGCGTAAACTCGTTAGAGGCAACTATGGCGTTCTCAAGGTCTTGGAGGGTTTCAACTTGCCCTAGGCCACGGACAAAGTACTCAGCTCGATTGATTTCCAATGTCCGAGCACCCATGTCTTGATTCGCACTCTGTACTGCTTGCACTACTTGGTTTAAGGCAACTTTATGAAAGCGCATGCGCTCAGGGTCGACCTCAACATGATATTCTTTTAAAAAACCGCCTACTGAGGCTACCTCAGCCACACCTTTCGTCGAAGCCAGCGTATTTTTTACGTAAAAGTCCTGTATGGTACGGACTTCTTGCAAATCCCATCCCCCGGTAACATTTCCGGCTGCATCGCGACCTTCTAGGGTATACCAAAAAATTTGACCTAAAGCTGTGGCTTCAGGACCAAGTCTAGGTTTCACTCCATTAGGGAAGGTATTTTCAGGAAGAGCATTGAGCTTTTCGGTAATTCGTGACCTAGCCCAATAAAAATCGATGTCCTCTTCAAAAATGACATATACATTGCAAAAGCCAAACATGGAACTGCTCCGTACAGACTTGACCCCACTTATTCCTAAAAGACTGGATGTCAAGGGATAAGTAATTTGGTCTTCGATGTCTTGTGGGGATTGGCCTTCCCAACTGACATGGACAATCTGCTGGTTTTCACCCAAGTCAGGAAGCGCGTCTACTTTTACTTTGAAGGAAGGAAACAGTGTATTTTGATGGGAAAGCGGTAGGGTAAAAAATCCAATTAAGGTCAACCCAATGACCAGAATAACTGGAATCAGTTTATGGTTTACCAGAAATCGTGTTATCCTTTCCAACATCTTTGTGAACGATGTTTGTCACATTTTGGTATACTACAAAAATACGGCATCGCCTTGTTGGTCAAAAAAATAAGAACCATGACCGATAAGGGTCATGGTTCAAATGTTCACCCGCCGTACTGGCTAAATCTTGATTACCTTAAACTCAGACCGTCTGTTCTGGCTGTGTTTTTCTTCGGTACAATACGTATTATTATCACACTCATTTACCAAGCTCTGTTCACCAAAGGCCTCAATCTGTATTCTCGTTTCTGAAATGCCTTTGCCAATTAAATAATCCCTGGTTCGGTTAACCCTTCTTTCGGATAACCACAGGTTGTATTTATCCGTTCCCCTTGAATCCGTATGTGAATTGACTTCGATAATTACGGTTTCGTTTTCTTCAAGAATTACGGTAAGCTTGTCCAAAAGAGCTTTGTCATTACTGTTCAAATAAGAGGAATTCAAGTCGAAATAGACATTCCCCAAAGCACGAATTGCGTTTTCGATACTATCCCTTTAGCGTTTTATTGCTTCAGCAAGGGCTTCTTCTGAGTTTTTCTCCTCTTCCAAGCGCTTACGCTCCAATTCTTCTGCTAAGCGCTTCGCCTCTTCTTCTGCTTTACGGGCAGCATCAATAGAATCTTGAACCCGTTGCCTTTCTTTTTCTAGTTCCTGTAGGCGTCTCAATTTTTCCTCGCCTTTTCGGGTTAACCCTCTTTCTACCTCAATTTGATACACCACACCTGCAGCGTGCTGTATGTGGTTAGAAGAGTTATCCGCATTCATCGTCCATTTACCGGTGGAGTTGATATCGATACCCCATTTGTCGGACAACCAAGTTCTAAAACCTACCGCGGCATTGTAAGTTCCTCTACCTTGATTGTTAGCATCGGTATATCCTACTCCAATTCCCACGTAAGGGTCGAACCATCCCGTATGCCCTAAAATTTGATTTAGGTCATAGCTAACACGAAAATCCGCAGCGTAGTAATCGATGTCCTCGTTGATTACGATTTGATCTACGGTTTTTCCTGATTTGTATCGGTTGTATGTACCGATAATTTCCAATCCAACTCCATTTTTGAAGTATTTTCCGGCACTGATTCGTGAAGGCAAGGAAACGATATGAAGGTTGTCATCAAAATTGAAGAAGTTGCTGAATTCGGAACCAGCATCATCCACAACATTCAATCCTAGACCAAAAATCCAAGAACTTACGATAACGCTATCCTTAGCCGTAAGCATCAAATCTTCTTCTTGAGCCTTAAGGTTGAAACTACCAAAAAGTATTACAGTCAAGCATAATACTGCAGAATGTCTCATAACTAACATTTGGGTTGAAGGGCAAAAGTAGAGTAATATTGTGTTTCTGAAGAAAAACACCCTCTAAACAGTAAGATTACCTCGATTAATTGTTGATTTTCGCTGGATTTAGCTCCCAAACGAATTCAAATTTATCTTCGGTTCGTGGCACTTTATACACCATTAAAGGGTAAGAAATAGCTGTACTTTCTTGATTATCTGGTGTTTGAGTTCCTACAATATGATACACACCATCGTTTTTGGGCTGCATCAGTTTCGGATAACCCTCAGATTGGTAAGCGCCCACACAAACTACTAGCGCGATTTCTTTGGTGAAATCTATTTGAGGTATTGGCAAGCCGGGTTTGCGAGAACGATTTACTTTACTGAAGAACGATTTGAGTGATTTCTCATTTTCGATGACCAAGGCTTGCTTTTCTTCTACCGGGTAATACCCATCCTCCAAAATTGCCTCCATTCCATTGGCTTCATTGGTAGCCATTGCCCTGTCTTGACTTTTGCAAGAGGCCAAAAACAGCAAGTTGCACAGGAAGGCTAAGGTCAAAAACCTAATAGGTATTCTTGAAACGGGCTTTATAGGCTTTTTCATATACTTCTTCATATAGGGGTAGTACGTTCGAAATATCAAATTTTGAAGCGACTTCAAACGCTTGGTTCTTGAATTTATCTAATCGGTCTTGGTCTTCCAGAATATAAATTGCTTTTTCAGCCATGGCTTCAACGTCCCCAATATCGGTCAAAAATCCTGATACACCTTGCTTATTGACTTCGGGAACCCCGCCTGCGTTACTGGAAACTACCGCTGTTCGGTTAATCATGGCTTCCAGGGCAGCTAAACCAAAACTCTCAGATTCGGAAGGTAACAAAAACAAATCCGAAAAGCATAAAATTCGGTCAATCTCGGTACTATTCCCCAAAAACATGACTTTATCCGCTATTCCCAGCTTTTCACACAATACTTCAGCTTGTACTTTTTCGGGACCTTCACCCACCATTACCAATTTAGAAGGTATGGTTTGCTGAACCTTGTAGAATACTTGTACCACGTCTGGAATACGCTTGACTTTTCGAAAGTTACTGATATGGGTCAGAATTTTTTCATCTTCATTCGCCATGAGCGAACGCTGGCAATCCGTATAATCCAATTTATACTTTGACGAGTCAATAAAGTTCGGAATGACTTCAATATCCTTATGGATATCAAAAATATTCATCGTGCTCTGTTTCAAATCCTCCGAAACCGAGGTTACCACATCCGACTTATTGATGCTAAAGGTTACAGCAGGTTTATAATAAGGGTGTTTCCCTACCAAGGTGATGTCTGTGCCGTGCAACGTAGTAATCATTGGAATATAAATGCCTTCTTCCAACAGCATCTTTTTGGCCATGTATCCTGCATAGGCATGCGGAATGGCATAATGCACATGCAATAGTTCAATACCGTATAGTTTGATGGTATCTACCAACTTGCTGGAAAGCGCCAATTCATAAGGCTGATAGCGGAATAAAGGATATTCCGGAACGTGTACTTCGTGAAAATGAACATTATTGTTGAGAAGCCCCAAACGTACGGGTTGTTTGTACGTAATGAAATGAACTTCGTGTCCTCTGGTGGCCAATGCCGTGCCCAGTTCCGTTGCTACTACCCCACTTCCACCGAAGGTAGGATAGCAAACTATTGCAATCTTCATGAACACAAATCTAATGGAATTCTTTAGGTTTATTCTATAATGGAATCATAAATAGCTTGCTGTATTCGCGTACGCAAACCTGATTCCACCAGCAGGCGATTGCTTGCACTGGGATAGGTACGGTTGGAAAGAAAAACATATACTAACTCCTCTTCGGGGTCAGCCCAAGTGTAGGTTCCCGTGAAGCCACTATGCCCAAAACTCTTTCGGGAAACACAACCACAGGTAGGCCCAGAGTCTTTCAATTGGGGTTTATCGAAACCAACTCCTCGCCTTACTTCTTTATGACAAAAGTAACAGGTGTTGAATTTTTTGATGGTCCTTTCTTGTAAAAACCGTTTTCCCCCGTAAGTGCCGCCTTGGAGGTACATCTGCATGATTTTGGCAACATCCTGGGCATTACTGAACAAACCTGCATGCCCTCCAACACCGCCTTGCATGGCCGCTCCCATATCATGCACGTAGCCTTGTACGGTTTGATAGCGAAAGTATTGGTCTTCTTCAGTGGGCACAATATATTCCTTATCAAATTTTTGCAACGGATTGAAAGCGGTACTCTGTAAACCCATGGGTTCATAGAAGAAATCTTCAACCAACTCATCCAGCCGTTTGCTATAATGCTCTTCTATGTATTTTTTGAAGACATAATAGGCAACATCACTATAGCGATAACGATTCGATTTTAAGGACTGGCGTCCAATTCGATTGTAAATGGAGTCACGATAGGCATCTGTGATATAAAGGTTGTCCGACACCTTATTGGTAAACCCTTGAGTGGGTTCAAACCGATAAAATTCCCTTGAAGGTTTTCGGTCCTTATTGAGCGTGCTGAGATAAAACGCAATCCACGCTGGAAGGCGCCCATAATGTGAAAGCGCTTTTAAAACCGTTACGTCCTTTAATTCCGAATCTGCGTATTCCGGGAGGAGTTGTTCAAAGGTATTGTTCAACGCTATGGTACCCTCCTCTTCCATTTTCATAATCATTGGAAGGGTTGATAAAATTTTAGTTAGGGATGCCTAATCATACATATGCATCACGTATACTTTAGCCGTGCCAGCATAAGTTGGTGAACCAAAGTTCTTCTGGTAGACGATATTTCCTCTTTTCGCGACCAAAACTTGAGCGCCAGGAAACATTAGCGAGTCCAATCCGACTTGAACCAAACTATCTACATACGAAAGCCCGGTTCCACTTAAGCCAACACGCTCCGGCAGGGTAAAGCCCAATCGACCCAATGTTTTGGTTTTGATGCCAGTACCTTCCAAAAACACATCTTGGATACTCACGGGCAACTTTCCTTTAACGGAAATAGCACCAAAAATAGCTTGAGCTGTCTTTTGCTGGGCTATGCTATCATTTTGATAGGAAACCAACATGGCGTCAATACTTTTGAAGTTCTTCACGCTTTTGAGCGCATACGGATTGGCAAAACAGGCGAAGATGGTATTGCTCGTACGCAAACCTGCGATTTGTTCCAACCAATAAAGTTCTTCATCTGAAAATTTATAGGACTTCCAAGGCGTTTTCGAATTCTTGTGATAACCGACTATAACCAAATTGAATTGGGAAAGCTTCTCTTTGTATTCCGCTATGCTGTTGGCCGACACCTGGGTAACCTTGGCATAGTTTTTCAACATGTTGTAGAAAGGTGAGTGCGCCCCATCCCCCAATGCTACGTAAGCGATTTTCTTATTCTCCAGTTTTCGGATAGGTACCAAGGATATATTGTTCTTAGCCAGCGTCAAAGCATTTTCATAAACATCCTCAGCTAGGATTTTATCTTGAAGCGTATTCAAATCTTCAACGACATTCTCGATTGCTGAAGGTTGGTATTCGTGTAGACCAGCCTTGAATTTGGCCATCAGAATCTTCTTGACAGAACGTGCCAATCGGGTTTCGGTTAGTCTTCCTGATTCGTATGCGGATTTGAACGCATCAAAAGCGGAAGGCAAGTCCTTGGGCATTAAAACCACATCACTTCCCGCCATAAAAGCTTTTAAGGATATGTTTCCCTCGGAGGCAGCGGCCGTCAAAGCCCCCATGTTCAAAGCATCTGTGAAAATCAATCCTTCAAATCCAATTTCTTTGATAAGTAGGTTGGTCACCGTAGCTTTTGACAAGGAAGAGGGTAAGCCTGGAGTGGTTTCGATTGAGGGCACTTCCAAATGCGCTACCATCATGGCATCAATATGTTGGTCGGATAGTTTTTGAAATGGAATCAATTCAATGGAATCCATTTTGGCTTTGGAAGCCATAATATGAGGCAACTCAGCATGGGAATCTTTATCTGTATCCCCATGACCAGGAAAGTGCTTGCCACAGGCCAAGATACCTTCTTTTTGCATCCCTCGTGCCAGCGCTGCTCCCTTTAAGCCCACATTGATTGGGGATTCCCCAAACGAACGGCTCCCGATAATGGGGTTATCTGGATTGCTGTTTACATCCAAAACCGGGGCAAAATTAATATGTGCCCCAACCCTTTTGACCTGTTTTGCGATGTGACGCCCTACGCTTTCTATCAAATTGGTGTCTTGTACTGCTCCCAAAGTCATATTAAAGGGATACGCAAAAGTTGAATCCAAGCGCATGGCCAAACCCCATTCGGCATCCGTCCCAATCAAAAGAGGAGTTTTGGACGCGGCTTGAATGGTATTGGTAATTTCTATCTGAGCTTTGGGCTGACCTCTTAAAAAAATGACTCCTCCCAAGTAATACTCGGCGATTAACTTTTCTAGCTTTTCCGAAGTGGTGTCAACATCCCGCGCAGCGGTACTGACCATAAAAAGTTGCCCTATTTTCTCCTGTAAGGACATCTTTTCATATTGACTTTCGACCCAAGTAATTTGGGCTAAGGAATCTTTAGCTTGTAGCGGCTGTTTTTGGCCAGTTATGGATGAAACAAAAAAAAGAAATGAAGTAATGCAAAATACAATGCGTCTACAAACCATCAGAAAGTGTCCCTTTGGGATTCAAATCTAAAAAAAACGATGTATTCTGAAAGCGGTTTAAGGGAATTCTTGATTTTTTATCATAAAAACCTTGAATGCCAACTTTCACTGGCGGGAACTTCCCAATGCTCCGTAAATTCCAGTTTGTTGGTTACCAAATTGTTGAAAACGATTGTGTTTTTTGAAATAGCGCGGTCTTTTGCCATTTTCTTGAAGTCCTGCAACGTTTTATATGCAATGTACTCCCCTTGTTTGTAGGAAACATTCATTCTGTCCAAAAGCACTACATCGTAATTTCGTTCAATTTCTTGAATAAAATGAACAGAAGCATCAATGGAACAACCTGAGGCACCAGTGTGAGACTGGTCCAAAGCAATCTCAATAAATCTTTTATAACGGATAGTAAACCCTGCATTCAATTGACTGCCATGAGCGGTCCATTGTGTTAAGAACTGCGCCAACCCTTCCTTAATTTCAGTTATTTCGGCGTCGGTAAAGCTTCGATTGGATTGGTATATCCAAACACGGGATTCATCTGGTAAAGCTTCAAAATCTACTAGCATATTAAAGGGAATTGGCTATGAGTTCCGCAACGTCCAACACGGTCACACTTTCTTCTTTTTCATGGGCCTTGATACCGTCGGTCATCATCGTATTGCAATATGGGCAACCCGTAGCGATAATATCCGGTTGTGTCTCCAACGCATCTATGGTTCGCATCACATTAATGTCCATATCACCTAATTCGGGATCCTTGAACATTTGTGAACCCCCTGCCCCACAGCACAACGCTGTTTTTCGATGTCTTTTCATCTCCAACAAACTGGCATTCGTTTTTTTGAGAACCTCCCGGGGCGCATCAAAAACGGAATTGGCCCGACCTAAATAACAAGGGTCATGAAACGTGATTCGTTTCTCTTTATAAGTTTTACCCTCTACGGACAAACGACCTGAATCCAACAGTTCCTTAATGTACTCGGTATGATGAACAACATCATAATTACCACCCAATCTGGGATACTCGTTTTTCAAAGTATTAAAGGAGTGTGGGTCACAAGTAACGATACGCTTGATTTCGTAGCCATTCAAAACCTCAATGTTCATCATGGCCTGCATTTGAAACAAAAATTCGTTTCCTGCTCTTTTGGCCACATCACCGGTATTGCTTTCTTCAGCACCTAGCACTGCGAACTCGACGTTGGCCTTATTGAGTATGCGAGCAAACGCCCGAGATATCTTTTTGGCTCCATCATCATAGCTGCCAGCAGAACCCACCCAAAACAGAATTTCGGGCTGTTTTCCTTCAGCCATATATTGTTCCATCGTTTTAACTACCAATCCTTCGCTCATATCTTCAAGATTACTCGTTGACC
Organism: uncultured Allomuricauda sp.; assembly: GCA_937899065.1. Lineage (GTDB taxonomy): Bacteria > Bacteroidota > Bacteroidia > Flavobacteriales > Flavobacteriaceae > Flagellimonas. Next base: position 10,503 of record CALBPG010000107.1, read on the forward strand.
CAATTCAAACGGTCCATTTGGTTGTACGGCCATGGCGCACCATTATTTTCGATATTCGACATCATGTTATTTAATTCCATCGGAGCGGCCGATTGCTCCATGACCAAATAACGTCTCATTTCCATGATAATGGATAAAGGGTCTATGCTGATTGGACAGGCCTGAACGCAAGCGTTACAGGTGGTACAAGCCCAAAGCTCTTCATGTGTAATGTAATCTCCCAGCAGCTCTTTACCATCTGGTTTGAATTCACCATTATTGGCCTCGATGTTTTTCCCAACCTCTTCAAGACGGTCTCTTGTATCCATCATGATTTTGCGGGGAGACAATATTTTACCGGTCTGATTGGCAGGACATTCCGAAGTACAACGTCCACATTCCGTGCAGGTGTAGGCGTTCATCAATTGTACCCAATTCAAATCCATCACATCGGAAGCACCAAACTTTTCTGGCTCTCCTTCTTCTTCACCCGAAGCGGCAAAAGGGTCTGCATTGGGGTCCATCATCAATTGTACTTCTTTCGTAACGGAAGCTACATTGTTGAATTTGCCTTGCGGCACCAGTTTACCGTAATAGGTGTTGGGGAAAGCTAATAAAATATGTAGGTGTTTCGAGTAATATAAATAATTCAGGAATGCCAATATTCCCAAAATATGCATCCACCAAGCGGTACGTTCCACTATGACCAATTGCGGAATGGACATTCCTTCAAACAGCGGTACAATAAACTGACTTATTGGGAAAGCCCCAGCTTTAACGTAATGTTCCGCATTGAGTTGCTGCAATTGGAAATCTGCGGCATTCATGGTCAAAAACAAGAACATCAAAACCAATTCGATGTATAGTATTAGATTCCCATCCTTTTTAGGCCAACCTTCCATTTCGGGTTTGATAAAACGTTGCAGTCGTATCACATTTCGTCTAACCCAAAAAACCACCACCGCAACAATGACCAAAAAGGCCAAAATCTCAAAAGAACCAATCAGAAAATCGTAAACCGCGCCCAATGGGGCAAAAAGTCTGTGCGTACCCAAAAGTCCATCCAATACAATTTCCAATACTTCAATATTGATAATAATGAAACCTACATATACAATAATGTGCATAAGCCCCGCAATAGGGCGAACGACCATTTTTGTTTGACCCAAGGCAATTCGGGCCATATTCTTCCAACGTTGTGGTTTATTATCACTAACCGCTACATCCCGACCTAACTTAATGTTTCGGGTGAGCTTCTTTACATTTTTAATAAAATACCCAATACCTACAGAAAGGAGGATTGCGAAAATAATATTTGGTATAAACGAAATCATAGACATAGTTAACTTCAAAATTACAAAATTTATTATGCATGCATAATAAATTTATTCAGTTTTTAACTTGCTATTGTTTACTGGCAGGGTCATCTTCAGGAAGTTCGTATTCTTTCTGTTTTTTCCCAAAGACAGATACGTTGACGTAGCGTTTGGGATTCAGACGGAAATCTTGCAATAACAAATCAAGTTCCCGAGAGGCTTCCGCAAGGTTGTTGTACAATGCTTCATCTTGTGCAAATTTTCCCAAACTTCCTTCACCATTTTCTATTTTTTGTAGCATGGCATTCAGTTTGGTCACCGTTATTTGAAAATCAGCCAACGTTTCCGCCAATCCGGCTTGGTTCAATGAATCTGATATTTGCGCAAAATTGGTGGTGATACTATCAATATTTTTGATGGAACTGTCCAGTGCTCCGCCATTCTCATCCAACAGCATATTCAAACGGTCAGCAGACTTTTTAAAGGTCTGCACTAGTTCACTGAGGCCTACAATTCCTTTTTTCAATTCCAGTTTCGTCGGTTCATCCAAAATTGAGTTGACATTCATCAATAAGGTGTCGGCATGCGATACAGCGCCTTCCACCTTCATTTGGAGAGGCGTAAGTTTTTGTTGCACAAGCTCAGTTATTCCGGGTTTACTTTCACTAATCAAAGTATCTCCAGATTGGGAAAGAGGAGCACCATCAAAAACCGGATTGATTTGAATTCCCTTACCACCAATGATACCTGTATCGTATAATTCGGCCTTACTGTTCTTGGAGAATTGGAAATCGTTATTAATCGAAAAGGTAACCAGCAATTTTCCACTATCGTCTTTAAACCTAATATTGGTAACATTACCCACTTTAAAACCGTTTATGGTCACCTGGGTTCCGGCTTGCAGACCGCCCACATGGTTGTAAACGGCGTAAAATGTCTTGGAATCTTCAAAGAAAGGTGAAGATTTAAGGTAGCTCAAGCCAAAAACAAAGGCCACAATACCTGTTAAGACGACAATACCGGTTTTGATTTCTCTGGTCAGCTTCAAAGGATTCGGTTTTCGGTTCCTAACAAAATTAGGAATAATTTTTACAAGGGTTTTCTATATGACAAACGCTATTTCATGGCATTTGTTACCGGAACCCGAGTCCCATTGCGATAGGCCACGATGTAAGCCGAAGTATATCCTTTGGTGCTGGCTTCTGCTTTAAGCTGTTGGGCCATAGTATAGGAATTGGCGTTACCATACATGTAGCGAAACAAATTTTTGAACGGCTCCTTCGAAAGTTGGTTTAGCCCGTTGAAATTTTCTGGTGTTAAAGGAATGTCTCTTCCGCTGGCCACAAGCTGTACTTTAAATATCACATCGCTTTCAGCAACTACTTCCTTTTTTGGCTCAGGTTTCTCTTGAGCCACAGGAATCTCCTTAACAGGTTCAGGGTCCTTTACCTTAGGTTTGGTTGCCTCTACAACAGTAGGTTTTACTTCCTTGGTTACCTCCACCACAGCTGATGTCTCTTCCTTAGTTTCCTCAACGACTTCTTTCGGAGCTTCCTCTGGCGCGTCCGGAATCTCCTGAAATTCTAAAGCGGATAGCCCATTATCAACTTCTGCTTTATAGGCTAATACCGCATCTGCAATAGCCTTTCCCATTTCAGATTGCCCTTTATTAGAGTTCAAATAACTGCCCTCGTCTTTATTGGTCAAAAACCCTGCTTCCACCAAAACACTGGGCATAAAGGTCTGATGCAGCACGATAAACCCGGCTTGTTTGACTTTTCGGTCTTTTCGATTCAAGCGCTTGGTGAATACGTCCTGAAGCTTTTTTCCCAAAAGAATACTTTGCTGCAAAAACTCTTCCTGCATTATGGTTAGTCCGATGACGGATTCCGGGGAGTTGATGTTGTATTGGGCATAGCGTTCTTGGTAGTCGCTTTCCAAATAAATCACCGAATTCTCCTTTTTTGCTACGTCAAAATTCTGCTTGTTCTTGTGTAAGCCCATTACAAAAGTTCCGGCGCCATTGGCATTAGAAGTATGGGAATCACAATGTACCGACACGAACAAATCCGCTTTGGCTTCATTAGCGATTTTACCCCGAACAAATAAATCGACGAAGGTATCGTCCTTTCGAGTATAGATTACCTCAATGTTAGGGTTCTTTTCCAGCTCCTTACCGGCTTGTAATACGATTTTTAGCGCAATGTTCTTTTCTAGATACCCGTTGCCCAAATTTCCGGGGTCATGTCCGCCATGACCGGCATCCAAAACCACTACAAATTTTTCCTTAGGTGGATTCCCGGTATTGTTTTTGTTATTAGAAAAAAGCGCGGTACTGGAAAATAGAAAAAGAAAAAATAAAAGCCGCATTGTCATCATAAGAACTCTCGATTTTTAGCATTCCGTTAGGGTTAAAAATATCGTAATCCCAAGGCAACGGAAGAAAAAATATATGTAAGTTTGAGCCCAAAAACTGAGCCAAACTGCCACAAAAATAGGATTTATCACGTTGCAATCAAACAAACCGTTTTACCTGCTCCTATTTGTTCTTCTAGGCTTAGTGAACATAGGCTTCGCGCAAGAAGACCAAATCAAACCCCTCCCGATAAAGGCCTTCAACGATAGCATTACAGCTCCCCTAATACCCGCTAATATCCTGAATGATAGTATCCAAACGGACTCCATCCAATTGGATTCTACACCTCAAAGTGATGCTGCACTCCTCGATAAAATCAAGTATAAAGCCAAGGATTATGTCCGCCTTAGCCAAAATGAAAACAAGATATATCTCTACGATGAGGCCGAGATTTATTATCAAGATACCGAGCTGAAAGCGGGAATTATCGTCATGGATTATGTCAAAAACGAGGTTTATGCAGGTCGAATTAAGGATTCTACCGGGGTATACAGTCAATTTCCGTATTTCAAGCAAGGGGGCAATGAGGTGCGACCCGATTCGATTCGGTTTAATTTTGATACCAAAAAAGCCTTAATTTGGAATTCCAGAACTGAACAAGAAGCTGGCCTAAGTTCTTTCGGTAGTGATGCCATGAAGGTATACGCGGAACTCACCAAAAAAGAAAATGATTCCGTCTATTTTTTAAGCGAAGGAAAACTCACCACTTCAAAAGATACGGTTGACCCTGATTATTACATCAGAATTAGGCGGGCCAAATTTGTTCCAAAAAAGAAAATCATTGCAGGCTTTAGCAATATGTATATTGTTGATGTGCCCACACCTATTGCATTACCCTTTGCATATTTTCCATTGGGTCAGGGTCGAGCTGCAGGTTTGATTTTTCCAACATTTGGAAATGACCCTCAACGGGGTTACTTTATTCAGAACGGAGGCTATTATTTTCCTTTTAGCGATTATGTAGACCTTAGCGTTACCGGGGATTACTACACCAACGGAAGTTATGGATTCAGGGGGCAGTCCATCTATACCAAACGCTATCGATTCAAAGGTAACATCAACTTTAGTTTTGAAAACCTGATACAAAGTCAGAAGGGATTCAGTGACTTTAGCCGGACCACAAACTATAATATTCAAATACGGCATACGCAAGACGCAAAAGCAAGTCCCAATTCAAGGTTTTCCGCTTCAGTCAACCTGGGAAGTAGTGAATTCTTTTCCAATTCCTTGAACCAACAAAACCGGAATGATGTGCAAACCAACACCTTTGCCTCTTCGATAAGTTATAGTAAAACCTTCCCAGCCTATCCTTCGGTGAATACGAGTTTGACCTTGACGCATACCCAAAACTCAAGAACCCAGGAAATTGTAATGTCCTTACCGACATTTCAGGCCAGTATGGAGCGTATTTTCCCTTTTGCAGAACGGGATGGGTTAAAAAAAGGAATTATCCAAAACGTCAATTTTCAGTATGATGCCAACGCACAGCACACTTTAACCACAGCAGAGGAAAATTTTTTCGCCGAGGGCATGTTTGACAACTCGAGAATCGGGGCGCGTCATCGTATTCCGATTTCTACAAACTTTAAAGTGGCAAAATACTTTAGTGTGACCACTTCTGGAACATATGAAGATGTTTGGGCCTTTGAAACCATCCGAAGAAGGTTCAATGAGAATACGGAAGAAGTTGAAACAGATACCATAGCCGGATTTGAACGTTTTAACCGCTACAATTTAGGGGTTAGCGTGGGTACAACGCTCTACGGAACTTTCAATTTTGGGGAAGACAAAAAAATACAGGCGATACGACACGTAATGCGTCCTTCAATTAGTTATGGCTATGCACCAAGTTTTGAACAATTCTACGATAGTTATGTTGATGGAGATGGCGAAGATGTGCAATACACCCCATTTGAAACCAGTTTGTACGGACGCCCTTCATTGACCAAAAGCAGCGCCTTGAATTTCTCTTTGCAGAATAGTCTTGAAGCTAAGGTCAGAGATAAAGATTCTACAGCGTTAGAAACCCGTAAGGTGAAAATCGAAGCGGATTCCTTAAAGTTGAGCCCCATCAGTTTGAATGGTGCCACAGAAATCATCCCTAAAGTACCCATAAACTTTGCGGCTACTTTAGACCCATATGCCATTGACAATAATGGAAGACGAATCAACACTTTTAATGTAAATAATGGCGGTGGACTCTTGCGCTTGACCTCTGCCCGTTTAAATACTGGTTTTTCCTTGAACAGTGAAATGTTCAAGAAAGGGGCGCGTAACAATCGAAACCCGGATGAAGAAGAACAAGACCCCAACTACGGAGACAATCCTTTTGAATTAAACAATTTAGCCAATCAAGACAACTTTTTCCAGCAACGGGGTGAAGAGGAAGAAGCACGTGAAAACCAACCTTTTCGCAACAAATTGCCCTGGGATGCGCGGTTCACTTATGTGGCTACTTACAATAACAGCAACCGCCAACGCGAAATCACTAATCATTCGTTAATGTTTAGCGGTAACTTGGAACTTACGCCCAAATGGAAAGTGGGATTCAATTCGGGGTATGACATCAAAAACAAGGGCTTCGCGGATACCCGATTCACTTTTGATCGAGATTTGGACAGTTTCCGATTAAGTTTCGATTGGACGCCTTTTGGTCGTTTTGAGCGTTGGTACTTTTTTATCGGGATAAAGAGCTCCATCTTGAGCGACCTGAAATGGGAAAATAGAAGTCAACCGTTCACCAGTAGACGTTAACGCATCTTAAATACACTATCATGAAAAAGATTATCAAAACTTCAAAAGCCGCAGCACCAGTTGGACCTTATAACCAAGCGATACTCGTAGGAAATACGCTGTACACCTCGGGGCAAATTGCCATTGACCCAGAGACGAATACCCTTTTGGATACAGACATTAAATCTGAAACCCAGCAGGCCATGAAGAATCTAAAGGCTATTTTGGAAGAAGCAGGAATGGGTTTTGAAGATGTAGTGAAAACCACCATCTTCCTAAAGGATATGCACCAATTCGCAGAAGTAAATGAGGTGTATGGTTCCTATTTTGATGACGACAAAGCCCCCGCTAGAGAAACCGTAGAAGTAGCCAATCTTCCCAAGTTCATGAACGTGGAAATCTCAATGATTGCTATTAAATAGTGTTCTTGTGGAATTCCACCAACCCTTCAATGGGACGTCGTCGAATCACTCCTAAAATCAAATCATTACGCTCTAGAACGGTAGCAAGTTCATCTCGTAAAAAGTGGGCGATGCTGCCCACAAAGCTGATAGGCACCTTCGTAGCCAATTCAAATTGCATGATGTAGTTATTGACAAACTGTTGTAAACCTTTGTCAATAACCCCACGACAGTAAGGGTGCTCTTTGTTTTCGATAATAAAACGCGCAAAGGTGGCTAATTACGTATTTGGTTTGGGTTGTTTGTACAGAAGCTCTTTTATGACTTCGGCATCCTTATCTTATTCCTTTGCAAAACGAATACCCAAGTCTTGAGGCATTTTATGGAAATAGTAATCCCGCAAAAGTTTACGTCCAAAGAAATTACCGCTACCATCATCCATCAAAATGTAGCCTAAGGAAGTTACTTTCTGAAAAAGCTGATGCCCGTCGTAGTAACTACAATTAGAACCTGTTCCCAGAATGCAAACAATACCTTGATGCCCAATTTTAGTGGTAGAATAAATAGCCGCAAAAGTATCCTCACGTACTTCGGCCTTGGCATTTGGAAAGAAATCTTTAAAAATCTCTTTCAAAAAATTCTTCATCCTATCTGTTCCACACCCAGCGCCGTAGAAATACAATTGCTCCACTGATTCTTTGTTCTTGGAGAGTTCAAAGTTATTGGCCAAACGGTCCTCAATAACCTCACGTGTCAACACCTCAGGGCTCAAACCTAAAGTTTGGGTCAAAAAGAGTTGGTCTCCATTATTGTTGAGTGCAATCCAATCGGATTTGGTCGCACCACTATCCACTATCAGTATCATAAGGTATGGTTGTTAGGTTGAAAACCCCGGCCTTTTCAGGACCGGGGTATTTTATAATGTATTACTTCTGATTATAGAGAAGCAACGTGCTCGGCCAAGTCCACCAGTTTGTTGGAGTAGCCCATTTCATTATCGTACCAAGAAATAATTTTGAAGAATTTGGAATTCAGCTCAATTCCTGCACCTGCATCAAAAATACTGGTTCGCGTATCGCTTACGAAATCTTGGGATACAACAGGCTCGTCCGTATATCCTAAAATTCCTGCTAAAGGCCCTTCTGAAGCTGCTTTGAACGCTTTCTTGATTTCTTCATAAGAAGTTTCCTTTTCCAAACGAACCGTCAAATCCACCACCGAAACATCAGCAGTAGGCACACGGAAAGCCATTCCAGTCAGTTTACCTAATAATTCAGGAATTACCTTAGTTACTGCTTTGGCCGCCCCCGTAGACGCTGGAATAATATTCAACAAGGCACTTCGTCCACCACGGTAATCTTTTTTGGAAGGACCGTCCACCGTCATTTGAGTAGCTGTAGTCGCATGCACTGTGGTCATCAAACCTTCTTCGATTCCAAAGTTGTCATTCAACACTTTAGCCATAGGTGCCAAACAGTTGGTCGTACAACTTGCATTGGATACAATCTTATCGTCTGCAGTAACCTTGTCGTGGTTTACACCCATCACAAACATGGGTGCGTCTTTTGAAGGTGCAGAAATAACAACCTTCTTCGCCCCGCCATCAATGTGGTATTGCGCAGTTTCCAAAGTAGTGAAGATACCTGTACATTCAGCTACGATGTCTGCACCAGCCTCATCCCATTTTAAATTCTTAGGGTCTCTTTCTGCGGTAATTCGGATGGTTTTTCCGTTTACGACCAAGTGACCATCTTTTATTTCAACCGTTCCATCGAATCTGCCGTGTACAGAATCATACTCCAATAGATAGGCTAGATGTTCCACATCCAACAGGTCGTTAATAGCAACAACATCGACGTTGTCTCGTTTTACGCTCGCTCTGAAAACCAATCTTCCGATTCGTCCAAAACCGTTTATTCCGATTTTTAAATTTGACATTTTCTAGTATTTGATTTTATTAAGTTGTCATGATATCTGAAACCTTGATGAGTTCTTCATCAATTTCAGTATGTGCTTTAATTGCTTCACTAATAGGCGTTAAGATTAGTTTATTATCTCGAATACCTACCATATAGTTTGATTTTCCTTCCAAAAGACTTTCTACTGCCTTTACACCCATTCTACTAGCCAATACCCGGTCAAAGCAGGTTGGATTACCTCCACGTTGCATGTGTCCCAATACAGATACACGAACATCATAAATGGGTAGATGTTCTTCTACATATTCCTTAAGCTCAAAAACATTCTTTCCAATTCGGTCTCCTTCAGCGACAATCACGATACTTGAGGATTTTCCAGACTTCTTACTTCGTTTCAAAGAATCCAAAAGCCTTTCAAGTCCCAAGTTTTGTTCTGGAATCAATATTTCTTCAGCCCCAGCTCCAACGCCGGCATTTAAGGCAATATGCCCTACATCTCGACCCATTACCTCAACAAAGAACAACCGGTTATGTGAACTAGCCGTATCGCGAATCTTATCAATCACACCTACTACGGTGTTGATTGCGGTATCAAAGCCGATGGTGAACGAAGAGCCCAAAATATCATTGTCAATCGTTCCAGGTATTCCCATCACAGGGAAGTTGAATTCTTCATTAAAGACCAATGCTCCTGCAAAACTTCCATTACCTCCGATGACCACCAAAGCTTCAATACCTTCTTTGACTAATTGGTCGTAAGCAAGCTGTCTTCCTTGCGGGGTGCGAAACTCATCACAGCGCGCTGATTTGAGTATGGTTCCTCCTTTATTAATAATGTTGTTCACGCTACGCGCGTCCATGGATTTGAAGTCTCCTTCAATCATTCCTTGATAGCCTCGATAAATCCCAACGCATTCTATCTTCAGGTACGCACAAGTACGCACCACGGAACGAATTGCGGCGTTCATTCCAGGAGAATCTCCACCGGATGTAAAAACGCCTATTTTTTTGATATTTGATGTCATTCAAAAAATTAAGAAACCAAAACTAGGAAACTTTATCAAAAAAAATCAATGGGATAATAAGTAATTTACAATCAGCCGCTTTCGCAAACGTTTTCGTAGTTTTCTGTTTAACCAAAAGCCATTTTAAAGTCTAATTTCGTGGCTTTTTGATAGAAGTCGTGCTTTTGGTTCGGAATCGAATCAAACTGTCTTTTCCCATAATTTGAGTAGCTCGAGTAGGAGGCACTTCCGCTTCAGGTTCTTGCTTCGACTTCTTTTTAAATACCTTTTGCAAAAGCTCTTGAAAGCTATTGAAATCAACTTGATAGGAAAGTCCAACCCCTTGAGTGTAGCCCTGCCTTTCTGCCAAAAACTGTTGGATTTCATTTTCCCGATTAAAAATCTTGGCACTCAATGTACCCTCATCGTTCAGTAAAACTTGTACTTCCACATCACCCGCAACGACCGTTTCGGAGACCCC
>CALBPG010000108.1 GCA_937899065.1 uncultured Allomuricauda sp.
TTCAAATCTGAAAACCCTATATAGCTTCCAGGTTTATTTTTAACAAAAAAAACAGCTTTCCTAATCATAAACAGATATTTGTTGTTAACTGCCTGTGATGGTGAGTCAGAAGTGGTGCATTTGTGGTTAGGCCAAGCCAATAAAGGGGTTAGAAAGGCCTAAGTTCCGATTTATTGTACTATTTCTCCGACGAAATAAAGCAGTGGTCGGATTACGGTTGTTGTGAAACGGATTGGCAAACCGCTTCTTCAAAAAAGCGGAGTTTATCTCACCTCTTGGCCTATATTCCTTTTCTCTTTTCTCCCTGCCTATTTCAGTCTTCATTCGAGATGAAATTTGCTACCTTTAACAGGTATATTTTTACAACTATTTCCAACCAAAACCCATCCAGATGAAATCATCAACCATGTACCCAATCCTTTTTTTGACACTTTTGCTTTCAGGGTGCTCTTCTTATTTAACCAGTTCAGAAAACATTAGCAAAACCAAAAACAGCTATGACAAAATATTGGTGGTGGGCCGCTCGAAAGACCGAACCGCCCGAATCAAATTTGAAAATAGTGTGGTAGCCCAGTTAAAGGAAAAAGGTGTAGAAGGTATCGCTTCGCATTCCGTGAAAAGTCTTATCAACATATATCAACAGAATTCCGATAGTCAAATGGTCACATTAAAATAGAGTTTGTTGTCCATAGGTTATGATGGGGCAATAGTGACCAATCTAATTGATACAGAGCAGTACACCGATGTAATTCCCGGAAACTCTTCAACCGCATACATCCCTGCTCGTGCGGGTAGATTTGGACGGTATTTAACCTATTACCCGGTGACGACTTGGGAACCTGACGAACTAAAAAGTGGTACCAAATATATCTTTGAAAGTAGTCTCTATCGGTTAGCTGAAGACTCGGGAGAAAACCTTCAATGGGTAGGTCGGTTTGAAGTCAAAGACCCTTCCAGCCTCGAAAAAACAGTATCGCTTTACGCAAAGGACCTGACCAATGCTCTCGTAAAAAGTAATATTGCCGAGTAGTTCGTTTAAGATATTCCGATTTTACTACAGAAGCATTTTTTCTTAGGTTGTCATTTTTGTTGGATGAACTTTCCAACAATTACAGCGGTAAAAATTACCAAGTAAAACTGACCCATTAATCCAATCAAGATGGCAGCTTTTTGGGCTAAATCCGTAATAGGTAGAATATCGCCATAACCAATTGTCATTAAAGTGATAAAACTGAAGTACAACATTTGCTCGGCAATACTCGCGGTTTCGGCTTGAATATCGATAATTGCACCTTGAAATGAACCCGGAAAGGCCAATTCAATACTCAAACAGATAAAAAAGCCGATAAGTCCCAAAGAAATATACCCGGTAGCCAACCCAAAAATAACATTTTTACTTACCTCAGTGGCTTGCCAAACTTGTTTCAAGATTTCGTAGGATACCCCTAGGTAAAACAGAAAATAACCAGACATTCTCAAGAAACCAAGTTGTTTGGAATTGTTTTCAGACCAAGTGGTAATCAAGAAAAGTATGAAGCTAAGCCCCAACAAAAGGATACAAAACCACATTAGTTTGCGATTCTTTGATATAAGCAACACCCCAACCATGAGGTTGACCAAAAAAAGGACTGGGTCAAAAATACTATCAAAAAAAAGGGTCGGCACAACCAGTGAACCAAACAAAATCGCAAGCTGACTGCTCAAAAACAGTTCAAATCGATTTTGGTAGAGCCGCTCCAACATTAGTCCTCCATTAAAGCAGGATTAAAGCTATATCCTTTATAGTTTACTTTGAACAATGCACTGTAAAACGACGGGATAAAAATCAAGGTTATCACCGTTCCGAACAGCAACCCAATCATGATACTGACCGCCATTCCTTCCCACATTTCTCCTCCTGAAATGTAAAGCGGTATCAATCCTAAAACCGTTGTGAAGGTTGCGAGCAAAATAGGTCTGAACCGCTGTAAACAAGCAGCGATGACGGCATCTTGGTCACTACGTCCCAATGCCTGTTCCACTTCAATTCTATCCACCAGCACAATCGCATTGTTAATCACAATTCCCGCCAAGGAAATCACCCCGAGAAACGGCATAAATCCGAACGGTTCTTGAAATACCAAGAGCCCTACCACCACTCCAATGACGGCTAGCGGAATGGTCAATACGACCATACTCATTTTACGAACCGAATTGAACTGTATAATCAATAAAAGGACTATCAAGAAGCCTGAAACGGGCAAATAACCAATTACTGAGCCCATACTCTCCGCAGTATTTTCGGCATCTCCACCAAACTTGTAAGAATAGCGTTCGGGCCAATTCTTGGACTGTTCTTCGAGCCATGGGGTTATTTCCGCCGTAATCGAATTTGCATTACCCCAAGCCCGCAACTCACTACTAACGTTAATGCTTCTCCGCAAATCAAGACGCTTGATTTTTGCATACTGCCAAGCTGGAATAATGGAAGCTACTTGTAATAATGGAACACTTCGTCCTGAACTTTGTGAATAAATATTCAAAGTTTCAAGAGAAGCCAAAGATTGTTGCTGACTATCTCCACTTCGCATCAAAATAGGAATAGACTTGTCATCTTCTCGATATTCGCCAGTTTGAAATCCATCCAACACCGTTTGCAAAGAAGTAGCGATATCAGAACTGGTAATCCCAGCTGTTTGTGCCCGATTCTGGTCAATTTGAATTAAAAACTTTTTACTCTTCGGTCCCCAATCATCTTTTACGTTTTTGGTACCGTTGATACTGGAAAGCTTTAATTTGATTTGTTCCGAAATGCTTGCCAACTCATCTGGGTCGCTCCCAGAAACCTTGATTTCAATGGGAGTTCCCCCACCACCTGCCGCTAAAAAGGCAACTTTGATATCAGCGTTGGGGAAAGTATTGAACGCATAATCATCTAATTTTGCAATAACCGCGGCATTTTCTTCAAAAGATGAAGTATTTACCAAAATGTGTGCATAGTTGGAATTTGCTTCATCTGGCTGATATCCCAAATCATAAGATTCAGGGCCTTCGCCAATGTAGGAGGACCAATTCAAAATACCTGCGATTCGGCTCTCGTTTACCTGAAGTGAATCCGACATATATTTTTCAATAGCTTCAACTACCTCTTCCGTACGTTCAATTTTGTTGCCCTCGGGAAGATTGATATCCACCGTAATCATGTTCCGGTCACTATCAGGGAAGAATATGAACGGCACTTTGGTAAATCCGAAAAGCGAAACTAGGAACGCTACAAAAATACCGATGATGACAGTGTATTTTTTCGACAACGCACCAAGAATCAAATCCTTGTAATATCCCTTTAATTTATTGATGGTCCTATCAACAAAGCTTACTTTTTTCTCTGCTTTAGGCTCTACTTTAAGGAAGAGATAGCAAAACATGGTAATAACCGTTAAGGCAATCAACCAAGAGGAAAGCAGTGCAATGCTAATGACTACAAAAATAGGCCCGACAATATCCCCCATCGTGGTTGGCGATAAATAAAACGCCATGAATGCGGCAGAGGTAGTCAACGTAGAAATCAAAAGCGGCATCCAAAGTTCGGAAAAGGCCTCAATGGCGGCTTGTTTCTTTTCAATACCCTGGTCCAATTTTACCAAAATGGTCTCGGCAACTACAATCGCATTGTCCACTAAAAGTCCCAATGCCATAATCAATGCAGCTAGGGTAACCTGATTTAATCCCATATTGATGAGGCCCATGACCATTAGCGTGGTGATGGTTACAATGGGGATAAGACTAGCAATAATCAAACCTGTTCGAATCCCTAAAAAGAGCAACATCACAACCAGTACAATGGTAATAGATTCCACCAGATTCACCATGAAGTCACTTACCTTCACGTTAATGTAGTCATCCAAAGAAGAAACCCGAACCAGTTCCAAACCTACGGGAAGGCGCTCCTCCCATTCGGTTACGACTTGATTGACCGCCTCCCCCAAATAGACTACATTCTTATTTTCTTTGAGATTGACATGAAGGGTTATCGCTTCGCGTCCGTTGACCCGAACTACTTGTGATGGTGGGTCAATATAACTCTGGGTGACATTGGTAATATCGCCTAGTTTAACCAATTGAGAGCCATTTCCAACCGAAATCAACATATTTCGGATATCATCAATGCTATTGAAATTTCCAGTGGGTTCTAGAATAATCCGCTCATCACCTACATTGACCTGTCCTCCGGAACTCAAAATATTGGTAGAACCGATTCGCTGTTGCAAAATCGAGGCGGAAAGACCATACTCCTTCAAACGAGCGTTGTCGAATTCCACGAAGACCCGTTCTTCTTGCACGCCACCCAATTCTACTTTGGCAGCATCCGGAAGCTTTATCAAATCGTCTTTGATATCATCTGCGTACTCCTTCATTTGAGAGTAGCTAAAACCATCGGAAGTCAATCCTACCACAATTCCGTAAACATCTCCAATGCCATCATCATTTAAATTGGGGTTAACTCCTTCTGGTAGCCCCTGGATTCCGTTCAGTTTTCTCCGTAAACGATCCCAAACGGATTGCAGGTCTTCTTTGTTGATTTCGTCTTTTAAGGTAACACTGACCACGGATAAACCTGTTCTTGAGATACTGGTTACCTCATCCAATTCAGGGAGTTCTTGGGCAACCTTTTCAACCTTATCGGTAACCAATTGCTCTACCCTTTCAGGACTTGCTCCAGGAAATTGGGATACAACGGTCGCCACACGAATGGTATAGGGCGGCATACTGTCTTGTGAGAGATTGAAGTACATATTGATACCCAACAACACGATGGTCGCCAACACCATAAAGGTGATACGGTTCTTTTCTATGGAAAATTTTGCGAGATTCATAGGTTGGTCTGGTTGTGGTTATTGTAGCTTTACTTCTTGGCCATTCAACAAGGTTTGTAATCCTGCGGTTGCTATTTTTTGCCCTACCGAAAGGCCTGAGACTACCTCAAATCCTTCGGCAGAAAGATTCCCCACTTGTATCGGATGTTTTTTAACCGTCGCAGTTTCACCTTTGTCTTCTACCAAGAATACAAAACGGCCATCGCTATCCTCGCCCACGGCATATGCTGGCACTACCAAAATATTTTCCACTTTGCGTTCCCCAAAATCAAAGGTCACGTTCGCCGCCATACCACTTTTGATATCATTGGTAGGATTCACCACAGTAGCCATTACCGGGTAAGTAGCTGTATTGGCGTCCACAGCAGGGGATACTTCGGTAATTTTCCCTTTGAAGTCCTTTTCGGCCAGGGCCGAAAAATTCACTTGCACTTCCATGCCCTCACTTACTCCATTAATGACACTTTCTGGAATTCCAAGGGATATCTCCATTTCAGTACCGGCATTCAGCACAGCAACCGCTTGCCCTGCCTGTACGTTTTCGTCAATTTCTGCGGTGACTGAGGCTAACGTACCATCTTCGGGCGCATAAATATATCCGTATTGTATTTGCTCTGCTTGGATATCTACGCCCCGCTTTGCAGACTTATGGCTTTCTTCTGCGGTTTTGAATGAATTTTTGGCGGCTTCAAAATCACTTAAGGAAGCACTTCCTTTTTCGTATAGTACCCGTACACGGTTCAAGTTCAACTTCGCTGTATTCATCTGTGAAGCAGCACTATTCAGCTGAGTAATGGATTGCTCATACGCCAATCGGGATTGCACGTTGTCCAACTTCGCCAAGAGTTGCCCCTTTTTTACTTTTTGACCCAATTTAACATCAAACTGGGTGATGATTCCAGAGGCTCTGAAGCTTAGGTTTATAATTTTTTCGGTTTGGGCAGTACCACTGAAGGTCCGTACTTTTTCGCCCCCTAAATAACCCACTTCTTGAAACTTTACGGGCCGCAAGACCTTTTTGGGTGCTTCTTCTTCACCTCCACAGCTATACAGGGCAAGACTTAAGCTAAACAATACAAAATATCGTGTCATTACTATGTATTTCATGGTTGATAGTATTTTTATGTCGTTAGTTTCTTGTATTTAAAAATTCAAAAAAGCGTTGTCGGAATGCTTCGTTTTCTGCCTCAGACTTTAGCAAGAAGTAATACCCAAGAGAACGCTCTAATTGTAATGAGTTAATCAAAAAATTATACACCGCATTTACCCTGTCCAACTGGGCATTTAAATAATAGTTTTGCGCGTCCAACAGCTGTACGATATTCACTGCTCCTTCCGAATAACTCGTTTGGGTAAGTTCCAGCGCCTCTTTGGCTGTTTCTTCAGAAACCGTGGAGAGCTCAATGTTTGCAATTTGATTAATCAAATTCAACACTCCAGCCCGCACGTTGGAATCCACCGCCAATTCCGTATTGTCCTTGTTGATTTCCAATTGGTCTTTTTGAATGATGGCAATCTGCTGATTGATATTGTTAGTATTCTGATTGAAAATGGGCAAGGAAACACTAAGGGAGGCATTATAACTGTTGTCAACTAGACCTCCAAAACCGGGTACTGCAGTGCTTCCCGCACCACTTCTGTTAAAGGTGCTGTTGTAGCTGCCTTGTAGCGCTACCGTAGGCAAAAACCGCCCTGAACCGCTTAACTTAATGTTGCGTTCCACAGCTTCCAGATTGTAGTCTAAAGACTTGATTTCCGGTGCGTTGCGCAAGGCTTCTTCGGTCAAAAATTCTACAAAGGGTTCTCTTAGTTTGGGGTCATCCAGTAAATTGGTTAATTGTTCATAGTTGTAGCGCTTGAAAACTCCCTCATCCAAGGCCACATCTTCTACATCAATTTCCCTGTCTAAAGGATTATTAAGCACTTGGTTTAAGGAGATGTATCCTTGCTCGAGTTGATTGATGGCCTCAATCATGGTTTGCATGTTCTGGGCCATTTCACTTCGAAACCGAAGTAAATCAGACTTTCCGGATTGTCCTGCTTCGAAATTCTGTTCAGCAATGCGAAAGTTGGCTTTGGTCAAATCCAAATTACGAAGTTGTATGTCGGCATTTGCCTTTAGAATAAGTATGTTGAAATAGGAAATCGTACCATCCAAGATGGCATCAAGCTGAGAGGCGTTGAAACTTTCTTCTTGTGCCTTTTGCAACTTCTTCTGAATGGCTATGTTGGCATTAGCAGCTTCTGAAAACAAAACCTGTTCTAGGGTAATGGCGCCAGCGGTGGAGAATTCAGGACTTTGCCCATTACTTATCTCTGCCAAATCTGGGTCGACGTAGGTACCAGAAGCCGCAGCACTTAATGTTGGTAGATAACTGCTTTTGGCCGTGCGTACATCTTGAACCGTGAGTTCCACATCCTTCTTATTGGATTGCAGGGATAAATTCTGCTCTAACACACCATCGATAACATCCAAAATGTTATAGTCTTTTTCAGATTTGACGTTTTTCATCTCCCCCACAAAATCCGTAGAACCTACTAAACTATATTTAATAGGTACTTCTACGGCTTCGGCAGTATTGTAATTGATAGTCAACCTTGGGGTATATTCAATATAAACGGGCAAATCAGCCATGCTGGCACCCGTTACATAAGCTTCAACCGTAAGCGAAATACGTCTGAAAAATTGGTCGAGGCTCTCATCAGATTGATTGGTTGCCATGATACCCAAATTGACATCCGAAGCACCATTGGCAGAAAATGAGGGCAATCCTTTCTGGATAAATGCGTCCGCCAACTCAGAAATCTCATTCTCTGTTAAAAAGAATCCACCCGCTAAATAGACCGCATCAATACCTTCTAAATTTTGGATAATATCCGTTGTGGTAGAAAACGGGATGAGTTTGTATTCCGCTTGAAGGATGTCAAATTCCTTATCAAAGGTTTCTTTTAGCGGAAGCACATCCATCAACGGAGCTTCTATTGCGATTCCTAAGGTGTCAAAATCCGTAAGTTCTTTAAGTTTTTTAAAATCTTCCAAATACGATTGTGAATCAATCAGATAGGTGAAATTTGGAATACCAGATGTTTCCTTGGAAAAATCCAAATTGCTGAAGTCACGGTTAATCGCTCCAAAAAGAATTACGGGTTTAGGATACGAGGTTTGCTTTTCAAGCAGTTTACTGGTCACCGGACCAAAAGCAAGAATAATATCGGTATCATTATTCAACAACAGGTTATAGTTCTCAGTTGCCTTTTGTGTATCGTAATTATTCACCAAACGGGATTCCAACGGAAATTTGATAATCGCATCTTCACCTACTACACTTTTGATTTCGTTTTGCAACTGTTCCAGTGCTGGTTGGGTCTTCAAGGATTGAAAGTCGGCTATGATACCTATGTTATAGGTTTTTTGTGCTTGACCGAAACCAAATGCTACGCAGAGAAGCAAAGGGATGACGATAATTTTCTTCATAGGTTTGTATTTAGTACGTTCCTTGTTTTGAGTTCGTTTCGTATAGTTCATTCCAGTTTTAGGCGACGTATCAACTTTTCTACGGTCAATCCTTGCACCAGAATGGAGAAAATGACAATTATATAAGTTATTACCAAGAACAAATCACGTTGCATGGCTTCGGTGAGGCCTAGCGCTAAAGCGATGGAAATGGCACCTCGTAATCCACCCCATGTCATAATCAGGGTGGTATTAGGTACAAAATCCAACTTTTTTTGAAACAGTTTCACTGGACCCATCAAGGACAAATAGCGACAAACCAATGCGATAGGTATGGCCAAAAGACCTGCATAAATGTAGGTTGGGTTGAATTCCAACACTAACATTTCCATTCCTACCAGAACGAATAAAATGGTGTTCAGGAGGATATCGATGAGCTCCCAAAACTTGTCTACATAGGTTTCGGTCGTTTTGGACATGGCCAATTCCCTACTCTTGTTGCCTCCTACCATCAATCCTGCGACAACCATCGCCAAGGGTGCTGAAACATGCAAATGTGTTGCCACTATAGTTCCAGTCATCACTGTCGCCAGGGTAATGATTACCTCAATATTGTAGTCATCAATGCGCTTCATAAAATAGTAAGTCACCCATCCTAAGAAAAGTCCCCAAAGGAGTCCCCCGAGCACCTCAACTACAAAAAGTTCCAAAACACTTGCTATGGAGAAACCTTCTTCCGAACCACCGGCCAAACCAAAAATGGTTAGAAACACCACCACTCCGACACCGTCGTTAAAAAGGGACTCCCCAACAATTTTAATTTCCAATTTCTTCGGTGCCCCTGCCTTTTTTAGAATTCCCAAAACAGCTATGGGGTCCGTTGGTGAAATTAGAGCACCAAAAAGCAGACAGTAAATAAAAGCAACATTTAGCCCCAAAAGTTTTAATAAGAAAAAGGTAGCAGTTCCAATGAGAAAGGTAGACACTAACACACCAAAAGTCGCGAACACCAAAACTGGCCATCGTTGTTCCTTCAATTTTTGCAAATCAGTATGCAGTGCACCAGCAAATAGAAGGAAACTCAACATAATATCGAGCAGAACGACCTTGAAATCAATTTGCGAAATAATGAATCGCTCTGCTTGTAACAAGGTATCATCAAAATAACTCAGCACAAAAACGGCTAAGGTGAACAGAATAGTGATAAAGGTCAGCCCGATGGTATTGGGCAACTTGAAAAAGCGAAGATTGAGATAGCCGAAAACAGCCGACAGAAAAACGAGAATGCTAGCGATGACGAAATAGTCCATTCGAAATCCGGGTTGAGGTTGGTGAATTTAGTTAGTTGTCAAATTAACAATTATTAGAGGAAATCCTACAGAAATGAGAACAAATAATGAATTATTTAACTAATTGACTATCAAATAATTAAACTCAATCTCGATGGACCCGTTGACTATATGAAAAAAAAACGAACGTATTTATGTTCATTTCTTAATCAATAGGTTTTATAGTGTTGTCAACAATTTCTTTTGAATTGCCTTTTTTCCGAACCCGTACAAAAAAAGGGCCCTTCAAAATTGAAGGGCCCTTTGCAATATCAGTCGGGGTGGCAGGATGCCACTCACTATTACAAATACCTTATCTACAGTACTTTAAATACAAAAATCGAGGTATAATTCCCTTTTAGGACACTCGATTTGAATAGTAACTTTAAGAACGTAAACTGTTGTTATTTACGGAGGCAAAACTAAACAATATTTTCTTATGGTATCATTTAACTTCTTCTAAGTTTAAAATACCCCTTTTCATGGCTTTGGTAAAACAGTTTTTGAAAACCACATTCCATAAAATTGTAACATAGTAAGGGTAATTATACTGTTTTTTTGTAACAAAGTCAGGGTAAAATCTATCACATAAGACAAATTTTACAATAGTAAAATTGTGGTCTAAAACTATAGACTGGCCACTGGAGAACCTTTTAAACTCTGATGGACCAAATTGGAAATAAACTTGGCCAATGGTTCTATGTCATTGTCAACGCTTGCTTTCTCCAATGCTTGCATATAATTATCCCTTTCCTCTACGGGAATAACCGTCCATGGGTATCCACCAGATGCCAACATAACGTTCATTAGAAATCGCCCCATTCTACCGTTGCCATCCATATAAGGGTGGATATAGACAAAAATAAAATGACCCAATACTGCTCGTACCCCTGCATGTTCCTCTTTTTCTAACAACTCAAAAAGTACAGGCATGGCATCACGAACGGCGTCCTTGTTCAAAGGAACATACATCGATTGGGCAATATAGACTTGATTGGTTCTATACCCGGCCAAGTCCGAAGGTTTTAAAATTCCAGCTGCCACACTTGGAGCAAATAATTCCCGGTACCAATCCGAATGGTCTCGGGCGGCCACTTTTCCTTGATTGGCACCATCAAGGATTTTTTCGATAGAACCCTTGACTGCTTGTGAAGCCTGCCAGTACCCGCGTGCAGCCATGGCATCCCTATGTTTTTTATCTTCCGCATTTTCGGCTAAATCCCATGCCCCGCTTCTAACCTTTTCAATTAAATCTACTGAAACTACATAACGCTCAATGGAAAGTGAATGATAGGCATCCGTTGTGTAGATTTCATCGACTGCTTTGAGGTATCCTTTCTTATCTTCTGGAATTCCAGGGCTTTCTGGAAAGTGTTTTATAATCATTTCCCTAAAATTTTGCCACATCAGTCTAATTCTATTGGCATAAGGTGATTTTTCCCTAAAAGATAGTTCGGTAGCCAGTTGATTTTGAAATGGGTCGTTTTCGCGTACATCAAAATCAGCCGTTCTCATGGTCTTGACAATATCATCCGCGATGCGATCTTGACCAAGATTTCTGAATGCTCCTGCCAATCGTCCCGCTATTACGGTATGTGAGCCATCCAATAGCTGTTGTAAAATTTCCGATGCGTCAGTTATCTGGACTAAGGTCGTTCTCATTTCAATAGGATTTTTCTCGAACATTGTTGGAGAGCAATGTATCAATGCTGAGGGTAGGGTCAACATATTGATTCCTTTTTCCTCTATGACATCAGCTTTGTTCGGCAAAGGAGATTTGATTTCTAAAATCGACGTGTTGTATAAAAGTGGAATACTTTTATTTGGTGCATTCGGAGCTCTAACAATTAATTGATTCGGAATGGTATAATTACCTGTAATTATTAATAAGGATTGTTCAGGAGAAATACAATACGCTCCTCCATATTTATCATTTAAGTATCTTGAACAAAACTGCCAGTAAGAAGTATACCAAGATGTAGTGTCGCCTACTTTTTCTTGAGGATTGGAAACGATGTACCAGCCTTTAGCCACTTCCTTTAGAAATCCATTCTTCATCAGGCGTTCCCTGTGAATTCTATTAATCTCTGATGTGTTTATTGCAACAGAACCGTGTTCGTCCTGCAAAGCTCGAAGGATTTGCAATGATTCAGCAAGTTTTTCTCCTGGAGTAGCCATACTATGTTTCTTTTATCTTAATTAGAGCTTGGTACGAAAATTAGCCTTGCATGTGATATGTAAATTAGCCTAACGTGTTGTATGAATATTAGCTTAATATGTTGTACATAAATTAGCCTAGCATGCTAAATTACATAAAATAGTTGAATACTAGACATTTATAAACCCCAATCTTACCATAACTTATGTGCGCATGGATCCTGTGGAATTTCTTCCGCGTTCGGGAAGATAAGCGGATAAAAGAAATTCCATAGGGCGCATCCTACTTTTCATTTGTGATGCTGTCCCGTTTTTTGACCCACTTTTGGTAATCCTTGAAAATAATGGGGTGGTCCTCAAAATATTGTCTTGCCCTTACAAGGCCTTCTTCCCTACCCTTCTGATAGGCTGCTTCCTTTTGCCTTTCATATTGGATATAATGATAACCGAAGTAACCGAATACCAACGCATTCAGTATCATTACCGTATATACAAATACAAGTTCCCATCTAGGTACCAATCTCGATTTGTCAATGTTTTTTAAGACTTTATCCAAAGCCTTTTCTTGCTTTTCCGAAATGGTATTCAAATTGGATTGGTGATTGTTCAATAGGCGTTCCATTTCCGAGGTGTCCGGCTCGAAACCAAATTCGTTGATATTTTTTAGCAGTACCTTGAGGTCCGTTACCCAATTTCCGAAAGACCTGATTTCCTCGGTCAACAATTCCGCTATTTCATCCAGTTTTGCCATAATCCTACATTCCAATTTCGATTCCTATTCCTTTATCAATGGTTCTTTTGATGCCTTTCACAACTGCTTTGGTGGCCATCTTAACCACTAGGTTTGGCGGTACCTTTACCGATTTTCCCATCAGTTTCATTGCATTCTCAGTTTTGGCTTTCTCAACCACATTTCTGTTGAAACCAATCTGTTCGGCTATCTTGTTCATGGACATGGAACGGTGTACCTCGCTACCTTTTAAATTCTGCCCCGCAAACTCAAATCGAAAACCCTGCAATTGGTTCTGTTTGTTGATGGAAGGGATGACCTTTATGGGATAGGCTTCCATCGCTTTGATGTATTGGTCAAAGTCCTTGGGCCTGACCTCTTTTATTACTTTTTCATGGATTCTTTTGAGAATCATTCGCATATCCTTGGCTTTGTCCAGTTTTTGTTGTTGGACTTCCCGTACTGTAGTAAGGCCCATTTCCTTTGCCACCCGTTCCGCAGCTTGTTGGCTCCGTTTTCCTATAAAATTGTCTTTATAAGCTTTCCCTTGAAAATTGATTCGGTTCACATATAAATGGATATGAACGTGTTTCCGGTTTCTGTGCACAAAGGCAATGGCCTGGTTCTCCTGTAACTTCATTTGTTTTAGAAACCGTTGGGTGATTTCTTGAAGTTCTTTGTTCTTCATTTCCTTGCCATTTTTGATGGTTGGACTCAATACGAAACTCAAAGTGTTTTTTTTGCATTGATGATTCTGTTGTTGGATGGTCCTGAACTCTTGGGTAATCTCCTTTGGAGTATCTCCCGCGAGATATTGGCTATGAACAATCTCGGGCTTCTTTTCCTCTCGTAATCCGTAGGCCATTGATGCTGATGTGTGCGATATGGATTTTCCCATTCCAATCATACCTTAAAACTTAAAAGGTGCTCCCTGATTTCTTTTGCCAGTTGGTTGACTTCTTCTGCCAATCTTGGATTTCGTTTCCGGAACATGTTCCCAATACGTTTGAAATTGTTTTGGTACTGTACCAATAACTTATAGGCTTCTATTTGTTCTTCCGATAAACGTTCAATAATCCTATCATCAAATGCTGCACGGCGACAATACTCACTGACGGAAAGACCAGATTTTTTGGCCTTGACCTTAAGCAGTTTCTTCTCAAATATTGAGCACCTGAACTGGACGAATTCCCGTTTCATATTCCTTTTCCTCTTTTGCGACCAAGGGGAGCAAAAGCAAGATTTGTCATGACAATGACACATCTTGAATTCTCACTCAATTATCATTTTCATGCTGATTTCGCTCGCCTGCTCCTCTCCCTACCCATCATCAATTCATCTTATTTATAAGTGCATATTTAAGTGCCTCCGCTTCCAATTCAGCTTTTGATTTTCTGTTGTTCCGTAATAGCCAAAGATTAAGCTTCTTTTTTTCGAAGAATATCATTTTACCATTGGGTTTTGAGTGTGGTATCTGTCTTGTTGAAGTAAGTTTGTAAAGAAAACTTCGTGATACGCCCATGTATTCACAGGCCTCTTCAAATGTCAAAACTTCCTTGTTGCTTGACAATAATCGTTCTATACGTTCAAGACGTTCCTCTAGTTTTAAATAATCCATTTTTCTAAATTTTTGTGTGAAACAATGGACAAAAGCTTTTGTACTTTTTAATCGAATTCTTTCAGCAAACTAGCATAGGAAACTATAGGAAAGGCTTGCATCGCATGTGGTGCAAGCAAAATAGAGGAGAATGCAAGCAAGTTTTAAGAAAATGAGGCAAATATGGCTTCCAATTCCTCACTTCTTTTAGAAACCCTGTTTCTAGTCAGGGCGTTTCTAACGGTATCGTAATTATATTTTCGCCCGTCCTCACGCCTTAACACATCCGAATTTTTGATGAAATCAATAAGCTGTAAGTCATTCTTGGGAAAGCTCATTTTCAGGAGTTCATAAAACTCCTTACAAGCAGGGTTTTTTAATTTCAGATGGATTTTCGCATCATGTTCGTCCCAATCCTTTAAAAAGCATTGGATAAAACCATATTTCGAAGTTTTATCGATGATAATCATATCATAGCGGACCAAATTATCGTAGAGTTTCCCCAATTGGGATTCGCTGATTGAAATATTGAAATTTCTGGAGGACTTTAGTTTCTCCTTTATTTTGGGAATAAAGATTCTCTCAAACCATTTACTCCACGTCAGTTGGGTCATAAGCATTCCGCTCAAAAAAAGAAATCCGCCAACACTATAGGAAAAAACAGCAATACTTTCCAAGGGTTCCAGAATGGCATCATAGCCCAATTTCATGGTAAAAAGGCCTATAGCATAGAACACCAATCTTGGCTTTTCTACATATTTGTCCCATTTGAACGATTCATTGAACATAAACCGCATGAAACGTACTAAATAGGGTACTGCTATCCTGATAACAAAATAGGCGAAACACGCAAGCATGATATACTTTAGGATGAGTATCATTTCATCAAATTAACATTTTTCCCATGAAAAGTTATGGCATGGGGATGTAATACCACTTTTTTACGACCATGCTCCTGTAAAATATATTTGTGGGAAGGGAGAAGAAAGGTGAAGCGGCCTTTCGCCGCTTGTGCTTTCGCGCGGCTCTAAGGGTGTCGGAAAACCGGAAAGGTTTTCTGACTTCCGCAGGGCCTTGGTAATAGAACCATCAATAGCAAAGTCTTGAAAATAGAATGTAGTGATGCAAAAGCCCCCTTTTCCAGTGTTTTCTTAGTTGTACTAAAAAAAAGGCTGATTGGCCGTGAGGCAGTAACCACTGAATACGATATTGATAATCTTGTTGTTGGGAATGAAACTGTTTCCGTTGCCCATGCCATTGAACATCATGATAGGAGTATGGAGTCTTTTGAATTCCGTTGCTGCGAAAACCGCTTGAAACGCTTAAAACAATTCAAGCAAGAATCAATTAAATGGCCTACGCCCCCCTTTTGAGCACCACTTTTTCATAAATCGAGTGGATTCTTTCGTAGAGAAGTCCCAAACGACTATGTAAATCCTGGTCCATTTCAAACCTAAATTCCGTAAATGTCAATTGTAACCGCTGTTCTTCGGTAATTATCCCTTTGACCAGAAAATAGGAGGGTTCCATCGTCATCTCCTTATCCATCTCCAACAACTTCTCATACGGATGCGCAGCAAAAGCCAGCTTGTTCGGCATGCCTGGATTGATGTCATAAAAGACCCTAAATTGTATGTCGCGGTATTCCTTCCTGTATTGCATGTATCATTTCCAAAGCATTTTTTTAGGGTTGGGGAATATCAGTAAATATAGGACGTTGTCACGAAATCCAAATTTCTCGGGTTCGCAGGCCCCTTTCATCGGTCCAAATTCCAAGACCCCACAAGGTGAAAAACTTTATGGCCAAATTGAAGGTAGCAGGACAATCGGCAAATCAAAATGAGGGAGGAATCCGTTGCAGTACAGGGTGTGCGGATTTGAAATCTTTATGCCAGAAGGAGAAAAAGACAGTGAAGGCAATTAAAAACCTTAAAAAAAATAAGGTTTTCCTGTAATATAAAAATGTAGGAAAATTATATATTGGATGTCGGTCACATATTGCGTATTTGGTCGAAAGTTGCCCCCAAAAAACAATTTTAGAGCCTTTATCATAGTTAAGGTTTGATATTAATCCCAAATCTTTTAATTATGATAATTAAGCGATTATTGTTCGCCGCCGTTTTCATCTTGGCGGTATCGACAAACATTTCATGCGAAAAGGAAGATGTCACAGAGACAGAACTTGAAGTTTTATCCGTTAAGAAATCCGAAATCGAGGAAGGCGACACCTGAATCTACTAAAAGGACACGTGGATTTTTGTTGGCGATGGCAATCCTGGTAGGGATGTCATCGCTTCCTTTTTTCAATGAACTGATCACCGAAGAAAATGGGTCGCTTTCCAAGTGGTTGCTTCCCCCTGGGATACAGGAATCCCTATTGGACGAAAACAGCAAAATCTTGGGCTACTCAAAGTTTAGGGTATTTCTGTACTATCTCCTTATAGAACTCTACATCATGGTGGCCAGCATCGGTTGGTTTTCGGTTGCCAAGGATGAAGCGTACAGATATGCCCTTCTTTTATGCACGGCCAGTGCAGGCTATCATATCTTCCTGATTCTCTCCGCAAAACGTTTGACTTGGCTCAACGACCCGTCATGGAAGCTTTGGTGGACTCTAGGTATTGGCATTGTGCTCTTCGGGCTTTATTATTGGGGCGAACATACAAAAAGAAAAAAATTACTGGCCGTCCGCACCACTTTGGGCAGTTCCCCCGAGAAAATCATTTCGCCCAAAGTGGTGCTGTCCTGGCTGGCCATCGCCTTTGTTTCGACGTTCCCCTATTTCCATGACATTGTTACGGAGCGGTTCGTTGGGGTAAAGGATTGGGTTCCAATCCTTGGCATCGAAGATTTTTTGACCCTCGGGGAGCGGGATGTATGGGGTTTTGTTTCGTACAGGGTCTTGCTCTTGACCCTTTTCGTACAAATGTGTGCCCAAATTCTTTGGGCGGGCTGGTGGATGGATGCTAAGTATAGTCTTTATAAACCCTTCCTTTTGGTGCCCGTTGGCCTGAGCATGTACCAAATTACCATGATAGTGATGGTAAAAACGGACGCCTATCTCAATAAGCCGGATTTCAAGCTCTTGTTGGTACTGGTATTTGGTATAATCCTGGGAATACTCTATTATTTCAAGAACAAGGCCCTTCCTTTGAACGAACAAGAATCGATTACCAGTGTGGTCGCGCAAAATAACAACAGATAATGAACATGTGTAATGAACAAAAATAAATCTGCTTACCAGGTAAGTCCAAAAGGCAAGATTATCTCCTATGATCCAAATTATGATATAGAGCGGTTTTCCTTTATAAACAAGCGGAACACGCTTTTCGATAAAATGGTGGACAGGGTAAACTCCATCCTGAATGGAATGGTTTCGGCAAAGCCCTATGAAATCGACTGGAAGAAAGTTGTGGACGGCTACTTGGAAACGGGTATTGGGGATGTGCCCCACTACGCCTCACAGCACGTGTTTTCCTATTTTCTTCTTCAAAAAAGGGCGAGTGAAAAGGAAAACATGCAGGCCATGTACTTGGAAATCGTCAACGCGCTCAACGGCGAAATTGAAAAAGGAAACCTACCAGGAAGCACTAAAAAGTAAATTGGTCGAATAACAATAGTAAATGAGAAAAGTACAAAAGCTATTTTGCCCTTAGCAGTTCTTTTATATCTCTAGTCCTAATAAAAGTTCCAATTGCGGCGCTTAAATATAAAAGCCAAAGGTGCCTATATGGTTTGTTGCGGAAAATCAGTTGTGATTTACAGCAGTAAACGAAAAATAGCAAACTGCAAGGAAGTTCGAATAGGAATTCAACCTCTAAAGGCTATTTGTGTGGTTAGGCAATGTATTTTATTTAAAATTTAAGTAGTCTACTTCAATATTAAATTTTCCAGCACTTTTCTTACTTGTGATAAATCCAATTCTCTTTACATTTTCAAGAAATTCATCAGTAATGCTTGTTTCGGTCACTTGACCCAAATTATATTGTTTGAAATCGGAAACATTTAGCTCCAATGTCTTCCATTCCCCATCTGTTTCCGGCAATAATAATTTATAATAAGGCCTAAAGAATTGTTCACTATTTTCTAAGCTTATTGAGATTGATTGTCCTTCTGTTCTGTATCTTACAATTACTTTTTTCAATCCTGACAAGTTATAATCTCCAAAAGGACTTTTGACAGAGGTAAAACCACCATAATTGTCAAGGGAGACTTCGCCGTAAAAGTTTAGCGTGTTTTCCGTAAGGTTTACATTTCCTTTTGAAAGTCCACCCATTACTCCATCATTTATTGGCTTCCAATCTGTTCCATCTTTTTTAGAACCGAAATCGAAGTTGGTGTCAACTGGTACTATGGTCAAAATGATTGCTGTCAGGACAAATAGTGCTATTTTCATCTTTTAATGTTTTGTTTTTAATTATTACCTAGTTCTATCTGAATAATTCACATTTCTCATCATTTTTAATGGCATCATAACACTTACAGATTAAAGATACTAGTTGTCAATGATATCTACTGCAGTCCCATTATGAAGGTCATTCACCCAAGTCACAAACTTAACTCCATTGACCTCTGCTGTTGTATAATCCTGAGCTGGAAGTAAGGTGTGATTCTCGGTTTGACGGTAGTAAACTTTCCAATTGGACAGTGAGCTTAACAAATTGGTTTGTTGAGCCAATATACCTTGCTTAAATATTTCAGCATCAATTAATCCGACCTGATAACTACATTCGTTCTGGCCCAAACTTAAAAGCGTCCGACTCGTAAGATCGGAGTAAGACCCGTAAAAGCCAAAGTTGGCATCAGGGTACTTATTATTCAAATATTCATAAATACCCAAGAATTGAAAATCATAAGAGGTAGTTGTGAACTGAGAAAGGTCATCAGGTACTTGAATATTAAATGTCTCCTGCCAATCGGTATTGAGGCATGATGGAACAACGGACTCATCTAAGAG
This sequence comes from uncultured Allomuricauda sp., assembly GCA_937899065.1. Taxonomy (GTDB): domain Bacteria; phylum Bacteroidota; class Bacteroidia; order Flavobacteriales; family Flavobacteriaceae; genus Flagellimonas. Next base: position 19,077 of record CALBPG010000108.1, read on the forward strand.
TAAATAGCCCGCATCGTTGATCAACGTAAATTGTACCTCATCATATACTCCGGACACGATGGAAACCATCTGGTCAAAGTTCCCCAATACTCCGTATCCACCGGCGCTAGATCCTGCCAAAACGACATCCGTTACCTCTATATTTTGCCCATTTAAAAAGTCGATTATCTCGGAAAGTGCAGCAGCAAAATTTTGAAATCCTTTGAACGTCTGATTTTGGTCCCCTCCATTTTTTACATTCACATTTTCGTTATCGCCAGAATATACATCCCCAGAACTGTAGGCAATGAAAACCTGATGCCAGTCTTTGAATAAATTTTCTTGGTTGTCAGCTCTAACACTTCGATTAAAAATTGCTCGGCTTCCGTCATTGTTGTTGAAGAACTTTTCTTCGGAGTAGTTAGGTTCGTTTCCGCCACAACTAAATGCATCGAAGCAAGCTCGGCCACCTGGTAAGTAAATCAAGAGTTTGGTAGAGCTCGTATTGAAGTTCACAGCGTATCCGCCTGTAGACCCATCTCTTGAAATAATATTCTCGTTGTCGATCCAAGTCCATTCCGTTGGAGCTGCTAAAGCTGCCTGGAGTTGCGAATTTTGTTCTATATCTTCTTGTACTTCATTAGTTTCATCGCTGCATCCTGCAATTAGTATGATGCATATGACCAAGGAATACATTTTTAAAATAAATAATGTTGTTTTCATGCTTTTTGATTTTTCATAAGACGTTGAAAAACAGGGGAGGTTGTGTTAAGGGGATGCTAAATAGTTATTTTGTGAACCAAGCGTCTACTGACCGGTGCCTAGAAGGCCAGAATAAATAAAAAAATCACTGCGCATACCCTGAGGCACAGCTATGCACCGCTCTTATTGAAAAATGGTACCATTATCAGGGTTATCCAGAAACTTCTAGGGCACGACTATATAAATATTACAATAACCTATACCCAGGTTACCACACCAACTTTGTTGAATTTAACAAGTCCTTTCGATGATTGAACAAGTCCCAAAATTGGCCGATTAAAAGAACAGGATATTCGAACGTTCTGGAAAAAAGACAAAGTCTTTCAAATCGTGCCTGTTGTGAAACTAAAGTAAGGATACACAACTGTTTGTGTATGAGCAGAAGCGGAATTTAAGAAACTACCTTCATAATAACAATATACTTTATTTAAACGTAATAGCGGTTTAAGTTTTCTCTTAAACCGCTATGAACTTGCAACAAAAAAACGGACAAAAAGTTAAGCCGCATTTTTAAACTGTATTAAACTTTCAAATTCATTTTCGTTGGACGTAATTGCCTTAACCATCAATTGTTCGTCTAAAGATGTAAGCTTCATGTCGGCGTTGCCATATTCTTTACTAATTGCAATATAAGATTCAGATTTCAGCAAATCTTCACTAGCCAATGCGTTCAAC
>CALBPG010000109.1 GCA_937899065.1 uncultured Allomuricauda sp.
GACTTATACGTTTTTGCAACTTCTTTAAATTCTTGGATTCGTAGACCATTTAAATAGTTTTGGAAGGATTCGCCTTTTGCCTCTTGGAAATAGGAGGAAACCAATCTTTTGGAACATCCTGCTTCCTCCGCCAAAACTTCAACATCAAAATGAGGATTTTTGTAGTGCTTTTCAACGTGTAAAATTTTGGAAATTGCATGTTCTATGGAATCACTTCTTCTGCTTAAGTTATAGGGCAGGAGATAATGCTTTCTTAATGTTCTTGTCTTAAAGAAATTCGATTCCGACAGAAAAAACCACAAAGCTAAAGTCCCCCAAACAAATGAGAAAAACAGTACGGCCCTAACCATTTGAGTATATAAGTTTTTAAAATAATCAGATAAGGAATGTTGCAGAAGCAATGTGGCGCCCAACCCTAAAAAAACAAGAAATTCCACAGCATTGAATGAATGATAAAACCTTCGATACTTGTCCAATTCCTTCCTTCTAAACAATCTGGATAAATCCTTCTCCAAAACAATGGTCCCCCGCCACCAATAGATGGAAAAATAAATCACCATCGTTAGCATATGAAGCATTCGAAACTCGAATCGATATTCGAGATAAAACCGTGTAAATCCAAGCTGTAGAATATAGAATCCCAAGATATAAACCGATGGAAAAATGAAATGTTGGTATTTGGTTTTTAACTGTACCAAATCCCAAGAGAGGTACAGGTATAGCAGTACAGGAATCAAAACCACTTTCTTACCGGCAAACAAGAAAATCAAAAGAGCATTGTCTAATACATAAGGTTGTAAACTTGGTTGCAAAAAACTAAGAGAGAGCAGCAAGCCAAGGCAGCCCAACAAACGTTCACGACCCGAACTGCGGTAAAAAAGTACCAAAGAGATAAAAATGAATTGAAGTCCTATGCATGCAGCTATCCCTTCCATTAACGTTTTCATTTGCAAAAATCTAGAAGTTATCTTACCCTTTCCATTCTACAAGGTAAGACTTCTTCAAATGCACTAAAGAAAATGGATGAATAATGTGAGGACTCTTCTTGTGACACCCTTAAAAGCAAAAAGGACAAAAGTCTTTCAACATTTTGTCCTTTTTGTTGGCCTACTAGGACTCGAACCTAGAATGACTGGACCAAAACCAGTAGTGTTGCCAATTACACCATAGGCCATTATCGCTTTCGCGGGTGCAAATTTAAGACAAACTTTGTTTTGCACAAATATTTTGACATTATTCCACACACTTTATGGCTCTTAAGGGCTGTTAAACCTTTTCGAAAAACAACCATACGTCTCTGTTAGTTTTACTAAATTCGCCACATCTTGGTAAACACCAGACTTTATGTTCGCAAAAGACTTTAAGAAATGGGAAACCCGGTTGGGTTGGGGTTCCTTTGCCATAGCACTTGTTGTTTATATTTTGACTGTTGAGCCTACAGGCAGTTTTTGGGACGCTGGTGAATACATTTCAACCTCGGCTAAATTACAGGTGGGTCACCCCCCTGGTGCGCCGCTTTTGCAAATGATTGGTGCCTTTTTTTCCACGTTTGCGTTCGGAGATCCATCCAAAATCGCACTCATGGTCAATATGGTCTCTGTGGTTTCCAGTGCGTTCACCATACTTTTTACCTTTTGGATTATCACCAACCTTCTTCAAAAAGTTGTTTTAAAAAAGAAGGAAATGACCAACCCCAAAGCCATTGCTATTTTAGGCAGCGGATTGGTCGGTGCTCTGGCCTTTACGTTTTCAGATAGTTTTTGGTTCAATGCTGTGGAAACCGAAGTTTATGCGATGGCGAGTCTTATTATGGCCCTGTTGCTTTGGATGGGATTGAAATGGATTGACGATTTGGAAGACCCTCGTGGTAACAAATGGCTACTGCTAATTTCGTTTGTGGTCGGATTCACTTTCGGCATTCAGTTCATGGGCTTCTTGGCCATTCCCTCTGTTGGATTGCTTTATTTCTTTAAAAAGTACCCAAAAGTAACGGTCAAAAATTTCCTGTTGGCCAACTTAGCGGTAATTACCATACTTATATTGGTATACAAGTTTTCGCTTACGTATGTGCTCAAACTTTTTGGTTGGAGCGAAGTGTTCTTTGTGAATACGATTGGACTACCCTTCAACTCGGGTTCCATTATTATGGGTTTACTTTTTGTGGCAGCCTTCTATTTTGGATTGCGGTACACACGGCGCAATCAATTTTATACGGGAAATACGGTAGTGCTTTGTTTGATGTTCCTTTTCCTAGGTTTTTCATCTTGGTTGATGCTGCCTATTCGTGCGAATGCCAATACGGTAGTGAACGAAAACGACCCCTCTGATGCGCGATCCCTTTTAGCATACTACAATCGAGAGCAATATCCTGGGGTAGAAAGCCCATTTTATGGAGCTTATTACTCTGATACTTTTGCAGGTGCTGGAGAAGACAAAGACGATAAACCCAAATACGAGAAGGATTACAAGTTGGGCAAATATGTTATCGTCAATAATTGGGAAGATGCCTTGCAAGGACCGAATCCCAAACACGTAGGGCCATTACCTCGAATGTGGAGCGACAAACACGCCGAAAACTACATGAAGTATTTTGACCCTCTCGATTTTCGTATCAAGTCAGAATATATTTCACAAAACGAATTGCGAGAAGCAGTTTCGCAATTCAAGACGGCCTATGCACAGGGTGAAATCGAAACGGAGCAATACATGCGTTTCTTAAGGGATTTCTCCGATTACATTGAAGTGCAACCCCCTACCCTTGGTCAAAACATAAAGTACCTGTTTCAATTTCAGTTTGGCTATATGTATATGCGCTATTTCATGTGGAACTTTGTTGGACGCCAAAATGATATGCAAGGGCGCTATGATTCGAATGGACATTGGATAAGTGGTATTGGACTTTTGGATGGCATGCGTTTGGGAAGCCAGAAAAACTTACCCCAAGATTGGACCGACAACAAAGCCCGAAATACGTATTTCTTTTTGCCTTTGTTACTGGGTATTATTGGAATCGTCTTTCAACTCTCCCGAAATCCAAAACAATTTTGGGTTCTGTTCGTATTTTTCATGTTTACGGGCTTGGCCATCCAGTTTTACACCAACCCTTATATTTTTCAGCCACGTGAACGGGATTACTCCCTAGTTGGCTCTTTTTTCATCTTTTGCATTTGGATAGGCGTTTGGTTCTATGGATTGTTTGATGAGCTACGGATGCTGATTTCTCCCAAAGTTGCTTCTTTCGGAACGGTAGGTCTTTGTTTATTGGCAGTTCCTCTATTGATGGGATACCAAAATTGGGATGACCACGACCGCTCCAACCGTTACACGGCCCAAGCCACAGCAAAAGCGTATTTGGATTCTTGCCAAGAAGATGTTGGTGCCATGTTGTTCACTATTGGGGACATCGACACTTTCCCGCTCTTGTACGTCCAAGAAATTGAAGAATATCGATCCGATGTAAGGGTCATTAACACCAGTTTATTTGCTACGGATTGGTACATCGACCAAATGAAGCACAAAGCCTATTCCAGCGAACCCATCCCCTCCCAGTTAACACATGACAAATACCATTACGGTGCTAGAGACGCCGTTTACTTTCAACCGGTAAGCGAAAATCGTTGGAATATCAAGGATTTCATGAATTGGATTGGAAGCGAAAAGCCCCAGACCAAAATTCGGTATCTGATGGAGAAACGCGGGGCTGACTTGAATCAATATTCTGAAAGCAATTTGGATATCACCTACTACCCAACAAACAAGGTTCGAATCCCAGTAAATAAGGAAAATGTGCTGAAAAGTGGTTTGGTAAAACCTGAAGATGCTGATTTGATTGTGGATTACATTGATATTGATTTACCACAAAGTGCGTTGCCAAAGAACCGCATTTTAATGTTGGACATCATTGCGAACAACGATTGGAAACGACCCATCTATTTTTCAGGTGGAAGTTTTGATAGCGCAGAATACATTTGGATGAAAGAATACTTGCAGCTCGATGGATTGATTTACAAATTGGTGCCCATCCGAACCGAAAACCCTAATAGCTTTGAATTGGGTCGTATTGATACCGATTTGATGTACGATATCGTTATGAAATGGGATTGGGGCAATTCGGGTAGTGATGCCATTTACCATGACCCACAAACCCGTTCGCAAGGACTCTCTTTTAGAAGTAATTTGGCAAGACTCACCGAAGCACTTCTTTCAGAAAACAAAATAGACAAAGCGCGGGACATCATTGATGTTGCCATGGAAAACATTCCAGTAGAACATTATGGTTTTTATGCCTTTGTAGAACCTTTTGTAGATGGTTATTATAAGGTAGGCGAAAAACAGAAAGGGCGTGCCCTATTTGAGCAGCTGAAAAGCATTTACCAGAACCGTCTAACGTACTACGCAGATATTCCACTAGACGAGCAGTACGAAAAAATCGAGGATATTCTCTCTGACATGCAAGCCTATCGTCGCAACATCGATATTCTTATTGAGAATGAAGACCGCTCATTAGCTGAAGAAGAAACCAAAGTCTTCAATCAGTATATAGACAAGTTCTCGCAGTTTGTTGGGGATGAAGATGAAGAATACTTTGACGAGCCTTTCGAAGAGGACCCAGCTTTACAGGATTCAACTTTGGAAGATTCTCTTACGCAAGCGCTAGATACCCTTGCAGAAATAGATACAATAAAATAAAAGACTTATAAATATTCGTTCAAGATGCCGATAAGTGTATTGGCATCTTGTTCGCCACTTTGGCGCCAAACCATTTCCCCTCTTTTATAAATCATAAGGGTAGGTAATCCTTTAATGCGAAGGGCTTGAGAAAGCTCCTTGTTCTTATCCACATCGATTTTAATGACTTTTCCCTTATCTCCAAGAGCAGCAGCCACATCTCTCAACACGGGATGCATTGAAGTCGATTGTTCGTTCCACTCGGCATAAAAGTCAAGCAGAACCGGGATGTTTACGTCGATAAGCTCGCCAAATTTGGACATAGGCAACTATTGGGTTATGGGGTAAAAGTAAGAAAATTTGTTAAAAATACGCTGACGGCAGCATCTGCAAGGGCTTCGCTAGGTTAAATTCACGTTAAACCTTTTCGCTTAAGCGTAATTACCGTGATTTCGGGCCAAATCCCGAAACGGCCTGGATAACCGATAAAACCAAAACCACGGTTTACATTAATAAACTGTCCCAGCTCTTCATAAATGCCCGCCCAGTACTTGTAACGCCATTTTACCGGGCTCCACTTGAACCAACCCGGAATTTCTATACCAAATTGCATTCCGTGAGTATGCCCGCTTAAGGTAAGATGGTAGTGATATTCGTCTTGTATAACTTGCAGTTCCCAATGTGAGGGATCATGGCTCATCAAGATTTTGAAATCATCCGGAGCGACTCCTGAAGCAGCTTTTTTCAAATCTCCTACCTGCTTGAAACCACCGCCCCAATTCTCTACCCCCAATAGTGCAAGCTTTTGTCCGTCTTTCTCTAAATAACGGTGTTCATTCAGCAACAAATCAAAGCCCATATCCTTCTGAAGGTCTTTCAGGTCTTGAAGGTTTTTTGTTTTTGCTTCTTTAGAAGGCCATCCGGTGTAATCGCCGTAATCATGATTTCCTAAAATGGAGTATTTTCCATCTTTTGCTTTCAACGTGCCGAATAGCGCTGCCCAAGGGGTCATTTCTTCAGCTTTGTTGTTTACCATATCCCCAGTGAACAAAATCACATCGCTTTCTTGTTGGTTGATGAGATCTATTCCATAAGAAACCTTATCATAATCATCAAAACTGCCACTGTGCACATCGGAAATCTGTGTGATTTTATAACCGTCAAAGGCTTCGGGCAAGTCATCAAATTCCAACACATAATCCAATACTTTGTAATTGTACTTCCCCTTGTACATACCATACAGCAAGGCACCGAAAGGCAGCGCACCCAAACCCAATGCCAAGGCACTTACGAACTTTCTACGGGAAGGAAAATAAGGTCCATTGCTTCCGCTCACCTCAGTGATTTTTCGATAGCCGGCCGTTAAGAGACGAACTACATCTTCCAAAAGCATTAGGGCAGCCATGACCAGTCCTAGCACCAAAAATGAAAAGAAAACCCCTCCTGCAATGGCCGTTCCAGGTTGCATGGCAGCACCGGGCTGATAGTTACTCATTCTAATGAGGAAATAAATCCAAATCCCTAAAAAGAAAACCACATAGGCCCAATGTACCCACTGACTTTTAAAGAGCGTACGAAAGGTTTGAAATCCATACACCGCAAAAACCACATAGAAAATGGAAATAAAAATCAGAAAACGCGACATGTCAATTTTTTTGTAAAGGTATTGCTTACCCTGAAACCCAAAAGTAATGGGCTTCTATGTAACCGTGGCAATAATCTGACGAATTGTTTCGGTTTGTGTTACAGCAGTTGAGGTTTCCTGTATATGTTTTGAACTGTTTATTTCGATTTTACGGTCCGTATGGATATGGGAAACTAGGGCTGTACCCGAAAGATGAAGTGCCTCCAATCCAGCCGTTTGAAAAATGTGACAATTTCTTGGTCCAATACCGCCTCCAGCAATTATTGTCGTCTTTGACGAAAGTTTCTTCAGCTTTTGAAGCAATTCAATCCCCTGTTCCGCAGAAGGGCTTTGGCCGGAAGTCAAAATTCCATCTACATCCAATTTCTCAAGTTGTTTTAAGGTTGTAATAGGGTCTTCCACCCAATCAAAGGCCCTATGAAAGGTAAATTTCAAGGGACGGGTCAGTTGTACAAGGGTTTCAGTTCTTCCCATGTTTAAGGTAAAGTCCGGTAATAGTATTCCGGAGACAATTCCATCAACCTCAACCTCCTTGCAAAAAGCAATATCCCTTTTCATGACTTCAAAATCAAAATCGGAATATGTGAAATGGCCACTTCTTGGTCGAATCAACACGTGTATGGGAATGTCCAAATGTTGCTTGACCGCAGCAATCAATCCATGCTAAGGCGTAATGCCCCCAACACCCAGTTCAGCGCACAACTCTATCCTATCGGCACCTGCTTCCTGAGCATTTAATGCGGACTCCAGAGAGTTTGCACATACTTCAACCAGCATAATACTATCTTTGTTAGGCCGTAAATTAAACAACCTAGCATGGAAAGACGGAAGTTTCTCAAAAAATATGGTATCTCAACAGCTGGACTGCTTTCAGCTCCAGCTTTGTTCGCGAAAACTACTCCTAAAACAGTCACCCCAAACAAAACAGCATCCACCAAATCGAAACCTGTTGTAGTCTGCACCTGGAATTTTGAAAATGCTTCGGCGAAAGCTTGGGAAGTCCTGCAATCGGGAGCGTCCGTATTGGATGCTGTTGAAGAAGGAGTAAAAGTTGAGGAAGCTGACGTTACCAACGAAACCGTTGGTATGGGTGGACGACCCGACCGGGATGGCAATGTAACCCTTGATGCCTGTATTATGGATAAGGACGGCAATTGTGGTTCTGTGGTAAACTAGCTAAATATCAAACATCCTAATTCGGTTGACCGCAAAGTGATGGAGGAAACCCCTCGCATTATTTAAGCCGGAAAGGGCGCCCTACAATTTGCCTTGGAACAGGGGTTCCAGAAGGAAGATTTGATGACGGATAGTACCCGCAAACAGTATGAAGAATGGAAAATCACCTCCAAATACCAGACCCCCATCAACATCGAAAACCATGATACCATCGGTATGCTGGCACTCGATGAGAATGGTGATATTGCCGGGGCATGTACCACCAGCGGAATGGCGTATAAAATGGCGGGACGGGTTGGAGATTCCCCAATCATTGGTGCAGGGCTTTTTGTTGATAACGAAGTGGGTGGCGCTACAGCTACCGGGGTTGGCGAAGAAGTAATTCGAACCGTAGGTAGTTTTTTGATTGTGGAACTCATGCGGCAAGGCAAAAGCCCCCAAGAAGCATGTGAGGAAGGTGTGGCACGCATCATGAAAAAAAACAAAGGAAGAAAAGACTTCCAAATTGGCTTTTTGGCCATCAACAAACAAGGAGAAACCGGAAGTTACTGTGTTCATCCTGGGTTTACCTACAGAAAGTATGATATCGAAGGACATGAAAATGTTCCATCAAAGAGCTTTTACTAGGTCACCAACAACCCCCATTAAAGGTGTAAAAAGTCTTCCGTAGTGGAACTTTATTCTTGCCTGTTTTTTCTATTTTTAAGGTCTTCGAGCAAAAACGTTCGCACTACTAAAATATACTCATGTCTGACCAAAAAAGACTCTTTCTGCTTGACGCTTATGCGTTGATTTTTCGCGGCTATTACGCCTTGATAAAAAATCCGAGAATCAATTCCAAAGGAATGGACACCTCCGCTATTATGGGGTTTATGAACTCATTGTTCGACGTCATCAAGCGGGAGAAACCAGACCATTTAGCGGTAGCTTTCGATAAAGGAGGAAGTGTGGAGCGCACGGAAATGTTTGAAGATTACAAGGCCAATCGTGACGAAACACCCGAAGCCATCAAAATTGCGGTGCCCTACATTCAGAAAATACTCGATGCCATGAAAATTCCCGTGGTGGAATTGGAAGGCTATGAAGCGGATGATCTTATCGGAACGCTAGCCAAACAGGCTGAAAAGGAAAACTATAAGGTGTTCATGGTCACCCCAGATAAAGATTTCGGACAACTGGTCTCTGAAAATATTTTCATGTACCGCCCGGCGCGGATGGGTAACGGCATCGAGATATGGGGTATTCCAGAGATTCAAAAGCGTTTTGGCGTAGAGCGTCCTGAACAGGTAATTGATTACTTGGGAATGATGGGCGATGCCAGCGATAATATCCCTGGACTACCCGGTGTAGGAGACAAAACCGCGAAGAAATTCCTAGCTGATTTTGGTTCTATGGAAGGCTTGCTAGCCAATACGGAACAGCTCAAAGGCAAAATGAAAGAGAAGGTGGAGCAGAATGCTGAGTTGGGAAGGCTTTCGCGAAAATTGGCCGAAATCAAGATTGATTGTGACGTAACCTTCAATGCGGACGATTTCGAAATGTGCGCACCGGATAGCGAAAAAGTGCAAGAAGTATTTGAAGAACTTGAGTTCCGACGCTTGAAGGAACAGTTCATCAAGATTTTTTCGGGAGAAGCCGAACCCAGTACTCCGGTGACTAGTACACCAACAGCAAAGCAAGAGGCAAAGTTGGCGGGTAGTGGGCAATTTACCTTATTTGGAGGTGACCCGGCTGAAGCGGCTGCCACCATTACAGATGTCAATAGCAGAAAAACCGTCAAAGAGGTTCCCCATTTTTATCAAATGATTGAAAATGGATTGGGGTTAAAACTATTTATGGACAAGTTGATGGCCCAACCCTCAGTATGTTTTGATACAGAAACCACCTCCATTAATCCTTTGGAGGCAGAATTAGTGGGCGTTGCGTTCAGTTGGTCCTCGGGAAAGGGGTATTATGTTCCGGTTCCTGAAGAACAAGAGGCGGCACGAGCAGTTGTAGAACAGTTACGTCCTTTTTTCGAATCGGAAAGCATTGAAAAAGTTGGACAAAATCTAAAGTACGACATCAAAGTGATGCAAAACTATGGGGTGGAGGTCAAAGGAAACCTATTTGATACCATGTTAGCCCATTACCTCATCAATCCAGATATGCGCCATAACATGGACGTGCTTGCGGAAACTTATCTGAACTATACCCCAGTCAGTATTACCGAACTGATTGGCAAAAAAGGGAAAAACCAACTCAGCATGCGTCAAGTATCCTTGGATAGACAAACAGAATATGCCACCGAAGATGCTGACATCACCTATCAACTGGCCCAACATTTTCGCCCAGAACTAAAAGACGCCAGCACCCTTAAACTATTCGAAGAAATTGAAGTGCCTTTACTTCGCGTTTTGGCGGATATGGAGCGAGAAGGCATCAATCTGGATAAAGATTTTTTGGGAAGCCTCTCCACCCAATTGGATGAAGATATCAAGACCCTAGAAGCCAACATTTATGAACAAGCGGGAGAGCAGTTCAATATCGCTTCACCCAAACAGCTTGGAGAAATCCTTTTTGGAAAAATGAAGTTGGTGGACAAACCCAAAAAGACCAAAACCGGACAATTCTCTACTTCAGAAGAAGTGCTCTCTTATTTAGCCAAAGACCATGATATCATTCAAAATGTGTTGGATTTCAGAGGGCTCAGTAAACTAAAAAGTACTTACGTGGATGCGTTGCCTAACGAGGTGCAAAAGCATAGTGGTAGAGTTCACACGGACTATATGCAGACGGTTGCAGCTACGGGACGTTTGAGTAGCAATAACCCAAACCTTCAGAATATTCCCATTCGAACCGAACGGGGAAGGCAGGTAAGAAAGGCTTTTATCCCAAGGGATAAAGACCACGTTTTGCTCGCTGCGGATTATTCCCAGATAGAACTTCGCATCATTGCAGCCTTAAGTGAGGAAGACACTATGATTTCCGCCTTTAAAAACGGGGAAGACATTCACGCTTCCACCGCTTCTAGGGTTTTTAACGTACCTATTGAAGAGGTAACCCGGGAACAGCGAAGCAATGCTAAAACAGTAAACTTTGGTATCATTTACGGGGTTTCCGCCTTTGGTTTGAGCAATCAAACCGATTTGAGCCGTTCTGAAGCCAAGGAATTGATTGACACCTATTACAAAACCTATCCAAAATTGCGCAATTACATGAGTGAGCAGGTGGATTTTGCCCGTGATAATGGATACGTGCAAACGGTATTGGGGCGTCGCCGGTATTTGAAAGACATCAACGCAGGCAATCAGGTAGTTCGAGGCGCGGCGGAGCGAAATGCAGTAAACGCGCCCATTCAGGGGAGTGCTGCGGATATCATCAAAATTGCCATGATCAATATCCACAAGAAGCTTTCTGAAGGAGATTACAAAACCAAAATGCTACTTCAAGTACATGATGAATTGGTGTTTGATTGCTATAAACCTGAATTGGAAGAAATGAAGACCCTTATCCAATCTGAAATGGAAAATGCGTATCAAATGGCCGTTCCATTGGATGTGGAAGTTGGCATTGGTGAAAATTGGCTCGAGGCCCATTAGTAGATTGAAATGAAACCATTTTTCATCATACTTGTTTTCATTGCCTTGGGTTTCTTTAGTTGTCAGAATGATGAAGAACCCAATAAAAAAGCATTGTTGTTAGCCATTGAAAAATTCAATACGGCTTTTGCTCAGGGGGATTTGTCCACTCTGGATTCCATGACAACAGCCAACTATCTGCACACCAATAGCAGCTCAAAAGTAATAGGCAAAACAGATTGGTTTAACTACTTAAATAAAAGAAGTGCTAGCCTAGAATCTGGGGAAATCAATGTTTTGCGATACGAGCTGGACCAAACCAAAATTGAGTACCACGGACCTTCGGCCATCGTGACGGGAAGGGTTACCGTTGTAGTTCAAGATAATCTTGGCGCCAACGAAAACCAATATCGAATCACCAATTTATGGGTGTACGAAGATGGTATTTGGAAACGAGCTGGTTTTCATGACGGAAAAATTCAATAAAAAAGGCATCCAATGGATGCCTTTTTCCTGTATTCGTTTTTGTACTACCAGCCTAGTGCCAGTCTCAATTTTGATTTTCGTTCTTCCTTTACGTTCGATGCCTTCGTCTCACGTTGATGCTGTAAACGGGCTTCTTTTTCATAGTGGGCAAACATTTCCATTGAAAAAGGAGCGGTTTGCCAAACGCTGGGATAATGCTTTAGCTTTTTCATTACTTAGAGTTTTTTGAAAAAATGAATTGCAAATATCCGAAGCATATATCAGTAAAGATGACACCTTATTTTCCAATTTCTATGGTATTTTAACTTGAAGGTTTGTTTAGCTGTAATTACTCCCAATTTGGTCTAAAACCCGCAAAAAAGTCTCAAATTCTGTGGCGTCTAAATCTTTAATGGCTCGTTTTCGCAATTCAACTGCTTCAGGGAGGACCAATGCAATAACTCCTTCGCCTTTTTCAGTAAGTTCAAGTTTAAACCGTTTTTGGTCTCCCTCGAAACGTGATTTCAAAATCCATCCCTTTTGTTCCAATTTTCCAATCACCCTTGAGGTTGTAGCGCGATTGCGGAAGTTGGTTCGGACAATTTCACGTTGCGAAGCTTCTTCCCCCAACTCTGAAATGCGATGCAGAATCACCCACTGCTCAATGGTCATGTCCACACCCAAATCCTCAAACGTACGCAAATAGGCTTCTTGGATTTTGCGCAACACCAAATCCAAGTGTAATCCAATACCCGATATTTTATCTATTTGATTGAGCATTTGCTAAAAACCATCCCCTCTTTGAAAAATTTGAGGATGAAAATCTGCTGGACATCGATAATACTCACAAATTATACTAAAATTTCCTTTTGAAGTCTGATTCCTATCCTTAAAATATTTATTTTTGTTGCATCAACAACAAAAATAGTTTTGTCATCAAATAAGAATCCTATGGAAACTACTGCAACAGCCCAAATGCCAGAGGCAACTAAAGACTTTATGCCCATCAACGGCACGGATTACATTGAACTCTATGTTGGAAATTCCAAACAAGCTGCACACTTTTACAAAACGGCCTTCGGATTCCAATCGTTGGCTTATGCAGGTCTAGAAACCGGACTAAAAGACCGCGAGAGTTATGTGGTAGTACAGGATAAAATTCGGTTGATTTTAACCTCTCCCCTAAAAAGTGGAACGACCATTGGAAAACACATCGATACTCATGGAGATGGTGTAAAGGTAGTTGCCCTTTGGGTAGATGATGCTTCCTACGCCTACAATACCGCGTTAGAGCGTGGTGCCAAATCCTATATGGAACCTACCCTAGAGGAAGATGAAACGGGAAAGGTAGTCCGCTCGGGCATTTATACCTACGGGGAAACGGTTCACATTTTTGTGGAGCGCAAAGACTATCAAGGTACTTTTTTACCTGGATTCAAAGCTTGGGAAACCCCAGATTACAATCCTGCTCCAACGGGGCTGAAATACGTTGATCATATGGTTGGCAATGTTGGATGGAACCAAATGAACTATTGGGTGGATTTCTATGAAAACGTCATGGGATTCAAAAACATTCTTTCCTTTGATGACAACGACATTTCTACTGAATACACTGCCTTGATGAGTAAGGTGATGAGCAATGGAAATGGGCGCATCAAATTTCCTATCAACGAACCTGCGGAAGGCAAAAAGAAATCCCAAGTAGAAGAATACCTGGATTTTTACGAAGGTGAGGGTGTACAGCACATTGCGGTTGCTACTGATGATATTATCAAAACCGTTCGTGATTTACGTAGCCGAGGGGTGGAATTCTTGCGCGTACCAGATACCTACTATGAAGTGGTAACAGACCGTGTAGGGAAGATTGATGAAGACCTCGCACCTTTAAAAGAACTTGGTATTTTGGTGGACCGCGATGACGAAGGGTACTTGTTGCAGATATTCACACGTCCGGTAGAGCCAAGACCAACCATGTTTTTTGAAATCATCCAACGAAAAGGCGCACAGTCATTTGGAAAAGGTAACTTTAAAGCACTCTTTGAAGCCATAGAGCGCGAGCAGGAGCTTCGAGGTACGTTGCACTAAAAATCTTTGCACCATGCCGATTTATCATAGTCTTGGAAAAATACCGCAAAAGCGGCACACCCAATTCGAAAAGCCGAATGGCGGTTTGTATTATGAGCAGTTGTTTGGCACCATCGGTTTTGATGGGATGTCATCACTCTCATATCACATTCACCGACCCACCCAGGTCAAGGAGATTGGCAAACCCATGGACATGACGCCTAAAATTGCGGTGGCGAAAAACATTACCTCTCGAAAATTGATTGGTTTTGATGTCGCCCCTAAAGATGATTTTTTGGAAGCACGCGAACCCCTTTTGGTCAATAATGACGTACATGTAGGTCTTGCAGCTCCTAAAAAATCCTTGACGAGCTATTTTTACAAGAATGCTGACGCGGATGAGATGCTTTTTATCCACAGAGGCTCAGGAACACTCAGAACCTTTTTGGGGAACATTCCTTTTGAATATGGGGATTATCTCATCATTCCTCGTGGAATGAGTTATCAAATCGAATTTGATACCGAAGACAATCGCATTTTATACGC
>CALBPG010000110.1 GCA_937899065.1 uncultured Allomuricauda sp.
AAGACGGTAATTTTAATGCTTTGGATTGCCAAGGCGATGACGGCGCCGATGGCAATGCCAATGTGCAGCGGTTTGATATTTTATTGGATGGGTTTAGTGATAACTTCTTAATTATTGATATTAACGACGAGGCTTTGCCTGTATCCGATTTTGTTTATATTACGTATGTTTTAGATGCAGATGGCGGAGGGGGTAATTGGTATGAAGTTCCAGGATTTCTTTCGATTAATAATAACAATGATCGGTATGTTCAACGTACAATTAATGACAATTTTGACGAATTCACTTTCAGGTTTTTTTCAAGTATAGATTTGACTACACAGCTAGTTATTCCAGAAGGTGAACTATTGGCGCTAAGATACTTTGCCATACGCGTCAACGAAGACCAAGCGTCAAGGGCCGGGTCAAAAGGCGTTTATGACGATTTAAAAGCAGCAGGTGTAGATGTGTCAGACTACCACCAAGTGGCCAAACACTTTGGTTTTACCGATTAACATACCCTTAAAATTGATAAAAAACATAGACCGGGGAAATTCCTCGGTCTTTTTTTTCACCTTGAACTTACTACCCGAATTTCAGCATTACGTTTGTTTCGTCACCCTGAACTTCCTGCCCGACCGCAGGCGGGGTTTCAGGGTCTCTCTTCAACGAGACCAAGATTCTGAATCAAGTTCAGCATGACTACTTTCTGTCACCCTGAATTTCCTGCCCGACCGCAGGCGGGGGTTCAGTGTCCATTTCAATTTTTAGATATACCCATTCTTCTCAATGATAAGGACTTTAACTTTTTACGACGCAACGTTCTGCAATCCCATCCGTCTTCATAAAAAACAACAACAAAATGAAGAGAAAATTTCTTACCCCAATTTTAGGTTTGGTATTGGTTCTTCTTGTGTCTTGCAATGATGATGACAACCAAACCGACACGAACACCCTAGCGGGAGAATGGCGCATAACTGCCATAAGCAACTCTGACAGCCCTCTTGGGCCTGTTTTAGAACCCGAAGCAGGCGAGGAGATATCCATTCAATTCCTCAGAAATGGAGTCTTTACCGGTAGCACTTCCCGTAATGAGTTTAGTGGTGACAGTAGTGTTTCTTCCAATGAACTCGCTGTAAGTGCCCTTTTAACAACGGAGGTAGCTGAAACCATTTTTGGAGATGCTTTTTATGGTGCGATGTATGACAGTGGCAACACCAACTCAGGTCTTTCGGTCTTCAACATGATAATTATAGATGACGACAACATCAATTTGGAGTACAACGATTTCAAATTTATGAGCATAGAGCGCAAGTAGTTTTTGGAAATAATCCTTAAATTTGGATTATTTCCAATATTATGCATTCCAAAGACCTTAAAAAAGGTCGCGGTGCTCAAAAGAATCCCCCCAATCGGTTTTTAAAGAACGTCTACGAGGTTCGGGATGATTTTTTAGAATACTGTCGACAAGAGGGCGAAACCCCCGAAAATACCAAAACCCAGTATATACCGGTTTTTCCGAAAACCATAGTCAATCGTGTGGATAGCCCAGATGTGGGCATGGAATATTCCATGAATCCTTATCAAGGCTGCGAGCACGGTTGCATTTATTGCTACGCGCGAAATTCCCATGAGTTTTGGGGCTACAGTGCTGGACTCGATTTTGAGCGAAAAATATTGGTTAAAAAAAATGCCCCGGAACTACTCGAATAGCTGCTGAAAAAAAAGACATGGCAGGCTGCCACCATTGTCCTCTCTGGAAATACCGATTGCTACCAGCCCGCCGAACAAAAGTTCGAAATTACCCGGAAATGTTTGGAGATTTTTTTGAAGTACCGCCACCCCGTTGGGATCATTACCAAAAATGCCACCATCTTGCGCGATTTGGATATCCTTAAGGAGCTTCAAGCGAACAACTTGGTCGGCGTCAATGTTTCGGTAACGAGTTTATCCGAGAAAACACGTCGGATTCTGGAACCTCGAACCGCTTCGATATCCAAACGATTAAAAACCATTGAGACGCTTTCGAAACATCAGATTCCGGTGAATGCCATGCTCGCCCCAATTATTCCAGGTATTAACAGCCATGAGCTTCTGAATTTGGCGAAAGCCACATCAGCCCACGGTGCCGTTTCCTTTGGGTTTACTGTAGTTCGGTTGAATGGTGCTATTGGCCAAATTTTTAAAGATTGGATTGAAAAAGCTCTTCCGAGCAAGGCCGAAAAAGTATTGCATTTAATTCAGCAGTGTCATGGGGGAAGCATCAACAATAGCGAATTTGGGGTTCGTAACCGTGGGCAAGGTCAGGTTGCACAGCAAATTCACGATATGGCACGATTGGCGAAACATAAATACTTTAAAGGGAAACAGTTTCCGTCTTTGAATAAGGAGTTGCATGCCATTTACAAGGATGGCCAAACCCGACTTTTCTAATTTGTAGCACTGATTCCTTTTTAGGGTTTCTCTCCCATGAGCTTCATTCGTCAGGCTGAGCGCACACGTGTCGCTAAAGCTTTAGCGCAAGCACAGTCGAAGTCCTTACCAACGGTTGAATGGAAACCTAAGATGCTGAATCAAGTTCAGCATGACATTTGTTTCGCCACCCTGAATTTATTTCAGGGTCTTTACACAGCATGGTTTTGTAATAGAAGCCATTACGATTTCATTATTTTTTAAATATTTTTAAAGAAAGTGTCCAATGCGATGCGACGGTTTCGTCATGTAAATGAAAACGATGTTAAACCGTTCGTACGCGAACACAATCTTAAAACCAATGAGCAATTTTTTGTATTTATTTCGAGGTGGGGATGAAGCCTACCAAAAACTATCCCAAGAAGAACGTCAAAACCATATGGAAGTATGGGGTCAATGGATGGAAAAGCTTCAAGGCGAAGGCCATTTGTTGGATGGACAGCCCTTGGCTGAGGAAGGAATGGTAGTTCAAAATAGAGGTGAGGTCATAACCAATGGTCCGCATGCTGAGGGTGCGGAGCTCGTAGGCGGCTACTTAATCATTTCTGCGAAAGACTTGGGTGAAGCAACGGAAATTTCCAAATCCTGTCCCATTTTTGATTATGATGGGAGCACTGTTGAAGTTCGTCCAATTTTAACCATGGAAGAACATATTTAAACCATTGAAAAGGGTCATGCGAAATTCGTATGCCCCAATTCTCTATTGCTTTATCCATGGCTACAAAAGGGTTGAATCATACCGTTGAACATCTGTTTCGAAAAGAATACGGAAAGTTGGTTGCACTATTGACCAATCGCTTCGGTGCTTCGCATTTGGAACAAATCGAAGATGTCACGCAAGACACTTTTTTAAAGGCCATGAAGCTTTGGGGTTATCAAGAAATACCAGATAATCCAACCGCTTGGTTGTATCGGGTAGCATGCAACGGACTTCTCGATACATTCCGAAAGGAAGGTAGAATGGATTTGATTTCGGACGATTTTCAATTTCCCGAAAAAGAAAAATATACCCTAAACGAAATCTCTTTGGAAAACATACAAGACAGTCAGCTTCGGATGATTTTTGCATGTTGCCATCCAAACTTGTCGCAAGAACATCAAATTATTTTGAGTTTGAAGTTGATGGGCGGTTTCAGCAATAAGGAACTTGCAGATGCCCTCTTGAAAAAGGAAGAAGCGGTAGCAAAATCGTTTACACGAGCCAAAAAGAGCTTTCGCGAAAAGGTGAAAATGATTCAGATTCCGGTGCAAATGGGTTTACAAACTCGTTTGTTCCAAGTGTTGAAAGTAATTTACCTACTATTTTCTGAGGGCTATTCCGCTACTACTGGAACCCAATTTATCAAGCGAGACATTTGTCACGAAGCGATGCGTTTGGCCTTGCTGTTGCGAGAGAACAAATACTGTAAACATTCCAATCTGGAAGCCCTACTTGCCTTAATGTGCTTTCATGCCTCACGTTTTGACGCCCGGATGGATGCAGATGGAAAGCTCGTTTCTTTGGAACACCACGACCGAAACCAGTACAACCAAGAATTGATTCAAATTGGAACGTTTCATTTGGAGCGTGCTGGAGATAACGATATGATGCCCAGCCAATACCATTTGGAAGCGGCACGTTCGTTTTATCACAGTACCGCAAAACGTTTTGAAGAAACGGATTGGAAAAATATTCTTCAGCTGTACGACTACCAGTTGAAGCAGCAATTTTCACCCATGATTGCGCTCAATCGAATCGTGCCTTTTGAAAAAGTCCACGGCGCCGAAAAAGCATTGAAAGCACTCAACGAACTCACCCAAAAAACAGATTTTGAGGATTCAGGATTGTTTTATGCCATCAAAGCTGATTTGCTCAGAACACTTCAAAAGAAATCCTACGAAAGTACTTTGGAAAAGGCCATTGCCTTAACCGAAAATGAATTGGTCAAACAATACCTGCGAACCAAGCTAAACTAGAGTTTATCCCAATTCCCATCCCGGGCGATACTCACGGGTAACCCACTCGTTTGCCTTGTCGTAGTTGGTGATTTTCATGTTTTCACCATCCCAAAGCAATTTTCGTCTTCCGGGATAATCATAAGGCGCCCAATCTCCAATTTGCTTGCCTTCTTGTAATACTTTGTATTGATAAGCTTTCACAGCGAGATTCCCCATAAGTACGGTCTCGGTCAAAGGACCAGAACGTGCGAAATCAGAAGAGGTCGTACCGCTATTGATACAGCAATCCACAAAGTTGGCAATGTGTCCATCCATAGCTCCAGGGACACGTGGATATTTCGGAGCAGGGGATTTATACAATTCCATTACCTCTGACGGAATCAAACGCGCATTTCTGGAATACGTATCACAAATCAGGGTTCCTTTATCCCCATAGATGATAGAACCTCCACCAGTATCTCCTATGGTTTCATCATCTTTCAGCTCATCCGGAAGGTTGGGTTTGATACCGCCATCGAACCAATTCAAGGCGATGTCTCCATGTTCAGGATGCTCGAATTTCAAGTGGATTTTAGAGGAAGGAGGACAAGAAGGACTGTAATCTGCTTCGATAAAGTCACCTACCCAAACGGTCGTACAACTGGCCTCTGCTTCGGTAGGATACCCTAAATCTAAAACGCTAAAAGGGGTTTCCATAATATGGCAACCCATGTCGCCTAGAGCACCAGTGCCGAAATCCCACCAACCTCTCCATTTAAAAGGTAGGTAGGCGGCATTATAATCTCGCATTTTGGCTGGACCCAACCATAAATCCCAATCCAATCCTTTAGGTACTCTTTCCTTTTTTACAGGAACAGGCACGCCTTGCGGCCAAACGGGACGGTTGGTCCAACAATCCACGGTATGTACTTTTCCAATAATTCCTGATTCTACCCATTCTCGTGCGATGCGACTGTCATCACTTGAAGCCCCTTGGTTACCCATTTGGGTCACAATGCCATTTTCCTTGGCGACTTTTGTCATCAAACGGGCTTCGTGAATGTTATGGGTCAACGGTTTTTCAACGTAAGCATGCTTTTTGGCACGCATAAAGGGTAACGCGATGGAAGCATGGGTATGATCTGGAGTCGCTACCATTACAGCATCGATATCAGAAAGATGCTGGTCGTATACTTTTCTAAAATCCTTGAATTGTTTTACACCCGGATACGCCTCGTAGGTGGTTGCTGCGCGGCGTTCATCCACATCACAAAACGCAACGAATTTTACTTTTTGGGTTCCAGCGAGGCCATCGATAACGCCTCTTCCTCTTCCTCCAACGCCAAAAGCGGCCACGTATAAAGTGTCACTAGGCGCAGTGTGCTGTTTGCCTAGCACAAAGCTAGGAACGATACTAAAAGCAGTTGTGGCTTTCGCCGTATTTTTCAAAAATGTTCTCCGTTGCATGTAAATTGGTTTAGCGGTCTTTGAAGATACGAAAAACGGCGTAAGTTGGTCCTAGTCTTTGCTATCCCATTCCGCATAAAACTGGTCCAAAAAAGAAAGCATGTAATCATGCCGTTTAGCCGCGATTTTTTTTGCGGTCGCAGTATGCATTTGATCCTTCAACAACAGTAGTTTTTCGTAAAAGTGATTGATGGTAGGCGCATTGGATTTTTTGTATTCTGCCTTGTTCATATTTAGCTTCGGTGGAATATCTGGGTCGTACATCGACCGGTTTTTAAATCCACCATAATTGAAGGTCCGGGCAATTCCGATAGCTCCGATCGCATCTAAACGGTCAGCGTCTTGGACCACGCGAAGCTCGTTCGAGTCCAATGGAGACTTGCCATCCAAAGAATTTTTGAAAGACATGTAGCGGATAATATCACAAACATGGGTGATGATGGACTCATCGACCTGCTTTTCCGCTAAAAAGCGAGCAGCGATTTTCGGACCAATAGTTTCGTCCCCATTATGGAATTTCGCATCAGCAATATCATGAAGCAATGCTGCCAGCTGTACAACTATTTCATCCGCTTTTTCTTCTTTGGCCAAACGATGTGCCAAACGATACACGCGTTGCGTATGAAACCAATCATGTCCACCTTCTGCATCGGATAGGGTTTCTTTTGCAAATGTTTTGGTGGCTTCTATAAGCTGTTCCGAAGATTGGGTCATGTTTGCTGTACGCCTTTATGAATGATACTTTCCAATTGAGGAATAAGCTGTTCGGCATCCCCAGAATTGGATATTGGCTCATGCACCTCGAATTTCAAATGCGCCCCTATGCCCATGGGAAATTTTCCATATTTCAACAGTTTCCATGAGTTTTTGATACTTATGGGCACGATTAAAGCATTCGGGGCTTCTGCCAATAAAACTTTCAGTCCAGTAGTGTAGAACTTTTTCGGTTCTCCTGTTCGGCTTCTAGTGCCTTCGGGAAATATCACGGCGGAACGTTTATGCTCTTCAATATAATTGCCCAATTTTTTGAGTTGCTCAATGGATTGTTTCGGGTCTTTTCTATCAATAAGTACTGAACCCCCATGGCGAAGATTGTACGAAACACTGGGAAGGCCTATGCCCAGCTCTATTTTGCTCACAAACTTCGGGTGATGTTTTTGCATATACCAAATAATAGGTGGGATGTCGTACATGCTCTGGTGATTCGAAACAATAATCAAAGGAACGTTGGTTGGAATCTTATGTTTATTTGTAAAGGTGTATCGCGTTCCCAACAGGTTAGTACATCTCAAAATACTCCAATTGAGCCAATCCACACTTTTTTTATGGGCCTGATATCCAAAAACATTGAATAAAAACCACTGTAGCGGATGAAACGCCAATAGGGTCAATCCGAAAGCAATAAAAAACAGAATGGTGAGGGGGTATGCAAGTATTTTGGTCACGGTCGAAAAAACTGAACAATGGGTTTGGGTAAAAATAAAAAAACCACCGAAAGGGTGGTTTTTTCTTTTTCGTTTTTATCGATGTCTAGCAGTGTTCATTGTATGCTTCCATCAAATTTTCAGCAATTAACTCTGCTGGTCTTCCTTCAATGTGGTGGCGTTCAATCATGTGCACCAACGCTCCATCTTTGAAAAGCGCCATGCTGGGTGAAGAAGGAGGAAAAGGAACCATATGGTTACGTGCAACATCCACAGCTTCTTTATCAACTCCGGCAAAAACGGTCACCAAATGATTGGGTGTTTTGCTGTTTTGCAAGCTAAGCTTTGCTCCAGGACGGGCATTGGCAGCAGCGCAACCACAAACAGAGTTTACCACAACCAATGTAGTACCTTCTTTCTTTAGGGCATCTTCAACCGCCGTTCCAGTATATAATTCTTCGAATCCGGCAGTTGCCAAATCAGCTCTCATAGGTTTTACTAATTCTTCGGGATACATAGTCATTCTTTATTTAGATGCCAAAGATACTGCTTTTGTCTCTTTTTTTTAGACTCAAACCTGACCCAAAGAATATGCGCGTTAATGGATTATCTTTGTTTTCTTTTTTCTATGATTAAATGGTTTGCTGCCTTTTTGGGTTATCTGTTTCTGCGACTACCAGGTGCACTATTGGGTTTTGTCGTGGGCAGCTTGGTTGATGGCTATCGGGAAAGCGGCTCTTCAGGGAGAACCATTTTTCGGGACTTGGGCCGTCAGGAAGTTTCCCCAGCAGATTTTGAACTGAACCTTTTATCCCTTTGCTCCATAATCATTAAAGCAGACGGCCAGGTGAGTCAAAGGGAGTTGGATTACGTACGGCAGTATTTTTTGTCGACCTACGGCAAGGAACGGGCCAATGCAATTTTTCGAACGTTCAATGATGTCATTAAGAAAAGAGAGATTTCTGCGGCTCGCATCTCTACCTTTATGGCGCAGCGCACACGATATGAAGTTCGCTTGCAGTAGCTGCACTTTTTGATTGGAATTGCTCAGGAGGATGGACAAGTAAGCCAAGCGGAGACAAGTAAACATCAGGAAATTGCTGGGTATTTGCGTATTCCCAAAAGTGATTTTGACAGTATCATGGCGATGTTTGTCAAATCTGCAGACAATGCCTATAAAATTCTGGAAGTTGAAAAATCCGCTACCGACGATGAGGTCAAAAAAGCCTATCGCAAAATGGCCAAAAAGTATCACCCTGACCGAGTGGTTACCGAAAATGAGGCCATTAAAAAGGGAGCGGAGGAAAAGTTTAAAGAAGTGCAAAAGGCCTACGAAACCATTCAAAACGAGCGGGGGATTCCGTAACTTGAGCTTCTTTACCTAACCTAGTATCGCATGGAGCAATTTTGGTTTTACCTTGAGTTGGGCTTAAAACACGTCCTGGACCCCAACGCTTATGATCATATTCTCTTTTTAGCTGCGCTGGCCATTCCGTTTTCTTTTAAAAAATGGAAAAGTGTTTTGGTCCTGGCTACCATTTTTACCGTAGCACATTGCCTTTCGTTGGCCTTATCCGTTTACGAGGTGTTTACTGTAGATGTGGGACTGATTGAATTCCTGATTCCAGTAACGATTCTATTGACTGCGCTTTTCAATGGCATTTATGTGAAAAAGGGTTCAATGCATACCAGCCTTTATCTCCATGGATTGGCTACTGCTTTTTTCGGTTTTGTACACGGTTTTGGGTTTTCCAACCATTTTAAAATGATAGTGGCCGAGGAAGAAGACAAAATTGTACCCCTTTTAGGTTTCGCTGCGGGCATTGAGGTCTCGCAAGTAACGGTGATTTTGGCACTGTTGGCCTTATCGTTTGTGTTGACGAAGGTTTTGAAGTTAAAACCATCCTACGTGATACTTGGACTTTCCGCTTTGGTCATTTGCATCACAATACCCCTGCTCATTGATACGTTTCCCAATTAGGGATTACGTTAAATTTCATCGAATAAGGTTGTAGGATACCACCAAAGCAGGTATCTTAGATTACGTACAATAGCCCCAAGGCATGAACGGAACAAAACAGGAGAAATACGATCGAGCCTATTTACGAATGGCTCGGGAGTGGGGTAAGCTTTCCCATTGCAAGCGCAAACAAGTTGGGGCAATCATTGTAAAAGACCGCATGATCATATCCGATGGGTATAACGGCACTCCCACAGGATTTGAAAACTATTGCGAGGACGAAGAAGGTTACACCAAATGGTATGTGCTCCACGCCGAAGCCAATGCTATTCTGAAAGTTGCGTCCTCCACGCAATCTTGCCAAGGGGCAACACTTTACATAACCTTATCACCTTGTCGCGAATGTAGCAAGCTTATTCACCAGTCTGGCATAAAACGTGTTGTTTATCAAACTGCTTATAAAGATGATTCTGGGCTTCGGTTTTTGGAACGTGCAGGAGTTGTAATTGACCATTTGCCCATATTGGAAGAGATGGCATGACGAAGAAAAAACATGGATAAGAAATATAATTACATATGGCCAACACTTCTCGCGCTTGCTGTAGCGGTTGGAATTTTCATAGGAGGTAAGTTGCATTTTGACGATACGCCTGAAAAGCTTTTTTCCACAAACTCTAAGAAAGACAAGCTCAATCGCCTTATCGATTACATCGACTATGAGTATGTAGATGAGATTGATACCGACAGCATTGTAGATGTTACGGTAAACAATATTTTGGGGAAACTCGACCCGCATTCAGTATACATTCCAAAAAGCGAAATGGAGGAAGTTTCCGAGAGCATGAAAGGTGATTTTGTTGGCATTGGTATCAGTTTTTATATGTATCGCGATACCATAACCGTGATAAGGACTATCAAAAACGGTCCTAGCCATATTGCAGGAATCAAACCTGGAGATAGAATCCTCTTAGCGAACAAGGATACCCTTTTCGGAAAACGAATTCCCAACAATGAGGTGGTTTCAAAGTTGAAAGGTAAATCAGGCACTAAGGTTGAGTTGAATGTCTATCGAAAGGCTGAAAACAGAAAGTTTAGGGTTTCCGTACGACGCGACAAAGTACCCATCAAGAGTGTGGAAGCGTACTACATGTTGACTCGTGATATGGGCTATATCAAAATCAATCGTTTTGCGGAATCTACCTTCAAAGAATTCAAAGACGCTATTCGAAAATTGAAATTACGAGGCGCTGGTAAACTAGTACTAGACCTTAGGGATAATCCAGGAGGGTATTTGGGCATAGCTGAAAAGCTAGCGGATGAATTCTTGGAGGAAGACAAACTGATTCTCTTCACCAAAAACAAAAAGGGAAGGATAAAACAAGAGAAGCAAAGAAAAAAAAAA
>CALBPG010000111.1 GCA_937899065.1 uncultured Allomuricauda sp.
AACAACTAAGTATGCAGCGGCCGGTTTGGCATTGTTGGTTGCAGGCGGAATATTATTATCCGCTGACCATATCGATGCACCCGGTACCGTTGGAACAACCTCGGACATTGCTGACTTCTTCGCCTTTGAGCCTACGGAAGGTTCGGATAACACCGTATTCGTAGTCGACGTGCAATCCGATGTCCTTCCCGAGCTTCCGTATGGAACCTTTGACGAGGATGTGCTGACCGAAATCAACATTGACCTTGATGGGGATTTGGTAGAAGACCAAGTAATTCAAGCCATTCCAAGAGATGGTAGAATGTACTTTTTTGGGCCAGTTGCTCCAGACCAAACCGGTTTGAACAGTGCAGTACTGGTCGATGCGCCTTTAGGTGATGTTGCGATTTCAGCCGAAACCGCGACCGTGGAAACCACAGCTGATGGAGTTTCTTTATTTGCAGGCCCGCGACAGGACCCTTTCTTTTTTGACTTTTTTCAATTCAATGCAGTGATTTCTGCTGAATTGGATTCTGCTCCGGGTGGTTTTCTCCCGGTAGGAGAAGCTGAAGACACTTTTGATGGGGCCAACACGCTGTCCATCGCTATTGAAATCCCGAATGCTTTATTGGGAACACCCACAGCAACCAATGCATTGGGACTGACGGTCTACAAAACATGGGTCACCACAAACCGTAAACAATAATCGTAAACACAAGAGAATGAACCGAATTAAAATTCAATTTCCACTTTGGATATTATGTTTCGCTATGGCTTTTGTTGCCTGTAGTGATGATGACAATACAATCGTCCCTGATGATATGGATATGATGATGGATGATGACGATGGTATGATGCCAATCGATTTTTCAGGAACTTTTGGTCAAGTTGACTTTATGGGACGTCCTGGAATCAATACAACTTTAAGTTTTGATATGGACGGAATGCCGAGTGTAAAAGATGCGCATAACGTAGCGATTCCTTCTGAAATGGTTGGAATCTTTCAACAAGGTTTTGAAGCACGCTTGGAACAGTACCATGATGTATATGCTTTAAAATTGGGTCTCGACCCCATGGCGGTTAATTATGAGAACAACATCTTAGGTCTTGATGCCGCAACCTTGACCACTGTGCTTGCTGCAGATGTATTGGAAGTAGCGCCAGATTTGCCCACTACCTATTTTAATCCCGGAACGGATTTTGACAATGACGGAATTATTCTAGTGCCGGATGGAGATGAAGTAGCCTTAACCGGAAGAACCCCAAGCGATGACATTATTGATGTATCCTTGATTCTATTCTTTGGGGGTGCACAAGGTGACCGTTTCAGCGGACAAGATTTGGATAGCGACGGCACACCAGATTTACCACGTTTGACCTCGGATGGAGTAGGTTTAACAGCTACACTTTCTGATACATTCCCGTACCTAGGGAATCCTGAATAGCATTTACGCTATGAGAAAGAGGGGAGGGGCTTTCGCCTCTCCCTATTTACCACAACAAACAACAAACAGCATGAAACAAATCATTTATGGGATGATTGCAGTACTCCTTTGTGCCTGTAATTCAACCCCAACATTCAAAACCAATAGCGAGGACTATCAGACTTATCTCGCTGAAACCACGGTTCCATCAAATTCCAAATTTTTTGACCTTTGGGATGCCAAAATCAAATCAGACAGCACACAAACCCTAGCACTGGGTAACGTGGCAAGAGAATACACCCGTATTTTTAATGAAACTGGAGATATCAACGCTTTAAAGCAGGCCGAGGCTTCTTTGGCAAAAGCTGTAGAACATGCAGCAATCGGTAGAGCGGGATTTTTACGTGCGCTAGCACGAAATTATATCAGTCAACACCGTTTTAAAGAGGCGTTACCTTTGGCGGAGGAAGCCAAAACATTAGGCGGTGGATTAAAGGCCACTCAAGGTTTGTTGTTCGATATCCATATGGAATTGGGTGAATACATTACTGCTAAATCCTATTTGCATGCCTTGACCAATCCTTCTGATTTTGGCTACCTCATTCGCGCAGCCAAATGGAATGACCATCTGGGTGATATCGATACCACCATCCGATTTATGGAGAAGGCATTAACCAAAGCTGAAGATGCCAAGAACAGCCAGTTACTGGTTTGGTGTTACACGAATATTGGAGATTTTTACGGTCACGCCGGTCGCATCTCAGATGCGTATGATTCTTATCTAAACGCTCTGGCCCTTCAACCCTCAAATGCCTATGCCAAGAAGGGAATCGCATGGATTTTATATGCGCATGAACAGGATGCCCAAAGCGCAATGGATATTCTGAATAGTACAGAACAATACAATCAATCGCTAAGTATTGATTTGCTCAAATCAGAAATTGCGGATTTTATGGGGGATACTGCACTTAAAGGAAAAACCTTAGAAGCTTTCTTGAAAAAAGCTGCCCAACCTTCCTACGGCGCGATGTACAATACCCACCGTTTGGAAATCTATCTGAATGACGAAGAATTTACCAAGGCTTTGGAATTGGCCGAAGCTGAAGTAATGCAACGTACTACTCCCGAAACCTATGATTGGCTGGCATATAGTCACTTTAAGTCCGGTAATTTGGAGAAAGCCTATGCTATTATTCAGCAGGAGGTTGAAGGACAAACAGAGGAGCCCGTTGCCCTTTTCCACATGGCTGAAATCTTTAAGGCCAAAGGAAAAACCAAAAAAGTAGCTGAAATCAAGGAATCGCTGAGCGAAGCTGCGTTTGAATTGGGGCCTTTAATGACTGAGGAAATCGCTACGCTATAAAGGCATTATGAAAAAGAACACTTTACGCTTTTGTTTGGGTATTTGGGCGTTTTTTGGAATGGTTTTCTCCGCTAGTGCTCAACAAATATTAAGAGGTGCTTTAGTAGATGAGGCGAGTATTCCCATCGAAAATGGATACGTTTTTCAAGAAAACTGCAGTTGCTATTATTATACCGACAATACGGGACGGTTTACACTGGAAAGTGCCGAAATAGGAACGGTATTGCGTTTTGGAGCGTTGGGCTATGAAAAAAGTAGCCTGCGTATCAAAAAACAAGATTTTGAAAACAATCTGGTAATCAAACTGTCTGAAAGTGCTTATCAACTGAAAGAAGTGGTTGTACGACCCGATACTGAAGTTTTGACACAGCTTTTAAAAGTGGATGTAGCTCAAATTCCAGTGAAATCCTCACAAGAAATTTTACAAAAGGTACCGGGTATTTTCATTGCGCAACACGCGGGGGGAGGGAAAGCTGAGCAGATTTTCCTAAGGGGATTTGACCTTGACCATGGAACGGATATTCGTCTTACTGTTGATGGAATACCGGTTAATATGGTTTCACATGCGCATGGGCAGGGCTACTCTGATTTGCACCATGTAATTCCGGAAACTATTGCGGCATTGGATTTTGGAAAAGGCCCTCATTCGATTGAGCAAGGAAACTTTGCGACTGCTGGCTATGTGGATTTCAAAACCAAATCTATCTTGGAAGAAAACCAACTTCGGCTAGAAAGTGGAAGCTTTGGGCGCAATAGGGCTTTGGCCATGTTCAATCTTCTGAATACACCCAAGCAAAAGGCGTATTTCGCTACAGAAGCACTTTTTTCAGAAGGCTATTTTGATGCGCCACAAGACTTTGAACGGTTGAACGTTTCCGGGAAATATCGATATCAATTTGATAACGGCAACGCGTTAACTTTTTCGGGACAATATTTTGACAGTAGCTGGGATGCTTCGGGTCAAATCCCTGAACGTGCCGTTGCTTCAGGTCAGATAGGTCGTTTTGGGGCCATTGATGCCACGGAGGGGGGCAATACGACAAGGACAACTCTAGGGGCTAACTATGTTGGAACCGTAGGTCAAGATTTGAACCTAGATATCGCTTCATATTGGAGTTATTATGATTTTCAATTGTTTTCCAATTTCACATTTTTTCTGAATGACCCTGAAAATGGCGATAGAATCAGACAGTCAGAGCGCCGAAATCTTTTTGGAACCACAGTAAAACTTTCAAATAAGATGGAATTGGGAGAAGCCAATCTGACATCTCGTATTGGCCTGGGCTTCCGATTGGATGAGGTGCGGGATAACGATTTGTCCAGAATGCTGGATAGAACCACTGTTCTTGAACGCATTCAGCTAGGAGATATCACCGAAAACAACAACTTTCTTTTTTTAGACACTAAACTAAATCTTGACAAATGGTCTTTTCAGACCGGTATGCGTTTAGATAGAATTTCTTTTGAATATCAGAATGCTTTGACCAACACTACGTCTAAACTGGAAGAAAGCCAAACTATACTTTCTCCCAAAGCAAGCGTTCAGTATAGTCCAAATGAACGTTCGCAGTACTTTGTAAAAGCCAGTTATGGTTTCCATTCCAATGATACCCGCTCGGTGGTTTTTGGTTCAAGCAACTTGTTGGCGAAAGCGTTTGGTGTAGATGTAGGAACCCTATGGAAACCTTAGCCCAGTCTAGTGGTCAATGCTACGGCTTGGACCTTGTTTTCCGATGATGAATTGGTGTATGTAGGGGATGAAGGCGTAGTAGAGCCCAGCGGAAAATCTAGACGTTACGGAGTTGACCTAGGATTCCGAGGTCAATTCAAAAACAATCTGTACTGCTTCACAGATGCGACCTTTTCCCATGCAAGGAGTCTTGAATCACCCTCTGGCGAGGATTACATTCCCTTGGCGCCTAATTTCACTTTGGCAGGAGGTGTTGGGATTTCCAATGAAAAAGGGCTTTCGGGAGGATTGCGTTATCGGTATTTGAGGGACCGGGCTGCCAACGAAGACTTTTCTTTGGTGGCGTCCGGCTATTTTTTGACGGACCTCAATTTGAACTATCGCTTCTCCAAGCATCTTGTATTGGAAGTAATTG
>CALBPG010000112.1 GCA_937899065.1 uncultured Allomuricauda sp.
CAGTGCTTCCTGTTGCTATGGATTGGGGGAATACACATCCCAAACTCGAACGGATGATGTTAGGGTTGTACACGTCACTTTTTGGGCTTGCAATGATGACCGCATCAAGGTCGGCGGCGTCAGCCGTACGCAAAAGTGCGCCAATGTTTCCTGGTTTTTCAGGGGCTTCAGCGACCAAAATCAGAGGATTTTCGGATTGCCATTGCAATTGATCCAAGTCATGCGATTTGCCGCGTGCGATGGCCAAAACCCCTTCAGTGGAGTTGCGGTATGCAATTTTGGTATAGACCTCTTGAGTAACTTCGACCAAATCAGCATTTGGAAAAGATTCGACCATTTCAGTTTGGGATGAACCTAAAAGATTGGAAACAAAACAAAGAGTTTCAATCTGATATTTTCCTGCGGCAGCCAATTGCAGTTCACGCTGACCTTCCAACACAAAAAGGCCGCTTTTTCGACGTTCTCTGCTCTTTTCTTCGAGCAGCAGTATGTTTTTTATCAGCGGATTCTGCGCGCTACTGATGTGTTTGATGTTCCCCACGAACCAAAAATACAGTTTCTTGTAATCTTGAAGGAAAGGCTGCGACCAAACTACCAAACTAAAAAATCATGAACCGAATACTGCTTGCCCTTCTTGTGATGATGGTCTTTTCTTGCAAGAACAATTCCGAAAAGAAAGAAACTACTCCACCTCCAGAGATGGAGATGAAACAAGAGCCAATGGCTGAACATCCGTGGCCCGCTGAATTGGATAGCGTTCTTACGGTTCACGGCGGATTAGAACAATGGCAAAAACAACGCACATTAACTTTCACTTTACCCAAACCTGAATTGCCTGAAACCCACACCACGGATTTGAAAACCCGTTTGGATAAGGTGGAAACTGACAAATTCACCTTAGGAAATGATAGGGTAGGCGTTTGGTTAAATGACCCCGAAGAAATGTATAAGGGTGACGCTGGTTTTTATCACAATTTGATGTTTTATTTCTATGCGATGCCTTTTATATTGACTGACCCTGGTATTCAATACAGCGCAGCAGAAAACATCACTTTTGAAGGGAAAGAATACCCTGGAATTCGAATTGCTTATGATGATGGCGTTGGTGCTTCTTCCAAAGACGAGTATTACCTGCATTATGACCCGGAAACCTATGAAATGGCTTGGTTGGGGTATACGGTTACCTATGGTAAAGATGAAAAAAGCGATACCGTAAAGTGGATTCAATACCACACTTGGCAGACGGTAGACAATGTGGTGTTGCCTAAAGAAATCAGCTGGTTTACCTATGAAGGACTTGAAATGAAGGAGGCTCGAAATAACCTGCCTTTTGAAAAGGTAACCTTAAGCGAGACTTCGCAACCCGAAGCGTACTATCAAAGACCCGACAGAGCAGTGAATGTTTCTTTAAAATAAGATAAAATGAAAAAGCGCCCGATTGGGCGCTTTTTTGTTCTACGTCATTCCGAGGTTAATATCGAATCTATTTTCCTTCGTACTTTTTAGAGTATCGTTTCCACAATTCGGTTTGATGTGTCTCAAGCGAAATATCCCTTCCGTCAATAAAAGCTCTGGAAAGTTGATTGGTTCGCATATCCAAAGCGTCACCTTCCGAGATGAAAAGGGTTGCACTTTTTCCGATAGCCAAAGTACCGTAGTTATTATCAATCCCAAGAATCTTGGCATTGTTACCTGTAATCAGCTGCAACGCTTTTTCCTTTTCCAATCCAAACGCAGCGGCCTGACCGGCATAGAAAGGCAAATTACGTGTTTGGAAATTAGAAGCGGAAGCATTTTGTAACCCAACTGTTAGGCCAGCATCCACCAAGGTTTTAGGCAATTTATAGGTGTAGTCGTAATCATCATCATCGAAATAGGGGAGGCTATGCGTAAAATTTACCAAAACAGGAATGTCTTTTGCTTTTAGGATATCCGTAACCTTGTGGGCTTGATATCCACCCACCAAAATGACATGAGTAATTCCTGCGGCCTTAAGTTTGGTCACTGCGTCAATGATTTCCTTCTCTCCGTTCGCGTAGACGTAAAGGCGTTGTTCTCCTGAAAATAGGCCTTGCATGGCTGCAAAAGGTCCATTGTATTGTTCCGCAGCGGCTAATCCGTAGGCTTTGGCATTGTTAACAAAATCCATGACTTCAACGACTTGTTCTTGGTATTTTTTGTTGGGAAGGAAACCATTGGGTTCGCCCATCCACCAACGTCCTCTTCTGTAGGTTCCAGGCCAATTCAAATGAATGCCATCATCGGTTTTCACGGCAGCATCTTCCCAATTCCAAGCATCAAATTGAACAATGGAAGAGGTACCTGAAATTCGCCCTCCTTTAGGCGTGACTTGTCCTAACAAAATTCCATTGGGCCGCATACTTTCGACCACTTTGGATTCGGCGTTATACGCAATGATACTGCGAATGTTGGGAATTAAACTACCAATTTCGTCTTGGTCATTACTTGCCCGAACAGCGTCAACTTCAATCAAACCGAGCGATTTTCCTGGAGCTATAAATCCTGGATAGATATGCTTTCCAGAAGCGTCAATTACTTCGCCTTTGGTTGTGGTTTCAGCACCGCCTAGAGTGGTTATTTTGCCATCTTCAAAAACCAAGGTGCAATTTTCAATGATTGTACCGTCGCCCACATGGGCTGTAGCGTTTGTAATGGAAATCGCTGTTTTTTGCGGTCCAGCCGGGGTCTGTTGGGCAAATCCTACTTGTGCGATGCACAAAAGGAGTATGTAAAAATAGGATTGTATTTTTTTCATAACGTGCATCTTATAAACTATCACAGTGGTACTTTGGTTTTTGGTTCTGTTTTGGGCTTTGCGTCTTGGCGCCTTTGGCTTTAGCATCCAACATCAATGCAATGAGTTTGCTTCGCTCTTCTTGAATGGCAGCCCGTTGTACTTTGTCTTTTTCCAAATCGAAATAAACGGCACCTTCAATCAAGGTTTTTTCCGCTTTGGTATAAACAGACATGGGGTGTCCGGACCAAAGGACCAAATCAGCGTCTTTTCCTACTTCAATACTACCGACACGGTCGTCTACATGAAGCAGCTTGGCTGGATTCAGGGTTACGGTTTTCCAAGCCTCGATTTCAGACATGCCTCCGTATTTAACGGTTTTTGCAGCTTCTTGGTTAAGCCTTCTTGACATTTCGGCATCATCACTATTGATGGCTACGGTTACGCCTTGTTCAGCCATAATGGCCGCATTATATGGAATCGCATCGTTCACCTCATATTTATAGGCCCACCAATCGCTGAAGGTTGAACCACCAACACCGTGCTCAGCCATCTTATCTGCTACTTTGTAGCCTTCCAAAATGTGGGTAAATGTGGCCACTGTAAAGTCGAATTTATCAGCGACTTTCATTAGCATATTGATTTCACTTTGTACGTAGGAGTGGCAACTGATAAAACGTTCTCCTCTCAAAATCTCCGCAATGGTCTCCATTTCTTCATCATAACGGAAGGGTTTACCGCTTTTTTTCAACGCATCATATTCCTTGGCCCGCTGGAAGTAGTCCATGAAAACTTGTTCCACACCCATACGGGTTTGTGGGAATCGCGAATAACTCTGCCAGTTGGATTGCTTTACATTTTCACCTAAGGCAAACTTGATGAACTTCGGCATCTTCTGAAAAACCAATCCTTCCGCGTCTTCTCCCCATTTTAAGCGGAGAATGGCAGATTGTCCGCCAATAGGGTTGGCCGAACCGTGAAGCAACTGAATGGTAGTAACTCCCCCCGCAAGATTTCTATAGATGTCTACATCTTTAGGGTCTACCACATCGGTCATTCGGACTTCAGCAGAAGAATTGTGTCCTGCCTCGTTGATGGAAAGTCCGGCAATATGGGAGTGCTCATCAACGATTCCTGCAGTTAGGTGTTTGTCTGTAGCGTCAACCACTTTAGCACCTCCTAAGTTCAATCCGGAACCTATCTTGCTGATTTTGCCTGATTTCACTAGGACGTCGGTATTTTCCATAATGGCGTCACCGGTCCAAACCGTAGCATTTTTGAACAAGATGTTCTCGGTTTTGGGAAGGCTTGCTTGTCCCAAACCAACATTAGGGTACATTACGGATACCGTTTCGGGAAGGCTACTATCACTTTCTTTTTTCTCCTCAGCTGAAAAAGCATTGGTTTGGTTCATCACAAAACTACCTTCAGCACCTGAGGGCTGAATGAGTTTTCCGGAGATGGCTTTCGAATTGTCACCCACTAAGGCGTTCAAACGGTAGACCTTTTCCCCTTCATTGAAAGATAGGTTCAACCAATTATTCGCATAACTGGATTTACTTTTGAAAGAAAGGGTATCTCTTTTCACGGAAACTTTGGGACTTGTGGGTTGTCCTTTAATGGCAACATCAAAAGTTTGTCCGCCCACTTTTAGAGTGTAATCTCCTCTGATATCAGTCAAGGCCATATCCGTTATCACATTTTTGGAGCCTTGAACCCAGTTTTCGTAAAGGGTGGTTTCCTTATCAAAAACATCACCAGAAGTTATAATGAAGTTCGCAAATTTTCCAGGTTCTAAAGTTCCAAGCATCGCACTTTTGCCCAAGACTTTCGCCGGCAGTGTGGTTAACGCTTCCAAGGCTTTGGTTTTGGAAAGCCCATGCGCAATTGCTTTAGCCAACTTATCCTTGAATTCTGTTTGGGATTCCAACCCGTGTAAAGTGAATGCGAAATCAACATCGGCATCTGCTAATTTCTTGGGATTGCTCGGAGCCAAGTTCCAGTGTCGCATGTCTTTAAGACTGACATATTGTGCCTGGTACGGGTCCGAAACATCATATGCCTTAGGAAAGTTCAAAGGAATGATATATTGTGCTCCAGAACCTTTGATTTTGGTCAAATACTCGTACTCATCGCCTGCACCCATAATGGTATAGGGCACGTTGAATTGTTTTCCGATAGCGTTGGCCCGCAAAACATTACCATTACTACCAGCGGCAAAAATTTGTGGTAAAGGTTTATTCGCCAATAGTGCTTCAATAGAGCGGTCTTTGGTCTCTACATTTCCTTTGCCGTACCAGTCTGCATCATGATATAACTGCCTTAAAAGTGCCGTAGCGCCCATAAGCGAAGTCGGATAGCTTTGTAGTTTGGCAATACTCTTCTGGAAAGAGAAGTATTGTGCGGATTTATCATCCAAAATGCGCTGAGAAGCGTCACCGTCGTCGTTAAGTGCTACCAGAACACCAGTTCCTCGTGCTATACCGTCTTGAATGTGCGTGTTGACCACCCCAAATCCAAGTTTACGTAATTCCTTGGCTTTTTTGTCACTATAAGTAAAATGGTCAATGCCTGCATTTTCTGGCATAATGTTGCCGTGCCAGTAAAAGCCATCTCGAGATGCATCGTTTTGTGCCGAACGTCCGCTAGCTTTTGCTTT
>CALBPG010000113.1 GCA_937899065.1 uncultured Allomuricauda sp.
AAAGATTCAGGTACTGGAGTTAATTATCTTGCACGTATACCTGTTATTAAATGGTTGATCATCAAACGCAAAAGAGAAGACACCAAGCAGAAGCTTACGATTCTAATCAAACCAACGGTCATATACTAAGGTTTTGGTCCAACGCATTTTACATACTGTCAAAGGAAATCGATTTTATTCGTTGGAGATAACTACTTCTCCAGAAGGCGAACATTTTCATCTGTTGGAACTACGAAAAAGCAAGGGAGAACTTCATCTGGTAAGGGAACAAACGTTCAAGAATCTGGATGAAATTCCTGGTCAAACCAAGAAGCATATTCCAATTTTTTTGATTTTGAACACCAATGAGGTGCTACTCAAATCAGTAGCTAAAACGGGTCAGTAATCAGCTCCTGATTAGCTTGCCTTTGCTTTTCCGAATCTTGACCGTGAGCAGTTTTACTACCAGACGATTTCTTGTAAAAGTTCAGATTTCATTGCCCTGACGAAAAAGTCCGTATTAGAGAATTGGCTGAAAAAGTTTACCGATTTGAAGCTCCAGCCTTACGCGTTAAGTCTAGGTCCTCTAGCCATTGAGCAAATTGCTGAATGGATAGACGGAGAAATTATCTTCTCTGGATTTTTGGGTGCCTTTTCTGAAAAAAGTCTGATTAGACTCAGTCCATCCGATTCAAATGAAGCTGGTTCACAAACCATAAATGGAATTGAAATTTCCTCCTCTGGTCTTCTTGGTTTCGCATCAATCCTATCCGATATTAAAGGAGTTGATATCAACGGAAATACTGAGGGTTTGGCAAAGGGATTGTCCAACAGTTTTTATAACCAACGCTTTTTCACATTGGGCGTTCAGTACGGTTTGTTCCTTTGTTTTGCGCTTTTGCTGATGAATTTTTTAGGATGGTCTTTTTATACAGATAAGGTCAATACCTTTCAAGATTCCCAAGCGTTAAATCAAGAGCAAATCATTAAAACCAAACAATTGGAAAAGTTGGTCGTTTCAAAGCAAGAAAAATTGGAAACCTTACAGCGCATGGGGAACACGCGTTCCAGTTGGTACTTTGACCAAGTGGCCCAACGCATCCCGTCTTCCATTTTATTGGACCGTTTTGAGTATCATCCGTTGCTCAATCAAGTGCGTCCCAACAAACCCATTTTATTAGAGGAAAGCAAAATCTTGATAGAAGGAACAGCGCGTAACGAACAGGACTTTTTGTTATGGACCCGCGCTCTTGAAGATAGGCTTTGGGTGAAAGGGGTATTTATTGATGACTATGGAAATGCTCCCAAATCTGGTATCCGCTTCACTATAACCCTTGAAATCGAAGCAGATGGATAAAAGGAATAAACTTCTGTTAGCCGGCTTCATGGCCTTGTTTTTTTTGTGCTACCAATTTGGTTTTAAAAAGACATTTGCGGCTAGAAGCACTTATCTTGATTTGAGTGAAAAGGCACTGCTTCAAGATAAGATACCCGAAAAACTGGCGAATTTGCATCAGAAGAACAAAGCACTTGATGTGCATTTAAAGGCGCTTGATTTAAGCGGAAACTCTTTCCAAGGTGACCTTTTGGCCTTTTTAAATCAAGAGAATGCAAAGCATGGTGTGGTCATAAAAGATTTCACGGCACCTCATATTCACGAAGATGAAAATGGGCTAAAGGAGACCTACCGAGTGACTTTGGGTGGCGGATTCAATGAAATGCTTAAAACCCTTCATGCTTTGGAATTAAAGCAGGGTTTTGGAAGTTTGGAACACGTTAAATTGGAGAAAAAAAGGGATTTAAAAACGCGAAAGACCTTGCTTACTGCTGATGTGCATATCGTATTGTTGAAGTAGTTATCCCAGAACACTACTCAATTGGAACATAGGCAAATACATCGATACTAAAATCACACCGACGAATGCTCCAACGAAAACGATGATTACCGGCTCCATTAGGGTTGATAATAACTTTGATTTCTGCTGTAAATCGGAACGATATTGACTTTGCAGTCTTTCAAAAATGTATTCCGTTTGATTGGTTTCTTCAGCCACTTTCATCAAAGAGGCCATTTTTGCGTCGAAAAGGGGAATATCTTTTACACTTTCTGCCAAATTATCTCCAGAGATGATTCTTGACTCCATATGGGATAAAGCTTGCTTTAGGGGATGAAAACCAATCATCTTCCGAGTCATTTTTACACTTTCTATCATCGGTACTTTTGAAGTAGTCAATAGGTGCATAGCTTGTGTGAATTGAGCCAAATACAAACATTTAATGAAAGGTCCCCAGATGGGAAGTTTAAGCAGAAATGCATCTTTTTTTGCTTGAAAGGCCTCATTTTTCAAAAAGAAACGAAATGAAACTATTCCCCCTGCCAATAACAGTAAAGCCAAAAGACCATACTTTTCAATACCGTGGGATGCCGCAATAATCCATCGGGTGAGCACAGGCAACTTTACTTGGTTTTGGCTAAAAATGTCTTCAAACATCGGAACTACCATCCGCAGCATAAACACCACTACCAAAAAGGCTGTGGCAAAAATGATGGCCGGATAGGTTAAAGCATTGATAAGTTGCTTACGCTGTTGGTTTTTGGTACCAAAAAATGAACCGAGCTCTTCTAAGATCTCATCCAAACGTCCGCTTTCTTCTCCTATTTGAACGGAATAACATTCATACTCCGTGAAGAATCTTCTTTTTCGAAGTACTTGATAAAATGATTGACCCGCATCCAAATCCTCTACCATGTTCTGGTACAGTTCAGTTAAATTTTTCTTTTTTTGGTTTTCCGATAAAATCTGCAATGCTTCACGCAGATGAATTCCTGCTTTGACCAGAACCCCTAGTTCGGTGTAAAAATGTTCTTTTTTGGTATTGCCAAAGCCCTTACCAAAGAGAACGATTTCCTTTTTAAGTAAACGGTCCAACCCTTCCAGGGACTGGTTCGTTTCTGATTTTGGAATAGATGGTTCTAGTTTGAATCCCATGACGTTAAATTCATTTGTGCCGTTGCGGCGTTTTCTTTTCGAACGAAGACTTCATGATTTTGTTTTCCTGAGGATAACACGAGCTTCATTGCGTCAATGGGTCCATCTTTTGTTTCTGTTCCCAGGAGGTAGAAGCGCTTTTCGGTAATGGTAATTGAAAGAGTGTCGTTGTCCATAATAGTATGGGCTTCTTCAAAACGATAGGTTTGTGGACGAACCGGGTTACTGAACAAAAGTTGGTTGGTTTCCCTATCAAACCATATGTCGTCATTGCGATTGAAATCCATCCACAGGCGTTGCTTTACATCATGAATTTGATGCGAAACGGTGTAGTTGTTTTGAATTGCATGCATTTGTTGTTGTACCAAACGTAAGACCATAAAAGCCATGCTCACAACAATGGTGGTGATGAGCAACACCACGAGCATTTCACTTAAGGTAAAGGCCTTTATTTTTGGAGTCGTTTTCAAAGCTGAACTACAATTTTGTTTTCACCTTCACCTTTAATAGCTTGAAAAACAGGTTCTTCTGAATTTATCTGTGAAACCGTAAGGGTCCAATCTTTTTGTTTTTCCAAATAGGGTAGCGGTAACTTTTGATTTTCGTACTGGTATTCAAGCCATAAAAGTTCTTGTCGAACAGATGTTTTACCGTCATCCATATGCGATTGAAAAACAGTATTCAAAACCAAGCTAGAAACCATAAAAATGATAACGATGAGCACCGAAGCGACCAAGGTTTCCATCAGGGTAGAAGCTCTTATTATTCCAAGTACAACCATTTCATAACAGCACTTGGAGATTCATTTGCATATAAAAGTCCCGCATACGAATTGGGCAAAGATTTGATATCGATTTGACCGTTGTACAAATGGTTTTGGTAAATAGCTCCTTGTTCCATCGCAATGAAACTAGTGGTACTAACACTTCCTTCCACTCGTCCTTTCAGTTCTAGCGCCCCTTGGTTGTAGATTTCCCCCATCATAAGGGTGTTTTCAGCTATACTGATGTTGGGGAACAACGGCATTTTAGCCAAATGACTTTCTAAGTAGCAGGCAACACCTCGAACTGTACTATTCTTATCAATATGGATTCCAACCTGTTCCAAACTGGCAGTTTCTTTGATGCTTTGGTCGACCAAAGCCAGAACCGTGGGGTAGGTTAAACTACAGTTTCGCCCACCCTCAATGCGCTTGGAAGCGAATGCTTGAAAATTACCCTGCGTACCTGAGGCTATGATTATTTTAGGGGCTATCAATACGACATCTTTCAACTGGGTTGTGGGTTTGACGACGATGCTTTGGGATGCTCTAATCATAATGTGTCCCGAAAGTTGAACGCCATCAAGAATCAGTTGTGTGCCATCTATTATCTGAATGGGTTGTGAAAAGCTATTGTTCAACGATTTAAGCTCCTGAACGAGATTGTTATTGCTGACTATAGGAATATTTCCTTCCGACAATTCGTAGAAGGTTTTCTTTTGAAGCTCTTCCAATTTGGGTAGCGCTTCAGTACTTCGTTTTTGTTTTCCAAAAACCAAGTTTTGATAAGCATATCCGTTTCCTGCAATGTTTCCTGTTTTGACACCACGTTCCGGTAGAAATGCATCTCCAATTATTTTTGCTCTACCCGCCACTACCAAAGGTCTTTGTCTGTCTTTTAGATAAAGTGCTGGGCGTTTTTCATTTTGATGACCTACCAGCGCTATCTTGCTATAGGTTAATTTTCCATGGGTGACTTTAGATTTTCGGATTTCGAAAATGCCCCAAGGTTCACGAATCACTTCGGTTTGTTTTCCTTCTTTAGTGG
This sequence comes from uncultured Allomuricauda sp., assembly GCA_937899065.1. Classification (GTDB taxonomy): domain Bacteria; phylum Bacteroidota; class Bacteroidia; order Flavobacteriales; family Flavobacteriaceae; genus Flagellimonas. The sequence continues at coordinate 4,778 of CALBPG010000113.1, forward strand.
TTTCTGTAAAGAGTATATCGGATTGCGAAGAGCCATCCAACTGAAGGGATTGATACAGGGCAGCATCGTTGGCTCGAATCAAGTCAACAAAAATCTCAGACTTTTTACGAAATTTTGCGTGTACATGGGAGATAAGAACGAAAGCGAAAAGCAATACCGCTACCAAAGCACCGATGAATAGTACAAATTGGAGTGCACCTGCTTTTATTTTTCGTGGTCGTATCATTTTTGTAAGGCAATGGTTTCCGTGTGACCAGGGTACCTAACGGTTATGGTTTGTTTGTTTCCTTTTAATAGGCGTACCATTTCTACCGTTTGATTTAATTTCATGAGGTGCTGTTTTCCATTGATGGTAACAAAAAACATGCGCCCTTTTTTACCGTTTTCAGCCATGGAACCAGAGTAGACGATAGGAATTTTAGGCTGGAGGGGGACTTTTTTTAGCTTCTTTTTGGTTTTAGCAGGCTTGTCAGATTTTGACCAAGTCTCTAGAAATTGGTCTCGTTATTTCGGACGAATGGCATTCGAATCGTTTTTGATATCAGGATTGCTAATATCCGCCATACTCACAACGACCGCATTGTTGTTTGAATCGGGAGATAAGGTTTTCACAATACGAAACCCGAGAATACCCCAAACCACTACGACAAGGGCCAACAATAGATATGTTTTGCGTTTTTGTTGCATCCAATGACCTAGTTTGATGGTACATCAACGGTAAAGTCATTTACCGTAAAAGCAGTTTCAAATGCAGAGTTTATCGCTTTCACCCGCCACTGATACGCTCTGTTGGATAGTTTCTGGGATACTCGAGTACCTATAAAGGTGGAATCCAGCGTTAGGGTACTATCCAAAACAATTTGCGCAGCACTTTCAAAAGAAGGCGTAGCGATTTGAACGCGATAGGCATCAATGTCAACGTCTGGAATTTCATTCCACACAAAGTTGACTACGCTGTCGGTGACTACGGTGTTTTCCGCAGGAGCAAGCAGTACAACACTTTCATTGGAAATGTCTTGCACTTCGAGAATATCCTCGCAGCTGCATAGCGCCAAGAGGCATAAGACTGGGAGTAAGATTCGTTTTTTCATCTATCGGAACTTTAGATATTCGTTTAGGTTATCTTTTGCCAAGGGTTGGGTAACTGTATTTCCAGGACAGGAACTATCGGATGGAATCAACAGGCCAATGCCATACGCTCCACGATTATCTTTTTGCCAACAGGCTTGGTGCGTTTCAAAATCGAATACCAGCAGACTTGTCCATGGAATTTTTACAGCTTCCGAACCACTATTAAATTGTAAGGACAGTAAACCATTTTCTTCCTTTAACCATAAGTTGTCGGCGGTTTTGATTTGTTGTTCATGGGATTTCGGAATTACGGCAGACACTTTGGTCAAGATTCTGAAACCAGCATCTTCT